>JBLNDI010000069.1:0-11247 GCA_050261495.1 Bacillota bacterium
GTATTTGTCGAGGCTACGCCCACTTCTTCGCCATGTTCCGTGTACAATGCAGCTTTTGTAGTTGTTCCGCCGTTGTCTATTCCTATATAGTACTTCATATGTTTCACCTGACCCCTGTTTAAGTTTTATCAGCCGTTATTTACTTATAGGATTTATTTATAATGGATTTACAAAAGGTGGCTGTTCGACCTCCTGGGGTTATAGGGCGCCGTACTGTTCCGTTCCAGCAACCTTGTCCCCACCTGCATTTTTGTAATTGAAGAAAAAGGATACTGGATCCTGTCGCAAAGAATGCGCACAGCCCAAACTCCGATCTCGAGACAAGACACTTCCATCGTGGTCAATGGAGGATCGGAGATCGTAGAAAATGGAATTCCGTCAAATCCAACAATGGAAATATCTTCAGGGATTCGTATCTTGTATTCCTTAAAAGCTTTCATTGCTCCCAGGGCAATACTATCGTTGTTGGCAACCAGCGCCGACGGAAACTTCGTCCCTTTCTCGAGCATATTGCGTACGGATTGGTACGCTCCGTCCGGCGTCGGATGCACGGTGTATACCAATGAAGGATCGAATGTATAGCCATGTTTCACAAGCGCGTATTCATATGCCATCCTGCGGGCATTGCAGTTGTTGGTCGGCAGCGCGTTGGCAATAAACCCTATTTTCGGATGGTTTAGTGAAGCAAGAAGGGAAACGGAACGGAAAATCGCCTCTTCATTATTCATGGTGATACAGTTGCATTCCAGCATCGGCATGTAATTATCGATAATCACCATCGGTACGGGCACATTTGAAAAATACTGTATGTATTCCTCGGTCAATTCCGTCCCCAAAAGCAGCACGCCGTCGGTCGAATCTTGCTCAATCAGCCTGTGAACCTCGCCCAACTGGTTTTCGCCAACAGCCGTCATGACCAGGTTGTGGCCCTGCCTGCGGCATTCTTTTTCCACGGCGTCAATTATGGCGTTGACAAAACCCGGATTTCCATCAACCAGTAGGCCGTGCCTCTTAAATTTAATAAAATTGATACTCTTCTTCTTAACATCTTTCTTTGTCTTCAACCCGAATTCACGGTTTATATTGTAGCCGTTTTTTTCCAGAATCTCCTGGATCATTCTTCGCTTTTCGGAGCTTACCCCTTCACGGTTGTTCAGGACAAGCGAAACCGTTGCAGGAGAAACATTGGCCAAACTCGCTATTTCTTTTAATTTCAGTTGTTTCTTCATTAGCACCCACTCACTAAAAAATTTATTAAATACCTCCAAAATAATTTTCAATATAAATATATAACGTTTAGCGGATAAATGCAAGCTAAAATTTAGCTGTTTTTATTAAAATTTTATTACTCACATATTATTTAGCCGGTCGCATTACTAAAATTTTATTATATATTTTAATACTCTACTTAAATTTATAACTGTGTCAATAGTTATCTTTAGGGCATATTAATTATTATTTCTACATTTACAATAAATTAACAATGTCCGCGTGTTTTTAGTTTGTTTTCTTTTTTTAATAAAAATTATATTGACTCAACTTAATGTTTATGCTAAACTTTTATTAAATTTAGTAAATTTATAGTATTGCACTTCGATTTCAAGACGGTAAGGACCCTTCCGTTAATCTAAAACAAAGGAGCGTGAGAGTTTGAAAATATATCGAAAGGGCACCGGTGAAAAGTATACGCCTTTCAATCATTATGGCATGACGACCCAGGTTGTCTTCAACCCTGACACCGGTTCCAAACGTGTCAATTTTACTTTATCCACGATACCGAAAGGTGCAGGAAGCGTGGATGAAGTTCACGAAAAATCCGATCAGATTTTCTACATTATTAAAGGGGAACTGAAAATCAGCGCAAACGGCAAGCTTGTCGACATATTGAAAGAGGGCGACGCTGCTTTGGTGGAAGCCGGAGACGTACATGCTGTGATAAATGACGGCGAAGAAGATTGCGTTTTTTGCTGCGTCACTGTTCCCCCGCTGGACAAAACGCACTAATTAATCTGGACAAAACGCACTAATTAAATACAAACGTAACAGGAGCGTGGATCATGAAAAAAGTATACAAGCCTTACAATTTCGGTTCTTTTAAAACAAATGCCGATTTTTCGGCCGCAATGGCTGCAGACGGTATGAATTTCCCTATTTCGGACGATCTTTCAATCCTTTTGGAACCTCTGACCCTGGCAAATGGAGATGTGATTCCCAACCGCATGGTAATACAGCCGCTTGAAGGTTTTGACGGCACCAGGGACGGCAACCCATCCGATTTAATTTTCCGCCGTTACAAGAGGTATGCCGAGGGCGGCGCCGGCTTGATCTGGTACGAGTCTATAACGGTGGCGGATGACGGACGTTGCAATCCCTTGCAGATGATTATAAAGGAAAGCACGGTTCCGGAGATAAAGCGTCTTGTTGACGAAAGCAACGCCGCAGCAATCGCAAAATACGGCAGAAGACCTTACAATGTATTGCAGTTGACCCATTCAGGCCGCCGCAGTGTCGATGCAAATTGGAAATCCACTCCGCTCGCGGTCGTTCCGAATCCCTATATCGACCATCACAATTCAATCGACGGCCAGTCAGGCAAAATTACGTTTGCCACCGACGAGAAAATCGAAGAAATCATAGAGGGATTTATTCATGGCGCGGAATTGGCCGTGGAATGCGGATTTGATTCGGTTGATGTGAAGATATGCCACGAGTATATACTGCGCGAGTTGCTGGCGGCTTTCAATCGTCCGGGCAAATACGGCGGAAGCTTTGAGAACCGTACACGCGCGCTGTTCGAAATTATCCACGGCATAAAAAAACGTTGCGGCGATGCGATTGCCATCTGCGTGCGTCTTAACGCGTACGACTGCATCCCGTGGCCGCACGGCTGGGGCATGAAGCAGGAAGAAGGCGTGATGGAGCCCGATCCAACAGAAGTTATCAAGCTTTGCAACATGCTGGTGGCGGAAGGCGTTGACATGATCAACCTGTCCACAATGATGCCCAGGTACCAGCCGACAGGACGCGGTTATCTTGCCGAGATCGAAGAGGATGCGGTAATCGAGCCCTACAAGGGTGTATTTGCATTGCTTGATATGACCCGTCGCATTAAGGAAGCCGTCCCCGGCGGCAAGTTTGTCTGCACCGGCCTTTCCTGGCTGGAGAACTTTGGCGCCGCGGTAGGCGCCGGCGGCATTAAAGAAGGATGGTTCGATCTGGCAGGCTTTGGCCGTCAGGCATTTGCATACCCCGACTTTGCGGAAGATATCATGAAATTGGGCAAAATGGTCCGTTCCAAGTGCTGCATAACCTGTGACAAGTGCTACGATTTGATTCAAATAGGACACTGCCAGACCGGCTGCGTTGTACGCGACCAGGAAGTGTACCTTCCCTTGTACAGGAAACATGTCCTGAAGCAGGGATAAAAAACAAGCGTTGCTTTGCGAAGAGAGGGGAGCTTTATGAATTATATAAAATTCAATAACACAGATTTGTCAGTATCGCCGGTATGTCTCGGTACCGTCAACTACGGCACCGACTTGCCCGAACGCGAAGCCTTGGCCCAGATAAGCAGGTTTGTAGAATCCGGCGGAAACTTCATAGACACCGCCCATGTTTACGGGGATTGGGGTGACGGGCCCAAGGCTGTCAGTGAACGCATCATCGGCAAATGGATCAAGGAAAATGGCAATCGGGACAAGCTCATAATTTCCACCAAGGGCGCACACCCCGAATGGGGATACATGGAAATCCCGCGCGTCAACAAAAAATGTATCGAAAAAGACCTGGATGAGAGCCTGCAATACCTGAACACGGACTATATAGACCTGTATTTTCTCCATCGTGACGATCCAAACACGCCCATCTCGGAGATCATGGAGTGCCTCGAAGATGCCCGCAAGGCCGGCAAAATCCGTTATTACGGGTGTTCAAACTGGGAGTTGCCCCGCATCAAGGAAGCGCAGGCGTATTGCAAGGAACACGGGCTTCATGGATTCATCTGCAACCAGATCATGTGGAGCCTGGCGGACGTTAATTTGCACAACTTGCCCGATAAAACCCTCATTCCCATGGATGAAGAAACATACGCATACCATTCGGAAACCCGCATGAACGCCATGGCCTACATGTCCGTTGCCAAGGGTTACTTTGCACGGCGCGCGGCCGGTGAAAAACTGCCCGCCGGTGTCACGGACGTTTACTCGAATCCGTCCAACGACGCCATCTACGAGATTGCCGGAACAGTCGTTGCAGAAGGCGTATATTCCTTTATCGATCTCTCTTTAATGTATATTATGGCGGAAAAGCGTTTCCCATCGGTACCCATAGCATCTTTTGACAACATGGACCAGTTGGACGAGTGTATCAGGTGCATGGAAAAAAGCATACCGGGCGACGCAATAGAAAAACTTGCCCGTCTGAAGAAATTTGTATATACGAAATAATAAAAGCTTTATATTATCAGCTAGATTATCGGAAAGAAGGACTTGCCATGAACGAAAAAACTATTTTGCAAGGATATGAATACGCCAAGGAAGTATACGCAGTACATGGCATCGATACGAATGCGGCAATCAAAAAGGCCGACGACATACCGCTAACACTGCACAGCTGGCAAGGCGACGACCTGATTGGATTTGACGGCATAGGTACGTTGACGGGAGGAATATCCGCCACGGGCAATTACCCGGGACGCGCGCGCACAGCGGATGAACTGCGGATGGATATTACAGAGGCTGTTTCCATGATTCCCGGCAAGCTCCGTGTCGGGCTGCATTCTTGCCATGCGGAGCTCAACGGGAAAAAAGTGGACCGCGACGCTTATACCATAGAATTTTTCCAAAACTGGGTGGATTGGGCGAAAGAGCATTCACTTCAACTGGATTTCAACCCTACGTTTTTCTCCCACCCCAAGATGGACGGTAACTTTTCCCTGGCAAGCGCCGAAGAAGGCATAAGGGCATTTTGGATTGAACATGGCAAACGCTGCCGCGAAATCGGCGCCGAATTTGGAAAACAGCTTGGCACTCCCTGCATCACCAACTTCTGGATGCCCGACGGTTACAAAGACATCCCTGCGGATACGTCAGCGCCGCGCCATCGTATGATGGATTCGCTGGATAAAATCTTCTCCGAGAAAATAGACCCGGCATTGGAGATGGATTCGCTGGAGAGCAAGCTGTTCGGCCTGGGGATCGAGAGTTATACGGTTGTCAGTCACGAATTCGCCCTTGGCTATTGCCTGAAGAACAAAAAACTCCTGTGCCTCGACACCGGCCACTTCCATCCTACCGAATCCGTCGGTGCGAAACTGACTGCCATTGTTCCGTTCCTGGAGGGGGTTATGCTTCACGTCAGCCGCGGAATCCGCTGGGACAGCGACCATGTGGTCATATGGGATGACGAACTGCAAAATATTATGAATGAAATAATCCATAACGGGTATGAGGACAAGGTGCATATCGGCATGGACTTTTTCGATGCATCCATCAACCGCATCGCAGCATGGACGATCGGCACCCGCAACACGAGGAAGGCGCTGCTGAACGCGTGCCTGACACCGTTCAAAGACAAGCGCGCCGCGGAAAGCGAAGGCGATTTTACAACACGGCTGGCGCTGCACGAAGAGAACAAGTCGCTTCCCTTTTCGGCCGTATGGGATTATTACTGCCTGACTTCGGGTGTTCCGGTAGGACGCGAATGGATCGGTCAAGTAAAAAAATATGAACACGAGGTATTGAGCAAGCGTTAGTTGCGGCAGTTACTTCCAATAATACCGTACGCGGATTTTGCATTAATCAAGGTTTAAAATAAGCAACAGTAAGGAGCAACGAGTATGTCCTCTATCGGAAAGACAACATGGGTTATCCCTGACATGTACTGGCCGGAAATCACGTCCGAAGGCCATTATGTAAGTCATGAAGCTATTTGCGTGTTGAATATGTCCGATCAGAAATGCGAGCTGGAGATTACATTGTATTTCGAAGACCGTGAGCCGGTCGGAGACTTGAAAGTCACATGCGAGGCAAAGCGAACCCACCATATTCGCATGGATCTTTTGACAGACGCGAACGGGGAGCATATTCCGCGCGGCCTTCCCTACGCATCGGTAATCAAGGCTTCCGTACCGGTTGTCATCCAGTACACGCGCGTGGATACAACCCAATGCGCAAACAGCATTATGACCACGATGGCATACGCGGCAACCTGACGTAAATTTTAAGACTGACAGTTTGAAGACGGTTTGAAGCTTTACGGGTAAAAACGGACTTTTTGAGGAAGGCTTGCATTAAATTAAATGTATAACATTTTCAGCACTAACGCTGACGCGTTGTGTATAAATCAATCAAGTAATGGAGGAAGGAAAAAATGAAGAAGCTATTGTGCATACTCTTGGTTCTCGCAATGTCTTTTGTGGTTTTTGGGTGCAGTCAGAAGGAGCCTGGAACGTCGTCCCCCCCTGATGCATCAAATAATAGTAGCGCGACTGTACCCGAAACTACATCTAAAAAGGTTGTAATGGTTGGCACAGAAGGCAGCATTTCAGCAGAAGAATTCGGTTATGACGCCACCCCTGCCAGAAAATACACCATTGCCGTCGTCGTGAAAAGCGCAGCTATTCCCGTATGGGAATCCCACATTATCGCCGCCAAGAAGGCCGGAGAAGAGCTTGGCGTTACTATACTTGACTACTCGCCCAGCAAGGCGGATAACGTGGAAGAGCAGAAGAGGATACTGGAAGATTTAATCACTACCGGCGTCGATGCGGTTGTACTGGCCCCTGCCAATACCGAAGCCGTAAAGGGACCGGTCCAGGATCTGATTAATGCAGGTATTCCGGTTATCTATGACAACACCATGGGTCCGTCCGACGTAGACTACCTTACGTATGTTGGCGTCGACAACATCAAGGTTGGTGAAATGATCGCCGACAAGATGGCCGAACTCATTGGCGGCAAAGGCAAGGTTGTCGTTATGGAAGGCGTTCCGGGGCAAGCAACCTCCGACCTGAGGACAAAGGGATGCGTGGAAAGGTTTAAATCAAAATATCCGGATATTTATGTAGAAACCGGGGTCACCAACTGGCAGTTTGACGAAGGCCGCAAGCTCGCGGAAGACTATATCACCAAGTGGGGCGACGAGCTTACCGCAATGGTGGCTGTTGGCGGCAACCAGGCCGAAGGTGCGGTCGAGGCTGTAAAAGCTGCCGGTAAGCAAGGCCATGTGCTGATCAGCGGATTTGACGTGCAGGAACCGCAGTACACCGCGGTTGAGAAAGGCGATGAAGTATTCACGGTATCCCAGGGCGTTTACCAGCAGGCATATCTAAGCGTTGTAGCAGCAATCCGCGCATTGAACGGCGAAGCTGTGCCGCGCCAGATCAACTGCCCCATCACCATTGTAACAAAAGAAAACCTTAAGGAAATGGACGAAAGGCCTGATGCTTTGAAGAACAAGTAAATGATACATCTGCCATACAGCATGGAATAGCCATTCTTACCAACCGAGGAATAGCTCCGACATGTATTGAGGACCCGTTGAATTAAGAGCCGTCATACGGTCGGAGCTTTTTCCTTAAAACAAAACGTTGTTTACAGGTTGGGTATATATAAACTAAGAGAAATGCTCCGCATTTTATTCACTTGAAAAGGGTGAGAACAACTATGCAAAACGAATATTTATTGGAAATGCACCATATCACCAAGGTCTTTCCCGGTGTCAAAGCCTTGGATGACGTCAGTTTCAATCTGAAGCCGGGAGAGGTGCATGTTCTTATAGGCGAAAACGGCGCCGGTAAATCCACGCTGATGAAAATTCTCGCGGGCGCTTACGCTCCCGATGCCGGCGAACTGTATGTCGAGGGCAAAAAAATCACGCGGTTCAATCCTATTGTCGCGCAGAAAAACGGAATCGGCATCATCTACCAGGAGTTCAACCTGATACCGTATTTAACCGTCGCAGAGAATATCTTTATCGACCATTTGCCCGAGAAGGCAGGCATATTCCTGAATAAGAAGACAATGCACGAGAAAGCGGAAAAGCTCCTCAGCGATATGAAAATGAATGTGGATATCCATGCGCTGGCAAATTCCATTCCCGTAGCGCAGCAACAAATGGTGGAAGTGGCCAAGGCATTGACGCACGACCTCAAGATACTCATTATGGACGAGCCAACCGCGACATTGTCCGACCGTGAAATTGAGAAACTGTTTGAAATCATCCGTTCGCTGACCAAAAAGGGCATTGGGGTAATTTATATCTCCCACCGCCTCCAGGAAATCCCCGTTATCGGCGACAGGGTCACAATCCTCCGTGACGGAAAGTATATCTGCACCCGCAGCATAAACGAGTTTACGACGGAAGAAATTATCAAGCTTATGGTTGGGCGTGAAATTTCCAATCTCTATAAAAGAGAGCGAATAAAACCCGGTGAAGTCGTGTTGAAAGTTGAACATCTTTATTCATCGAAAAAGAAGCTAGAGGGCATCAATCTAGAATTGCGCAGGGGGGAAATCGTAGGTTTGGCCGGACTGGTAGGCGCTGGCCGCACCGAGCTTGCGCGCGCCCTTTTCCATGTTGACCGTTACGACGGCGGAAAAGTATATTTGTTTGGCAAGGAAATAAGCAAAGATCTGACGCCCGGCCAGGTTATCGAACACGGTCTGGCGCTGTTGCCGGAAGACAGAAAGAAACAAGGTTTGTCACTCATTCTTTCCATTACGCAGAATATTATCATGGCAAGCATGAAAAAGCTGTTTCCCAGCTCCGTTATCCGTTCAAAAACCGAAAAAGAAGTTGCTGATAAATATATAAAGGAACTTAAAATCATCACTCCGTTTAGAGAACAGCTCGCAAGAAACTTATCCGGAGGCAACCAGCAAAAAGTTGTATTGGCAAAATGGCTTTGCTCGCAGGCGGATATCATCATATTTGACGAGCCAACCCGGGGTATCGATGTCGGTGCAAAAGGAGAAATCTACGCGCTGATGAACGACCTGGTCAAACAAGGCAAGGCTATCCTGATGATTTCTTCCGAGCTTCCGGAAATCATCGGGATGAGCGACCGGATTTACGTCATGCGGAACGGGAAAATTGTCAAAGAGCTGAATTCAGACGAGGCTTCGCAGGAAGTAATTATTTCATATGCGATGGAGGGTGCTATCGAAAATGAGCGCAAAAGCGAGTAATGTGTGGTCCGTCTTCAGGCGGATTCCTATTGTACTATGGTTTATACTACTTTTGGTTATTATATTCAGCTGTTTGTCCAAACAGTATCTAACCATGCGAAACCTGCTGATCTTGCTGCAGCAAGGGTCTGTTCAGCTGGTCGTGGCAGCGGCGGCTACATTTGTCATCATCAGCGGCGGGCTTGACCTGTCTCTGGGAGGCATCCTGACGCTTAGCGGCGTGACCGTTGCGATATCCCTTAACGCAGGACTTCCCATTCCGGTTGTAATCCTGGTTGGCATGCTCACCGGTCTTTTGTGCGGTGCAATCAATGGTGTTCTTATATCCTATTGCGATTTGGAATCGTTTATCGTTACTCTGGGAACGCAGGGACTCTTCTTTGGATTGTCGCTGGTTGCGACAAAAAAGGTCGGTATTTCGGTTTCAAACGAATCATTCATTTTTCTTGGCAGTCTGTATAATAAAGTGATACCTATGGCCGCAATCTGCTGTCTGATTATTTATATATTCGCCATTATAACGCAGGATTGGACAAGGTTCGGACGATATATTTTCGCAATAGGCGGAAATGCTGAAGGGGCACGGTTGTCCGGTATTGATACCAAGTTTTGGAGATGCTTTACTTATGCTTTCGCCGGCTTCCTGACCGGTCTGGCTGCGGTTATTTTAGTTGCCAGGCTTGAGGTGGCGGATCCCCTGGTCGGCAGGCAATGGGAGTTTGAGGCTATTGCCGCTGCCATATTGGGCGGGACAAGCCTGCGTATCGGCAAGGGCGATGTAAAGGGAACTATTGTTGGCGTAACGCTCCTGACTGTTATCCGGAGCGGCTTAAATGTGGCGCGTATTCCATCCCTTTGGCAGCCGGCTATTCTTGGCATCGTAATTATTATGGCGATCGTGTTCCAGGTAAGTATTATGTCAAAGGAGTTGAAAAAATGAGCGGAATCAGAAACAGAATCTTCAATCCATCCTTCGGCCTATTGCCGGTAATCAGCAGGTTGGCGGTTTTGCTCGCGATCATTGTCTTTGGATTTTGCATCGACAAGTCTTTTCTAAGCATGAGAAACATCAGCAATAACATTACAAACGCCAGTATCCTGATTATTCTGGGTATTGGACAGACAATAGCAATTATAACAAGCGGCCCCGACCTGTCCTCCAGCTCCGTTATGACGATATGCGCTGTAATTACGGCGATTTTAATGAAAAACCATAATGTGAATTTTGTCATCAGCATACTGGTAGCCCTGCTTTGCGGCGCCATGCTGGGTGCTCTGAACGGCTACATGGTTTCGTACGTCGGCATACCCTCCTTTATTTCGACCTATGGCTTGAGGTGGGCCGTGTTCGGATTTGCTTACGTAATCCTGCAAGGGTATGTGCTTTACAATTTTAACGAGACTTTCCGTTTTATCGGAACGGGCAAGCTCTTCGGCTTTTTACAGATGCCCATCGTGATTATGATAGCCTTTGTCATCCTAATCTGGTTTTTGCTGAAAAAGACGAACTTTGGACGAAAGTGTTACGCCGTCGGCTCCAACAGCATTTGCGCGGTCATGTCCGGCATAAATTCAAAAAACACCGTTATGGGGGCTTTTATTGTAAGCGCATTATTATCGGCTTTTGCAGGAGTCCTGTTTGTTGCGCGTGAAAACGCGGTCCAGGCCGATATTGGAAACGCGTATTTGCTTCCTGTCCTGGCTGCCGTATTTATGGGAGGAACCAGCCCAAAGGGCGGCGAGGGCGGTATACTTGGCACGATTGTCGGCGCCTTTATCATTACGATCATTACGAACTGCATGAACCTGCTTGCGGTTCCCAGCGAATGGAGAGACGCCATTATCGGTATTTTGATTATTGTGACGGTACTTTTGGATTCTATTATCAAAAAAAGAATTGCCCGGCGGCAGACTGCAATCTAACCGGCAGGCTTGCATAATCGAGTAGGAGGTAGGCGATTATTTCGCCTACCGACCTCTCACACCACCGTACGTACCGTTCGGTATACGGCGGTTCAGTAAGAATTAATGTACTAGCAAGTACCTTTCGGTTAAAGTC
>JBLNDI010000070.1:0-15655 GCA_050261495.1 Bacillota bacterium
CTGTTTACAACCACCCGCACCTTTTTATTTTTATCAATGCCGGAAAGCATCTTTATCAGCGCATATGCGTCCGTGATAGAAGTCGGCTCAGGCGATGTCACCAGCACCACGTCATCCGCCGCGGTAACAAAACTCATTACGTTTTCCGAAAGGCCGGCGCCTGTATCAACAATGATTATATCGGCTATCTTGTCCAGGAAAGACATATTGTCTATAAATCTCATAATCTGCTGCTTTTCAAGCTTTACCAGGTCTTCGACGCCGGAGCCGCCCGAAATAAACCTCGTGTTTTTCGGCCCGTCGGCAAGTATTTCCAGGATGCTCTTCTGGTTTTTTATCACGTCCAGCATCGTATAACGCGGCGCTATTCCGAAAAGCACGTCGATATTTGCAAGTCCGAAATCAGCATCAAGTATGACGATCCTGTAACCTTGTTCGCTGAGTGCGATGGCAAGATTTATGGTAATGTTCGATTTGCCGACTCCGCCTTTGCCGCTGGTTACCGTTATAACCCTGGCCGTTCTTTTCTTCGGGGGAACAAGCAAAACTTCCTGTCTCACCGACTGTTTCTTTTTCAAATTATCAATCGCCTGTCTGAGCTTATCTGCCTGATCCATCATCTAGCTTATACTCCCTATAAGATTCCTTGTTATCTTGTCAATGTTCGCTACTTCAATATCGTCGGGTACGCTTTGACCCGTCGTGATATATGAAAGACTCTTGCCCGTAAGGTACCGTGCGTTGAGAATAATTCCAGGCATCGGGGCTTCGTCTGTTTTGGTGAAAATCAATTTATAGTTTGTCAGAAAGCTATAGCTCTTTAATATTTCCTTGCAGTTGCTGTTGCCTGTAGTGGCGCTCAGCACAAGATAAATCTCGTCAGCCTCAGAAGCCGCAACCAGGGCTTTCAGTTCTTCAAACTGCTCCTTGTTCTTGTGGCTCCTGCCCGCAGTATCGATCAATATCATATCCTTGTCCGAATACAGGTTTATTGCTTCCTTGATTTCTGCAGGCGTATAGACCACCGTTATCGGGATGTCAAGTATCTCGGCGTATGTTTTCAATTGCTCCACGGCAGCTATCCTGTAGGTGTCGGCGGTAATAAGCCCAATCGACTTTTTCTGGTCCAGCAGGTAGTTCGCCGCGATTTTGGCCAGCGTAGTCGTCTTTCCCACGCCGGTAGGGCCTACGAACATAACCACCGTCGGTTTTCCGTTGGCGCCGGGCTTTATGGTCTCAGGCTTTCCGAGCAAACCGGATATTATGCTGTAAAGCTTCGCGGCCATTTCGCTCATTCCGCAGTTCCCGCCAAGCCTTTCAATCGTCGCGTTAATAATCTTCCTGGCTATGTCCGGGTCTACTTCTCTCTTTATAAGGTTATTGCAGAAGGCATCCGCTGCCATGACCCTGCGCACTTGCGCATCGGGCGCTGCCGATTTTTCCGGTGGCTTTTTTTCATCCTTGGGCTGCTGGCATAGCTTCTGCAGCGTTTTTTCCATGTTTTTTATTTTATTCTCCAAATCGGCTATTTTTTCCTCTTTTTCGTCACGATATGTTTTTGCGGCAGGCGAGGATATTGTTGCTGCAGCATTTTCTGACTTTCTCGACGAATCATCTCCCGTTCTGACAGCGTTGTATTCATCTACCGCCAGGACCTCAACCATTGGTTTTGAAAATAACCCCAGCAGGCCTTTCTTCTTTACTTTTTTTGTATTAAGTATAAGTGCTTCGTTCCCAAGGTCCATCTTAACCTTGAGTATCGCTTCCTGAGCATTGTTTGCTATGTAACGGCGAATCTTCATATTTCCCCCAAACAATATCCATCAAGTTTCCAAAGCCTTTTACTTTTATTTAACAATCCTTTAGCTTAGCGGTTTCTTTCTGTATCACTCTTAATATACCATAATTCGATAATATTTACCATTTTATTTAAGCCAGTCTTATAATGCGACGCTATACGCCGACAGTGCCAACCGACTGTATTGTCAGTTCGGGATCAAGTTCGTTATACGAAAGAACCACGATGCCGGGTATTGCCTGCTCGGCTATCCTCTTAAAATGCAGCCTTACAACAGGCGACGCAAGGACAATGGGCTGCTGGCCAAGCTGTACAAGCTTCTGGATTTGTTTTGACAAGTTTGCCAGTATCGTGTTCGTCAAACCAGGCTCAAGGGCAACGTATGAGCCTGTCTCAGTCTTTTGTACCGAATCCAGTATCGTCTGCTCCAGCTTGGGGTCAAGCGTAATGACACTTGACGTCCCGTTTGTGAAGTATTTTCTCGAGATGGCCCTTCCCAGCGCTTGCCTTACGTACTCGGTCAGTAAATCGGCGTCATGAGTCAGCGGCGCGTAGTCTGCAAGGGTTTCCAGGATCGTAACCATGTCCCTTATGGAAACGCCCTCCTTCAGCAGGTTTGCAAGAACTTTCTGTACCTCGCCCACTGTCATCAGTTTCGGTATCAGTTCCTCGATTATTACAGGATAATTCTGCTTTACATTATCAAGCAGGGTTTGAACCTCCTGCCTGCCCATAAGCTCATGCGCATGCTTCTTTATTATTTCCGTCAGATGGGTGGCAATGACCGACGGCGAATCCACCACGGTGTATCCCAGCATTTCAGCCCTATCCCTCTGGCTTTCCGTTATCCATATGGCCGGCAGGCCAAAGGCGGGTTCAGTTGTCTTTATGCCGTCAATTTCTTCTTCCACTGTCCCCGGGTTCATCGCGAGAAAATGATCAAGCATTAATTCTCCGCCTGCTGCTTCGACACCTTTTATCTTGATCCTGTATTCGTTGGGCGCCAGCTGTATATTGTCCCTCAGCCTGATAACCGGCACAATCATGCCCATTTCAAGCGCAAGCTGCCTTCTTATCATTACGACGCGGTCAAGCAAATCACCACCCTGGTTTACATCCGCCAGCGGGATTATGCCATAACCAAATTCCAGTTCGATCGGATCAACCTGCAGCAGCGATACAACATTCTCAGGCTTGCGTATCTCCTCGACTTCCTTTTCTTCGACCTGTATTTCCTGCTGCATTTGCTCAACTGTTTGCTGCTTCGAAATCATGTAGCCCAGGAACGCCATGACTGCCGCCAGCAGGAGAAACGGAACGGTGGGAAGGAATAACGAAAGGAGCAGGCTCAGCGCAGATGCGATATACAAAACCTTCGGGCTGCTGAACACCTGCTTTGCCATGTCCTGGCTCAGGTTCGAGTCGGACGCAGCCCTCGTAACAATCAAGCTTGTCGCCGTGGATATCATGAGCGCCGGTATCTGGCTCACGAGACCGTCGCCTATCGTCAGAACGGCATATGTCGAAAGGGCTTCCTCAATTGTTTCTCCCCTCGAAATGACGCCCATGAGAATACCTCCGGCAATATTCAGCACGGTTATGATAATACCGGCAATAGCGTCGTTTTTTACGAATTTGCTCGCACCGTCCATAGCGCCGTAAAAATCAGCTTCCCTCTGGATCTTTTTCCTTCTTTCTTTTGCTTCCGCTTCATTGATAAGGCCGGAATTAAGATCTGCATCAATTGCCATCTGCTTTCCGGGCATGGCATCGAGGGTGAACCTGGCCGCAACTTCCGCGACCCTCTCGGAACCCCTCGTAATTACAAGGAAATTTACAAGCGTTATAAGCAAGAATATGATAAAGCCAACGATCAAATCATTCCCGCCGGCAAACCTTCCAAAACCTTCGATCACTCCCCCTGCTTCGCCCTTACCGATAATCAGCCTGGACGTGCTCACGTTCAGCGCCAGCCTGAATATGGTTGTGATCACCAGGAGGGACGGAAAGATGGAAAGTTGAAGGGGCTCTTTCATGTAAACCGTGTTAAGCAGTATTACCGCGGAAATTATAATATTTACCGCGAGCAGAACATCAATGATAAAATCCGGAAACGGTATTATAAATGCCAGAACGATAGCTACTACAATTACCGGTATGGAAGTATCTCTCAGTTTCAAACCCCTTTTGCCTCCTTCCTTGCGTTTTTATTTCCTGCCTATCCTTCCCTGGCTTTTCCTTTCAGGCTGTAGACAAACGCCAGCACCTCCGCGACGGCCTGGTACAATTCCGGAGGTATTGCCTGCCCGATGTCCACGGTCTCGTAGATGGTTCTTGCCAATTGCTTGTTTTCAACAATCTCAACATTGTGTTCCTTTGCAATTTCTTTTATTCTCGCAGCAATATAGTCCTGGCCCTTGGCTACCAGCACCGGGGCGGGAGATTCCTCGGCGTCATATTTCAACGCGCATGCCAGGTGAGTCGGATTGGTGATTACCACATCCGCTTTGGGCACTTCCTGCATCATTCTTCTCAATGACAATTGTCTCTGCTTCTGCCTTATCCTCGACTTTATTTCCGGGTTTCCCTCGGTTTGCTTATATTCTTCCTTTACTTCTTTTTTCGTCATTTTGAGGCTTTTTTCATACTCCCACCACTGGTATCCGTAATCAAACACTCCCAATATAACAAGCGTAACACATACTCTTATCGCAAGATCAAGCGACGTCTGGCAGATAAAAGCTGAGATTTGTTCGATTTCCATGTTCATAAGGCCCATTATTGCATGCGCCTTGCCGTTTAAATACACGTAGGATACATATGAAATCAGTATCACTTTCAATAAAGCCTTGACAAATTCAACTGCGCCATTCATTGAAAATAATCTTTTTATTCCGCTGAACGGATTAATCCTGTCAAGTCTCGGCATTAGCAATTCAACAGTAAACAAAAAGCCGACCTGCGCAAGGCTGACAATGAGTCCGGTAATAGCCGTAGTTAAAATAATCGGCCCTGCGGTCCTCAAAAACACTATTAAGGCGTCGGTAAACAAAACGGCAAGAATGCCGGGCATATTCAAGCCGTCCATCCTGGGATACTCTGTCAGCACTTTTACGGTGAAGTCGTAAAGGACGGCGGATATATTATTGCTGAACACCTTTATCGAGATAAAAGCCAAAAGAAGGACGACCGCCATGGAAATCTCCCTGCTCTGGAAAACCTGTCCTTTCTTCCTGGCGTCACGCCGTTTCTTTGGTGTGGCCCTCTCGGTCCTTTCCTCGCCGGTTATGCTCGCGGCAAATAATTGGAGGTTTACCCTGACAATCATCCCGGAACCAGCTCCTTAAGATAATCTGAAATACCGGTATCCATCAGGCCGAACACAGACTCCATAACCGTAACGAACACCGGTATGGTGATCACCAGTATAAGCAAACCCACAATTATTTTAAGCGGCATACCTATGACAAAAATATTCAATTGAGGGACCATTCTTGAAATCGTTGCCAGGGCAACGTCGGCAATAAATATGGCTGCCACTGCGGGCGCGGCAATTTTAAACCCGGTGGCGAACACCGTGCCGAAAAGGTTCATTAAGCCGCCCTGCAAGTCCGCATTAAACAACGCCAAACCGGGCGGAAGCGTTTTATAGCTGTCAAAAAGCGCTTTTATCAGCATATGGTGCCCGTTGATCGAAAGCAAAACCAGCATGCTGATGATAAAGTATACATTCGATGTAACCGGCACCTGTATATTGCTCATCGGATCCATGACATTCACAACACCGAATCCTATCTGCATATCTATAACTTCGCCCGCTATGTATATAGCAGTGTACGTGATATAGGCGACAAATCCCGTCGTTAATCCCACCATGAATTCCTTTATGACCAGCAAGGTGTATGAAAGCAGGTTGTCATCATATTGCGCCGCCCGGATTACATTTGTGTTTACAAGTATCAGCGAAATAAAGAACGAAAATCCGACCTTCATGTATGCCGGAATATTCCTTCTGCCGAATATGGGCGACACTACAAACAACCCGGTCATCCGTACCAGTACAAGCAGAAACATGTCGAAACCATTTATCAGCAATCCCGCAGGCAGCTGCACTCTCCGGACCTCCCTGCCTTAAAATCTATCTACCTTATAAACTGCAATATGTTTTCATACAAATCGACAGTGTAATCGGTCAAAGTATTAAGCATCCAAGTGCCAAGCACCGCAAGCGTGATTATCACGGACAATATTTTAGGGATGAATGACAGCGTCTGCTCGTGTATCTGGGTCGTAGCCTGGAATACGCTTACGGCAAATCCCACTATGAGGCTCACGCCCAATAAGGGCGCCGCTATGTACAATACCATCATCAATGCATTCTGCGCAATATTAATGGCCAATTCCTGGTCCATTTGCATCTCCCTCCCGGTTTTTGCCCTGCTAAGGTATGAATGATGAAACAAGAGTCTTCGAAACAAGATTCCAGCCGTTCACCATGATAAACAGCAATATCTTGAAGGGAAGCGAAATCATGATGGGCGGCAGCATCATCATACCCATTGACATAAGCGTGCTCGATACTACCATATCGATAATTAAAAACGGTATATATATAAGAAAGCCGATTTTAAATGCAATTGTAAGCTCATTTATGATAAATGCGGGTATAACCACGGTGAGCGGCAAATCCATGGCATTCACCGGCGTTTCAATTTTCGCCAGCGAGGCGAAAAACGCCAGGTTGCTCTCATCGTTGCCGAACTGCTTGAGCATAAAACCCTTAATAACATTGGCTGAATTGTCCAAGGCCTGTTCCTGCGTTATCTCCCCATTGGTAAACGGTTCATATGCCTGTTTGTTTATATCATTTATCACCGGCGTCATGATAAAAAGCGATAAAAACAGGGCAAGCCCGATCAGCACCTGGTTTGGCGGCATCTGCTGCGTGCCCAGCGCATTGCGCAAAAACGACAGCACTATTATGATCCTGGTAAAGGAAGTCATCATTATAATGATGGAAGGCGCCAGCGACAATATCGTGAGAATCAGCAGGATTTGAATGCTGGAAGATACCTCTTGCGGCGTACTTGCCGGTTCAACGCTAAAGCCGAACTTGAACGGAAAAACAGGTTCGGCGTGAACATTCGAATTAAGAAGAATTATTGAAGATAGGACTATTATCGTCAGAAACGCTATTTTCCCGATCTTTTTACTTTCCTTGCTTTTCTTTTTCATTAGTATCTTCATCCCCGTTTTCTTTTTCCTGGTAGTGGCTTCTGTTTACTATCGTCCTGAGCCTGGCGAGATTGGACTTGAACTTCTTCTCTTCCACCATGCCCTGGGGAAAATCATATTCCTGGTTTTCGTTCTTTTCTTTTTTTATCTTGTAAATACCCGCATATTTTTCAAAAATCGATTTAAAATCAAAGCGTACCTCTTTTTCCTCCTCTGATTCCTCATTTTCTTCTGATTCCTCGATGTCCACCGTCGATAGAAAAACGACCGATTTTGGTGTTGTAGCTATCAATAAATAACTGTTCCCTGCCTTTACAAGATGCAGCCGCTTGTCAATACCGAGCATCACGGTCTCCAACACGTTGATGTTTTTGCTTTTCATGGCCTTGACCTGTTTTCGGCCGATATACCTGGTAGTGACGTATGTAAGAAAAAGAAGGGCGCAAAATCCGGTCAGGTAAAGTATGACTTTCAGTACGTCCAGCAGCCCCATCGCATTACCTCCCGTCTAACCGGATTATCAGCCAAGAACCTTCTTTACCGCCTCTATTACCCTTTCAGCCTGAAAAGGCTTTACAATAAAATCTCTTGCTCCTGCCTGTATAGACTCAATAACCATTGCCTGCTGACCCATGGCGGAACACATTATAATCTGGGAATCGGAATTTAATTTCCTGATTTCCCTCACCGCCTGGATTCCATCTACTTCCGGCATTGTGATATCCATTATTACCAGGTCGGGCAGCAATTCCTTGTATTTTTCAATAGCACGGCCTCCGTGCTCGGCCTCGCCAACAACTTCATAACCGTTCTTTGACAAAATGTCCCTTATCATCATCCTCATGAAAGCAGCATCATCGACAATCAGAATTCTTTTTCCCATCATTCTCTCCCCTTATTATGCGAGTATTAAGCTCTAATTTATGTTACCATTTCATTGACTTATTATCAAGTTTATGTTCACTCATCCATGAAGCACCATGTTTCCGCTCACAAGCGCTTGCTCGGATGTATAATATCGGTGATCCTAACGCCAAAGCTCTCGTCTATGACTACAACCTCGCCCTTGGCAATCACCTTGTCGTTTACCAGGATATCAACAGGTTCCCCGGCCAGCTTGTCCAACTCGATAATAGAACCGGGACTGAATTCAAGTATGTCTTTGATTAGTTTTTCCGTCCTGCCCAATTCAACAGTAACCTGGAGCGGTACATCCATGATAAGGCTGATATTTTTCTTGTCCACCATGATCCGGCTCTCGTCAAAGTCCTGGAACTGGGCTGGCTGTACGTTAACATGCTCAACGTAATGCCGCTGCGCCGGCGGTCTTTCATATGCATACTCCGCCTGGTAACCCTGGTAGCCCTGGTATGCCTGTTGGTATGGCTGTTGGTACGCTTGCTGCTGCGGCGGCGGTGGCGGCGGCGGTGGCGGTGATGCGGCGGCTTGTGCCGGTTGTACTGGTTTTTGTACGCCGACATCTTCCGGCAATTCAAATGTTCCGCTTCCCGAATCCATGGACATCAGATTCTCGACCAGCTTTTTGGCAAAGGATAACGGCAAAACCTGCATTATTTCGCTGTCAATCATGTTTCCGACAACCATCTTGAATGCAATTTTTACGACCTTTTTGTTCTCCTCAAAATTTATATTCTCCCTTAAGTTCTTCTCAGTGAAAATGAACACATGCGGCGGCGATATCTCGATCTTTTTATCAAACATCGACGACATGGATGTGGACGCCGAACCGATCATCTGGTTCATTGCCTCACTTATGGCGCTTAAGTGAAGGTCTGTAAGACTTCCTTCGGTCTTTGTGCCGTCTCCCCCCATCATAAGGTCCGTTATTATTTTTACGTCATCTTCCTTGATGATAAGCAGGTTTGAACCCGCCAACCCATTTATGTACTCTACCTTTACCCCCACATATGAGTCCGAGTATTCCTTTGCAATTTCTTCAAGCGTACTCAGCGATACTCTTGGAGTGGTAATGGTAACTTTATGGCCCAGAAGCGTAAACAAAGTCGTAGCCGAAGTACCCATGCTTATATTTCCGATCTCTCCGAGAGCATCCACCTCTTGCGGATCCAGGCTGCTTGTATCGTTATCGTCTTCACCGCTGAGATCGGACAAGGTACCGTTCAATAAAGCGTCTATCTCAGCTTGCGATAGCATATCCGCCATTATTCTTCCTCCTTCTTCAGAACTTTTGTAATTTTGATTGCAACCCTGTTTTTCTTCACGCCCGGGACTGCATAAAATTTCCGCAGGTTACCCACACGGACTTCCATCTCATCACTTACCCCTGTATCTAAAGGCAATACATCTCCGGGCTGCAACTCCAGGAATTCGTTAACCAGTAAAGATGTCTTGCCGAGAATCGCTCTCACCGGAATTCTTATATTCTGAACTCTTGCTTCAATGCTTTCCTTCATTTCAGGAGTCGCTTCTTTTTGAACGTTCGAAAACCATAGCCTTGTGCTCAGCTTTGAAACAATCGGTTCGACAACCATATGCGGTATGCAGATATTTATCATTCCATCAACTTCTCCGACCCGGGTACTTAAAGTTATCAGGGCGACGGTTTCATTCTGGGCGATTATCTGCGCGAATTGCGCGTTGGTTTCTATTTTGTCAAGCCTTGGCCTTATGGACAGCACATTTTCCCACGGTTCTCTCATCAAGTTGAGAATTTGAATAATAATTCTTTCAATTATAGCCAGCTCAATTTCCGTAAATTCCCTGATTCTCTCCAATGATGCTCCCCTGCCGCCCAGGATCCTGTCTACAAGCGCATATGCAATATTAGGCTCTATTTCAAATATGATGGATCCGGTTAAAGGGGCAAAATCGATAATAGCGAATATAACCGGGTTTGAGACGGAATTGCTGAAGTCGCTGTAAGGCATGGCCTCCACCGAAACAACGTCAACCTGCACCAGCGTCCTCAGGTAACCGGTCAGGAAATTGGTTACAAGGCGCGCATAATTGTCGTAAATTATATTTAAAGTTTTAATATGGTCCTTGGCAAACTTGCTTGCCCTTCTGAAGTCATGGCTTCTGACCTTTTTTTCCTGCGTGGTGGACTGTATCTGGTGCGCGTCGATTTCACCCGTACTCAGTGCTTTCAGCAGGTCGTCTATTTCATTTTGAGACAGAATATCTCCCACTTGAAACCACCTCCTACTGGAACAGCCATTCCGAGAAAATAACCTTGTAAACTACATCCTCCGGTTTATCCACTCCCTCATTCATCAAGGCATTAATCTGATTTGTAAGGTCTTCCTTGGCCCTATCCAAAATAGCGGGATCTTTTACCTCGTCCTCCGTCAACGTCATAAAAAACCTGACTATCAGTTCCTGTATCTCTTCGGAACGTGCCGCCACCATTTCTTCCACATTTGCCTTCTTGTTGTTTTTCAGCGTCTTATAACATTTGAGAGTGACATTTGCCTGTATAATTTTAGTTTTATCCGAATTGACGTTCTTCAGGTTGAAATACCTTGTACTTCCAAAAAGCGGAATCTTTATCAAATCCTCTTCCTTCGGAATCGGCTTTTCTTGTTCGACGCCGGCCGCCTCCAACCCCTCTTTGGCTTCCTTGCCGCCGCCTCCCAGGCTTCCCTGCACGATGAAAATATAGCCTGCAAGAGCTGCCAATGACAATGTAAGAATCGCGACGACAGTTATAAGTATAAAGAATGTACTTTTAGACTCCAAAACTTATGCCCCCTCTATCATTTGTGCGTTTCGGCATAGATCAGGATTTTTCCCCTGAATTCGATGATTTTGCCGATCACTTCATCTACCGTTTCCCTGCAGATATATTTTTTTGAATCCGACAAAGTTATCACCGTATCCGGTGTCGCCTCTATCGTTTCTATCAAATCGTCATTAAGGACATAAACCGAGCCGTTGAGCCTTGTTAGTTTAATCATAATATTTTTACCTCGAAAACACAAGAGATTATTTCATTTTTCAACAATATTTGTATGTATTATGCAGTTTTTATCAATTTAGCTTCAATATTCAATCTTTCCTTTCTTGATCTTCCGCCATATCTGCCGGTATATCCGGTACAGTACCCCTTTGCCGCCTCTCCGGATGCATCCCGGTGCTCCCGGCCAACCGGAATGACATCCGGAATGAGCAGCATGCATTACTTTATCATTTCAAAGTCCCGTTACCGTTGCCGTTATCTCTTGAGATTTACCAATTCCTGGAGCATCTCGTCCGATGTCGTTATTATACGGCTGTTCGCCTGGAATCCCCTCTGCGTTATAATCATCTCGGTGAACTCCTTGGAAAGGTCCACGTTCGACATTTCCAACGTGCCGGGATTCAGCGTTCCCGTACCATTTGAACCAGGCTTTGACGCCTTGTAATCACCGGAGTTTGTCGTCGGTATGTACATATTGTCGCCGACCTTCTGCAAGCCCGCCGGGTTTTCGAAACTTGATATCGCTAAAAGTCCGAGCGGCTGCTGCTGACCGTTGTCGTAAATACCCGTCAAAACCCCGTCCGAACCGACGCTGAAGGTCACAAGGTTGCCGGATGAATAACCATCCACGCTCTTTGGCTTGACCGAGTTGTCCGCCGCAAACGTAGTTAATTTTGAAAAATCAAACACCACGTCAAAAGAATCCGTTCCCGAAGCCGCATTCGGAGTAATTGTCACCGTGGCGGTCGGCGGGTTTGTCGTCAATATGCCGTCCGGACTAAAATTCAACGTTGTAGTTGCGGGCAGAGTTACAGTATATCCCGTACCATTTTGTATTCTCCAACCCCATGTTGATCCCGTAGCCGCGGCGCCGGTTTTGTAAAATTCCAGGTTGACTTTATAGTTATTGCCCAAGCTGTCATATACCGTCATAGGTACGGTAAATATATCATCCGGATTAGGCGGAGACGCAGCTATTGCTGTTGACGCGTCAAGGTTTCCTGCCATTTCGGCCCTGGTTGTAGCCTTGGCCGGGATGATTCTCTTGTTCCTGTATGCATCAAAATACAGGTTGATGGGCTCAATCGGACTCTCGGTATCGAACTCGCCGCTGCCGTCCGATTTCAGCTTCTGCCACCCATATACGTTCATCCCGCTGCCCGTTACCAGGTTGCCCTGCCTGTCTATCGTAAAATTGCCTGCCCTGGTGAACTTGAACGCATCGTTGATACCACCCCTGCAGATGAAGAAGCCCTCGCCCTCGATCATCATATCCGTCGGGTTGTCCGTCCTTTGCGTGCTGCCTCTCGTTGTTATTGTATCGACCGCCCCGACGCCAAGTCCAAGGCCTATCTGCATCGGGTTGGTTCCGCCCCTGCCGGTTAAAGCATCGGGCGAACTTGCGCCCCTCAGGGTCTGGCTGAATATTTCCTGGAAGGTAACCCTTCCCGATTTGAAAGCAACAGTATTGACGTTGGCAACGTTGTTGCCAATAACGTCCATCCTGGTCTGGTGCGCCCTCAGCCCTGACACACCTGAGAACATTGATCTCATCATAACTAATTTTCGACCTCCTTCTTGTGCTATACCGCATCCCGTCCGTAGTTCAGGGATGCACAGCCTCCCGAAAGGGTCCGGCTGTTTATATGATTACTGTTCCATCGATGTTGGTAAATACGTTTTCCTTAAGCTCATCGCTGTTTGCCACCGTTATAACCGTCCTGTTCCTCACGTTGACCACAAATGCCAGGTTGTCCATCAAAACAAGCGAATCCCTTATCCCTTTTGACTCTGCTTTTGCCACTGCTTCACCTATCCTGCCGCGCTGCTCGGCAGTAAGGCTGATATTCCTGGATTTCAGCCTGTATTCCGCGTGCTTGGAAAATTTGACCAGACCTTCGGCTTGCTTTTGCCTGAGAATGCTTTCAAATTCGCCTTTTGCCGCATCCTGCCGCCTAACGGCGCTATCTGGCCTTGCTGAAGGTTTTACAGGCTGCCCGGCAGTGACAACCGGCCTGTTCAATATATTCCCCGAGTTGTCAATTACCACTGCCATCCACCTCCGTTCCGGTGGATTCGCCGCTGTCCCCGTCCGTTTCCGCCGTTCCGTCCTGAATACCGTTTTCAGTATCTTCGCCCGTTGCGGATGTTCCGTCCTCCGGCTTGTTTTCCGACGGTTTTGAAATATTTGTTATGCTCTCAAGCGGAACATGCACCCCGTCAAGGACTGCCGTAATCTTGCCGTTTTCGGCAAAATCAAGCGCAACAATCTTCGCGGTAACCGGAACACGTTTGCCGGTGCTGCTGTCCTTGATAATGATATCGATTAACTCGCCGCTTTCATACGCCGCTGTCAACGTATCCCTTACGTAGTTGGCATCCGTCGTCTTCACGGAATTGTCCAGGCCTGCTATCTCCACGCTGACCCCGTCCATTACGGCGTAGTCTTCATAAATCCCTTTCTGCAGTGCCCTTACAATACCGCTGACTTTAATCATGTCGCCGTCCAGGGGATTGTAGACAATGCCGTTGACCTGACACCCTATCAGGCCTGTAAAGGCTGAAAGGCTGCTTTGTGACGAATACGTGCCTTCGGTTACGTGAACAATGTCATCGATCGGTACTTCGACACCCCTTACGATCGCATAATATTTACCGCTGCTATACATTACGCTGGACACGTCCCCGTCGATTTCGGTAATTCTTTTTGTCGTCGGGTCCGTTATATTGGCAATAACTCTCTTACCGATAAGGCTATAAGCTTTTGTGGCTGCGAAGCTAACGTTGAGGTTCTGCATCTGTTCCAGCGCGCTGAATTGCGCCATTTGTCCGATAAATTCCTTGTCGTCGGTCGGGTTTAGGGGATCCTGGTACCTCAGCTGCATGACCAGGAGATTTAAAAAATCATCCTTGCCAAGCTCGCCGGTGTTTCTACTGCTTACCTTTGATTCGCCTTCAGCAATAATCTGCTCTATTGTCTTCTGAGTCGAGGTTATTGATATGCTCAATTTGTTTCACCCCCTTATGCCGTAAGATCAATTGTGCTGTAAGTCCATAAGTACGCGCTGTTTGCGCCGAATGCGCTTGTCAGTTCCCGCATGCCGCTCTCAATTCCCGGTCCCGGGTATACTTTTCCGGCGGAAACAATTCTTCCGTTTTCCCCCGGTTCCGACCCGCTGCCCGGATATCCATCGGATTCCTGCCGGACAGAAACGCTTAAGCCTTGTACATTGATGCCTTGCCTTTCAAGGGAATTCTTCAGGAGCTGCATGTTGGCTTCAAGCACCTGCTTTACCTGCTGGTTGTCGGCAACAAACCTGGCTACGATGAGGCCGTTTTCGGCGGAAACCTTCAGCGAAACCCTTCCCAGGCTGTCCGGTTTCAGCTCCATTTCTATTTCAGACTTTTCCGGAGTCAGGACTACTTTTACTTTTTCAATGACCTGGTTGATAATATCCCTCGGCTGCATTGAAGCTCCCGCATCCTCGATGGTTATTGCAGCAAGGTTTTCGCCGGCCGGATTTTCCGGCGCCGCCTGCACGGCTGCCTGAATTCCTTTGCCGTCAGGCATTTTTAGCCCGTCCGTATTATCCTGCGGCATATCACCATATTGCATATCCAACCCGGCGTCATCATTTGCGCCTTCCGGTTTCTTTGCCGTTTCTTCCGTCATTTGGGCGGAAGCAGGCGTTATCCCGGTCTCCTCTTTTTCCTGTCGCAGCTGCGGCTCCGCTTCCCTGACACCTGGATTCCCGGTCGACAGGGCTGTCAAGGCATCTGTTTCACCTTCCGTTTTACCCTTGTCAACAGCCAGCCGCACACCAAGTTCATCGAGTTTCTTCTTTATGTGTTCACTCAGCTTCTCAATGAATGATTCGGTATCTGCATGGACCGGAATAATGTTTCCTGTAGCTCTTGTAGTCTCTGCAGGCCCCGCCGCGGCTTTGTATTCTCCTTCAACCGCGACGCCTGTATTTTCCTCTATGTTACCGGCTTGTTCCGCGGCATTTTCATAAACCGGCAGTTCCGACGATTCCAACTCCATCCTGAGCAATTCCGCGAGTTTATGCTGCTGTTCCCCGTCCAAACCCAGCGCCTGCGAAATGCACAACGCCATTTCATCGACGCCGGATATCCCGTCTGCATGACACGAAGCCGCATCCTCCATGCTTAATACCTTTTTCAGATCATCGATACCAATGCCAAGCAACTGCGCGGTTATTTGCAGGATGAACCCGGCAGCACATTGTCCCAGGGAAATTCCCGCGTTCTTTGCTCCGCTGTCAGGCTCTTCATTGTATTTGCCGGTTTCAACGGCTCTCATTCCCTCAGCGGTGCGCGAAGACTCTTTTGACGAGTAATCCCTCGCTTCCCGGAACGACACAAACCCGGCCTTGTCGGTATTTTCACAAGTCTCAGGTCCGGTGTCGGCTCCCCTTGGCCTGTACCGCCCGGCGACATCCGTGTTTCCCTGGGAATACATCTTGCTGCAACTGCTTAATATGCTTCGAAACGAAGAACAGCTGCCGTTGTCAGTCACAGATCCATGGGAATCCGTCCCCGGAATGAACGGGAAGCCATTGCGGCTTGCCTGGCTGCTGCCCGCAACCAGTTCAAAAAACGTCATTTGCTCACCTCCTTGTACAATTAATATAGTTATTTCATCAGTGACTTTTGCCACT
>JBLNDI010000071.1:0-11761 GCA_050261495.1 Bacillota bacterium
TAAGGCTATCGCCTGCTCCCTGGTTGCCATGCCGTAACCGGCGGCCTCCTC
Source organism: Bacillota bacterium (assembly GCA_050261495.1). Taxonomy (GTDB): domain Bacteria; phylum Bacillota; class Clostridia; order Acetivibrionales; family DTU013; genus JBMNKL01. The sequence goes on from JBLNDI010000071.1 coordinate 52, forward strand.
GGCTTTCGTAACCGCCTTCGGCATGAAGTTGCCCTTGGCGTCGCCGGTAATAACTCCGATTTTGCTCATATATTTTGTCGCTTCAACCGCCCATGACGAAATGTGCTTCTGGTCGGGGAAATCCTTGACGCCCGCAACGCTGTAATCACCTTGCGGGTAAACAGCCTTGATTGCCCTGAACAGCATGGTTGCGCATTGCTCGCGGTTAATAAGCTCTTTCGGAGAAAAGGTGGTCTTTGATGTTCCCGAGGTTATACCGAGGTTGTAGGCTTTCAATATTTGCGGATTATTAGTATCGGTAAAGGGATTCGGAGAAGCCGGCGCGGCTTTTTTCCCTGAAAGATTTTCATACAGCAATACCGCAATCTCGGCAAATTCCTCGCGGTTTATCGGCTTGGTCATGTCGGCGCCCTTCAGTATGTCGGGGATAAGACCAAGGTCATAAGCCCTTTGGAGTTCAGGCTTCGCCCAGTTGGAAGCGCCGCTGTAGAAAGCCGGCGTGCCTATTTCCACTATGTTTGAAAAGGGTGATCTTACGACAGTGCCATCTGGTTTTTTAAATTCGAAATATGCGCGGAAATAATAGGTGTTTTTCTTTATGTCAATCTCTCCCCATTTGCCTTCATCAACGGGATCCCCTTCCAAAGCATCCGTAAGCATATGTCCTGCTGCTGCAAAAGGCATATCTCCCGACTCTATCGCCCATTTTCCGTTGCCGATTTTCCAGTCTACATAGGTCGACACGGGAACTGCCTTGTTTGCCTCCTCTACGCTTTTCGGTATATCCAGCATGAAGTAGAAATACGGCATGCCAGTGTCTCCCCTGGTTTTCAGTTCTCCTTTCAGGTTGGCAGGAGCCTCCAGCTTGTCAGTAATTGTACCGCCCTGGCTTTTACCCACCGTAACTACATTGGAATAGGGCGAAGTAACAACCATGTACCCCCATTCCCCGGTTGCGGGATCCTGGGCTGGATAATCAAAAATATAGCGATAGCGGAAGGAATAGGTGTTGTTTTGCAGGTCATAGGGCGACTGCAAACCGATACTCCAGTAGTGTATCGGGATGTCTACGGAGTTCCTGTCATCATGACCCAAAGATCCAATTTCATGAAAGACTTCCAAGTCGCCAAATGTTTCCTCATAGTAACTCCAGAGACCATTCGGGAGGAATACTCCTTCCCAGTTTTTTTCGGTTTGCCAGGGACCGTCATTAATCTTCCAGTCAATTTCACATGCTATGTAATATTCTTCCATAAGTTTCATTATACTGTCGGGTTGAGTCAAGCGAAATATCATGGTAATATCCCTGTCGTTACGGATCCCAAGGCTAACCGGCTTTTCAAGGACGGGCAGTTCATCCTCTTCCGCGAGGACTGCTGCGGGTATAACCAGCACCAGGCATAGCAATAGGACAATCAACTTTTTCAACATAAGAACAACCTCCTATAGATTATTTTTCAATAGATATGTTTTAAGCGGTGCACATGCCGTATTCCCCTAATCCGGTATCGAGGAATAAGGACGGTTTGCATTTTCAGCTTCTATCTAATACTTTAGTAAAAAGGCTGCAGCAAAGATAGGATAAATATGCTTCTATTCAGTAAGAAAAGTGTTAAAATAAACGTTTATTCAGTTACCACTATGACAGCGAAGCTTAGCTCGGTTTCTTCGATTTTGTCATGCCATAAGGTTATTTGAACCAGGTATCCTCCCTTTTCACAGAATAATACGTAAACGTTCGAAACCTCCATCTCGGTGAATCCGTCGGCATCCTTCAAATGATCCCTGTAAAACCGTTGCGTTTCGTCGAGACTCATATTGGAACGAACAGCAATCAAATACTGGTTACCTTCTTTTGTTGCATGTATAATATTTCCATCCGGCAATACCGGTACCGCATTCCGCGGGAATCCTTCCGGCAGAGCCATATTGGAATTCAAATCCAAATCCCCGGAGAATATGCCGCTGAAATCAAGTCCCGGCAGACCTGTCAAATTGAATCCCTGAATCCCTCCGTTTCCGGCCGGGCTGTCTGTTCCTTTCCCGATGGCTCCTGAGTGTTCATTAATGATTGTGTCCAACTGATCCCTGATTTCTTCTCCAATTGATTCAGGCTGTGTTTCCAGCAGATTCCTGACAATGTCCCTGGTGAAAGGATCCAGGTTTTCAGGGGTCAATGGCTTCACTACCAAATCTGCCTCGGCTGCAACACCGGCATCTATTTGCAATTGCTGAAGCGGTCCAACCATCCCGGCAATCTTTTTGACAGTCTTTTTCCCGTCCGGATCGATGGATTCCACGTTTACTGCCGCCTCTACCAGTCCTTCGATGACTGTCAAGGTGGACATATCATCACGATGCAGCACCGAGAACTTTGTACCCCGAACGCCCATTACGGCGGTTGGTGTTTCAATTTCAAAACCGGAGTCTGGGTTCAGCTTTTCCTTAATATTTGCCCAGACCGCTCCGGTTTCCATTTGGAGCCATGTTTTCTCCGTATTGTTCAAATCCTTAAGTTCACTGATTGTGATGCACGTATTTTCGGAAATAATCAGTTCCTTTCCTTCATCCAATTCCAGGGCAACAAAGGAATCTGCCCCGGTTTCCAGCCGATCACCCTGTGTCAGCAGCATCCCTGCAAAGGCATCATAAACCTTGTTTTCATTTGTTTTTTTTACTGTAACTTTTCCGCTGACATCGGTGACAGCGGCAGCTTTTCCTGTTTCAGCCGACGTCTGCCTGATGGCGGTTATTTTCCCGCAGGAAGCGCAAAACCACAGAACCGTCAATAAGGAAAAAACTACCGGCAGCCGGAGTCTATTCATCCCATCATTCCTCCCAATTCCTTCAGCATCTTTTCTTTCACTACATCTTTTCCGCTCACTTTCATAACAGGCATTTTACCCGGATTCACACTGCCTCCTGGCTGACCAGGCCATCCAACTGGTACACTGCAATTCCCTGTGATTTTCCTTTTACCTTGATTTCACCCATCGGCGTGGCATAAACCCTGTCTTTCACCTTGTCGTACGTGCTCTGGCTCAAAAGAATCTGCCCGGCTTTTGCGTTGCTTTCCAGCCTTGCTGCCGTGTTGACCGTGTCGCCGATGGCTGTGTAGTCCAAGCGGAAGCTCGCTCCGATATTGCCGACCACCGCTGGTCCTGTATTTATGCCAATGCCAAACCGGATGCCGCGTCCATATTTTTCTGTAAGCTTCTTTTCCAGTTCACCTGCTCCCGACTTCATGGCCCATGCGGCGCATACCGCCCGGTATTCATGATCCGCCAGGTCCAAAGGGGCATTGAAGATTGCCATAGCCGCATCCCCGATAAATTTGTCCAGCGTCCCTTCAAACCGGAAAATCGCATCAGCGCAAAGGCTTAAATATTCATTGAGTATCGCAACGACTTCTTCGGGCTGGGCATTTTCCGAAAGGGGAGTAAACCCGCGGATATCCACAAACAACACTGTAATTTCCCTCCGCGTTCCGCCGAGCTTAAGGCCGGCTTCTCCTTCCTCCAGGATCTTCCGCACCACCTGGGGAGCAACATATCTTCCGAACACCCCGGTGATTCTTTTCCGCTCAAGCATTTCGTCCAAATACCGGTAAGCCAGGATAACAAAGTAACTGCCAGCCGGCAGCAGGATGGGGGCGGAAACCGGGATAATCATGCCCAGGCTGTAAAACCATACAGCTGCGGCAATGTAGGCGGCGGCGAGAAGCAGCAACGCAAGGAACGTCTTTAGCGGATGGAACCTGTTAAATACAAGCAGCCCGATGACTCCTGCCAGTGCAAGGATACAGAGCTGCATCACAAAAGGAATCTCTTTTTTGTAATTTTGATTGATCAGGTTCTGAATGATGTTTGCGTGGATTTCCACCCCATACATGGGTTTATGCCTGGCTATTGGAGTGAAATAATAATCCTGTATGCCTACCGTGCAGGGTCCTACCAGGACGATTTTTCCCTCAAAATACTCCGGCGGAATCTTTCCGTCCAAAACATCGGCAAAGGACAGATATCCGTAATCACCCGGTTTTCCGGTAAAGGCGATGTTCATTCTTTTTTTCGCATCCAGCGGTATTGAATCCAGGTCGGGTGTCCGGCCGCCATACTTCAGGAACTGGCTGTAAACCTGCCAGGCGAAGCTGAACACCCTTTCTCCGTTGTATTCGAAATACAAAGGGGTCTTCCGTATAATTCCGTCTTTCTCCGGAATCGTATTGATGTGCCCGGTTTTTGCGTTTTCAGCCAGGCCCCGGATGGGGATATCCAGCGCGCTGATAATACTCCTTCCTGCCGCATGATCGTCGGAAAAGACGGCATAAACCGGAAGAATCACATTTCCGGCTTTTCTTACCGAAGCAATCATAGCTTCATCCTCGGATACATCGGCGGAAGGTTCTGAGAAAATGATATCCACGCCAATAACCGCCGGTTTTCCACCGGATACAATGTCGATAAGCCTCGCGTGCCGGTCTCTGCCCCAGGGCCATCTGCCTAGTTTTTCAAGGCTTTTTTCATCAATGCCGATAATGATAATCCGCGTGTCGGTGGTTCCTCTTTTTTGATAAAGGTAATCCTGCAGGCTCCACTCCAGCGTGTCAAAAACACCTGCGGCAAAAAAGCAGATAAACAATATGATTAACGGAATCACCAGTTGGTATGGTTTTACTTTCAACGCCGCACCTCTTACGATGAATCAATGTCCGGCGATTACTTAGCCGCGCCGGAGAGCCATTCCGTATAAGCCAGTTCCCGGATTGAATTTTTTGCTGCTCGTGTCGCGAGGTATTTCTCCCTGTCATACTCCTTTTCCAGCTGGTTCTTCAATTCATGAATAAGCAGGTTTGTTTCCAGGTACTCCTCAAGGGTCTCTACAGAAAGACCTCTTTCCTTCAGCCATTTGTCGGTCTGATCTGCCGTGACCAGGTTGTTAACCCTTCGGAAAATATCCGCCGCATTCTGTAGCTCACCGTCTGTAACCTTAATGCCTCTCTTCTTCGCTTCCTGGACGGCAAGCTTCCTTGTTACAACCTTCTGCAAGGCTCCCGCAAAACTCCCGTCAAAGCGGAGATAATCCACAACCTCCGCGACTTTTACCTGGATTTCGCATCCTGATGACATAAACACATCCTCCTTCACTATTTTTATCATTATTTTTTCAGCCGCAAACCTATATGGCAGCCTCGGCCCTGACCACTTCAAAAGTGTTTCCGGCTATACCGGGGATATCCTGTGCATACCTGGAGTTTTGGCAGCATCAGGATATCCGGCCGGTATAGCCTTTCTTCCCGGGAGAATTCGCGCCCGGTACTCATTGCTGTTCATTCATTGTCATATGGCTGGGGTTGATTTTAAGGCATTTTTGTTTCTGGATAGACCGGCATAGTAACCGTGCGGGGAGCATTTCTGATATTAACCCCATCGAGCGGATTAGAATAAGCTGCCAGTTCCGGATCCTCCGTCATAAATCCTGATCTTGCTCCCTCTACCGGATCCTCTGTCATTAATACTGCATCAAATGGATTAGCGTAGTACACTTTTCTGGGTGCTCCGCCGAGAACCTTTTTCATTTCTTCCGGGGTGATTTTCATGTCTGCCGGCAAATCAACGATTTTAATTCTTGCCATCTTTCATTCTCCTTTCTATTTGAATTTGTTTACAATTCATTATCTCAAATGTATTTGCAATAATCTGTAACCGCCGTCACAAAATTACGCCTGCCATGTAATTTTTATCCTTTGCTCTTCCTGTGCCAGATCATTTTTCAAAATATTGCGCCTTATTTCAGCTTCCGTACGGGAATCCAGGACCGCAGGGCATACATCTCTTATCTTCAGAAGGACAAAACCCTGGTCTGTCTGAAAAGGTCCAACAATTTCTCCCGGTTTCGCACCGAAAGCGGCAGCCGACATGTCGCTCCTTAATTCATGTCTCCTGAAAAAGCCTGCATATCCGCCTCGCCGGGCATTTTCATCCGTTGAATACCTGTTAGCCAGGACAATAAATTCAACCTCGTCTTCCTCCGCCTGCGCAAGAAGTTCCATCGCCACTTCCCGGTCCGCCACGGTCATCGTGTACAGTTCGACGGCATCCATTTCAGTCTTGGCTTCGATGAAAAACTGCTCGACTTTTTTTTGCGGGTATGCTTCCATCAATTTCTTTTCGATGAGTTTCAATGACAGTTCGGATTCAATGTCATCCAGTGTCAAGCCGTTTTCCCGGAGCCATTTTTTTGTTTCACCGGCCATAAACAGCCCGTTTTGTTTTCTGAAAAGGTCAAAGCTTTCCTGCAGTTCATCATCGGTAACCGAAATGTTTCTTTCGCAAGCCATTTTTTCGATGGCATAACGGCGGACCAGCAATTTTAAAAAAGGCCTTCCCGCTTGCGTCTTCATCAACTGAACTATCTCTTTTTCAGTGATATCTTTTTCATTTATGGACAATACCTTCATGCCTTTTCTCCTTTCCTAATATCATGAACTTTTATGTAAAACCAAGTTTTCATCGAAGCATTTTTTCAAAAGACTCGTTTTCCCGGTAATAATCTCTATGTTGGCGGACATACCGGGCAGAAGCTCCATTCCTTCGTTCTCCTCCAGCGTGATTAAAACAACCACCCGCAAACCCTGTCCGGGCAGATTTGAGGTGGTTATTTCCTTTACGCTGCCTGACAGGGCGCCGTAATTCTGGTAAGGGTAGGCGTCCAGCTTCACCCGGACGGGAAGCCCCTGGGCGATGCTTCCCAGGCTCTGCTCCTGCAGCGCAACGACAATACCAATCTGTGATGAAGGGTAAATCACTGCCAACCTTTCTCCCGCTGCAACCATGTCTCCCGTAAGAAGGTCCCTTTCCCATATCAAGACTCCGTCGGATGGGGAAGTGATCTCAAATGTTTCCACCGAGGCGTCCATTTTCCCGAAGCTGATTAACAACTGGTTTTCGGATACCGGCTTTTCCGATTTTGCAAACACTTTCTCCACCACGCCGTCAGATGGAGAACAAACAGCCCTTGGCTCTCCCAGGAAGCTGACATAGCCTCTCCCGGGCACTGTCAACTCCACCGGCATGAAATACGCCCAAACCGCTGAAATAGCTATAAAGATAAGAATGATGCCATATATCCAATTTGTATAGGGAGAAATCTTTTTCAGCTTCATATCCGCGACCTCCTCTGTTAACTGTTGAGCTGCTGGCTGTTCAAATAGAAATACAGGCCTTTTTTCTCCATCAGTTCATAATGCGTCCCCTGTTCAACGATGGTTCCCCTGTCCAGGACCACTATCCTGTCCGCGTTTCTTACCGTGCTGAGCCGGTGTGCAATGACAATGGTAGTACGGCCTTTGAAGATATTCTCCAGGTTCTGCTGGATGATTCTTTCCGACTCGGTATCCAATGCGCTTGTGGCTTCATCCAGGATTAATATTTTAGGCTTGGTGAAAAGAGCCCGTGCAATCGCAATGCGTTGCCTCTGCCCGCCGGACAATGTAAGTCCCCGCTCTCCGATAACGGTTTCATATCCCATCGGCAGCTCGGATATGAAATCATGGGCTCCGGCCAGCATGGCCGCGGTAATGACGTCCTGCATCGGCGGATCGGCTACCCCAAGCGCGATATTCTCGCGGATGGTTCCGCTGAACAGGAAGTTGTCCTGCAATACCACCCCGATCTGCCTGCGCAGGCTGGATGATGCGATATTCCGGATATCTATGCCGTCTATCAGGATGGATCCCTCGGTGGGGTTGTAAAGCCTGAGAACCAGGTTGGCCAGGGTAGTTTTGCCGGAACCGCTCCGTCCCACCAGCGCCACGGTTTGACCGGAATCAATTTCCAGCGTGATATTTTGCAAAACATTCTCTCCTTCACTGCTGTACCGGAAAGATACGTTTTTAAATGATATCGTCCCCTTTATGGGAGGCATCACAATGTTTGCCTGGGTTTTTGCCTGCTCCGGCTCCGAATCCATGACGTCGTTAATCCTTTCCATTGCGATCCGGGCTTCCTGGATTTTGTCCCATACGCCGATCATCCGCAGGGCGGGGGAGATGACGCTGCCAAGCAGGGAAGTGAACGCCATCATCTGGCCTATGGAAATTTGATTTGTCATAACAAGCCTTGCGCCAAACCATAATACCAGGGTTGTGCTCAGCGTTTGCAAAACCCTGCTGATTGCGTCCGCTCCCGTCACAACCATGGAAGCCTTGAATTGTAAAGTCATAAGCTTTTCCAGTATTTCTTCCCATTTCCACCGTACCGGTTTTTCTACCGCCATTGCCTTTACGGTGTTGATCCCGTTAATGGACTCCACGATGTAGGACTGTGTCTCTGCGCCGGCCTGAAAGGTCTCCTTGCTGATTTTTTTCATTATGGGCGTAAACACTAAGGTTAAGACGGCAAAGAGGGGAATCAGCAGAAGGGCTGCAAGCGTAAGCTTCCAGTTGTAATAAAACATCAGGGAAAGATAAACAATCAGCGACAGGAAATCCAGTATGACAGACAGGCTCGTTCCCGTCAGCAAATCCCTTATTTTCGAATTCTCGTTCAGCCTGGAAATAATATCTCCCACCTTCCGTTGCTGGAAGAACTTGATGGGAAGGCTGAGAACATGCGTATAAAATTCGATCAGCATGGATATGTCGATTTGACGGCCGGCAAAGACCAGCATATACTGTCGCAGAAATGCTGTTATGGTCTGGAATACGGCTATGATAAGCATCCCGATGAGCATTATGTTGAGCATGTTCATGTCTTGCTGCACCAGGACCTTGTCAATGATATTCTGGGTAAAGACCGGTGTGGCCACGCCAAACAGCTGAAGCACAATGGAGATGATAAATACTTTGGCCAGGAGGTTCCTTTGTTCCCGGACAAAGGGAAGAAACCTTGCAAACGTGGTTTTGGATTCTTCCGCCTTGTACAATTCCGGCGTTGGCTCCAGCAGCAGCAGAATCCCGCCCCAGCCCTTCATAAACTCTTCCCTGGAGTATTTTTTCAAACCGATAGCCGGGTCGGCCACTACCACGCAATTTTCTTCAACCCGGTACAAGACAATGTAGTGATAACCTTCCCAGTGGGCAATGGCAGGCATGGCCGAACGTTTCAATGTTTTATAATCAGCCCGGATACCCCTGGACCGCAGGCCGACGTTTTCGGCTGCTTCGGCAAGGCTGTGCAGGGTTGCCCCTTCCCTTGTGACATTTGCCATTTCCCTGAAACGGTTGATGCTGATATTTACACGGTAAAAGCACGTTATCATAGCAAGGCACGCCGCACCGCAATCCATTTCGCTCTGCTGCAGAAGAACGGGATACCTCCGCTTTTTCCTGGGCTTGAAGGCTTTCAGGGCTTTCGTTTTTTCTGCTTCCTCAACAGTTTCTTCCCCGACGATTTCAGGCACGGAATGCGTATCCTCCGTGAAATACCAGGTGTGGGAAAATGCTTCCGCAGCGGCAGCTTCCTGATCGATTTCCTGTTCCGTCTCTTTGCCGGAAAGCATTTGACGGACGTCCTGGCTGTAGCCTGCCGCCACCCCCAAAATTGCATTCCTGACCTGTGGGATGGTCTGAATGATTTTTTCAAAATCCTTCTTGTCCAGGCAATATGCATTTACATCCGTAGCAGCCTTTACGCCGGCTGCCCTGGGCGCGCCGGTCAGCAGCGCCAGTTCGCCGAAGAATTGGCCTTTTCCGAGCCGGTTGATGATTTTTCCGCCCTGGCTTTCCTTTATCACTTCCACATCGCCGGAACGAATCAGGTAGAATGCGTTTCCTTCTTCTCCTTCATGGACTATAAATTCCCCCGCCCGGAAGGATACCTTCCGGAAGCATTCCAGGAACCCCCGCAGTTCGACTGCATCCAGCGGTGAAAAAACCGAGCATTGCCGGATGAAATTCCGCAGGCTGATATCTGATATGTAATCTTCAAAATATTCCTTCAAAGCCGGGTGCTTCTGTAAAATTTCCAGGAACCTGGCCCGCGACAGTTCAAGCACCACCAGTTCACCGCTGGCTCTTACCGTAAACTCACTGGGTTCTCCGGTCAAAACGGACTGTTCTCCAAAGTGATCCCCCTTTGTCAGGCTGGCCATCGTGGTTTCCTTGCCTTCGCTGTTCAGCCCTACCAGCCTGGCTTTCCCCGAATATATTACATAGAAGGAATCCGATGGTTCACCCGCCTTGCAGATGGTATTCCCAAGCGTGAATTTACGCTCTGCAAACCCATCGATCACCACTTCCAAATCTTCTTCAGACAGCATGCTCAGAAATGAGGTTTTTTTCAATACTGCTTCAATATCGTTCCTGTACATAAAATTCTCTCCCATGCATATGTGTTACAGCAGGCATACCAGGGCCAGAACAACCGCATGCCATGACTGGTCTATCATCATGAGCAGCCATGGAGTATCATCGCTCTTTGTTATCATTTTGGACCACCACAGGACGAATCCCCGCCTGTCCAGCACCAGGTGCGCAACAAACAGGACAGGGTATCCCAAAACATTGATTCCTCCCCCAAGGAAGGCAAACAATGCAACCGCCGCCGTATAGACGGATGTGTGCACCAGCAGGGGCAGGAGCTTTGTGCTTTTATTCCCGGCCATCCACCGGTTCTGCAGCAAAAAGTCCCCTGCAATGTGGCCAACCAGGAGCCAGGCCAATATCCCCATATCACACCTCGTTTTGCAGGCTCTTCAGATCTTTTATGACAAGACGCCTGTTTTCAAAAGTAATTAATGCTTTTTTTTCAAGCTTCCTGAATACCTTTGTTACCGTTTCCCTGGCAACCCCGGCAAGTGAAGCCATATCATCGTGTGTTAACCTCGGGCGGATAATGATCCCGCCGTTGTGAGGCTGCCCGCATTTCTCGGCAAGGTAAACCAGCTGGCCTATAACCTTTTCATGTGAATTACCGCTGACAAGCAGCGCAATTTGACGATTGGCCCATCGGAGTCTGCACGTGAGAATTTCTGCAATTTTCAGGCCAAATGACGGAGCTTTTGAAAGCAATTCCTCAAACCGGCGCTGTGGAATATAATAAACTTCTGTAGGCTCCAGGGCTTTAACCGATGCCGAACGGATATGTTTGCCGAAAGTAGCCATTTCTCCGATAATATCCCCGGGCGAAAGGATGGCAAGCGTTTTTTCCCGTCCATTCCAGATGGACTGGTAAACTTTAACATACCCGTTCAGGATTAAGTATATCCCGTCTGTCAAATCTTCTTCGTAAAAAATTGGCTCTCCGCGTTTGTATTGCTTACGAATGAATGATTTACTGATGTCCTGCAATTGCTGCGAATTAAAACTTGAGAAAATGCTTTCTTTTATAAAAAACATCTCCAACCACCTACCGGATTTATTCCGTAATGGTTAAGCCGATATCTTCAACTAACCCCCTTTGACGGACGGCCGGCATTTTAAATTTCTATTTATTACTTTAATAAACACCTTGCTTTAAATATAGGATGAATATGCTTCTATTCAGTAAGAAAAGTGTTATATGCAGGTCAATTGAAAAGGTAATTTCCGCTTTGCAAAAGTAAATTCAACAGAAGCTGTATCGTCGGGCAAGATCAGCGTTTTGACTAGTTTTAGATTAGTTTATTTGGACAAATTTTAAATGCTTTTCAGTCAATAATAGGTTAAAATATAGGCTAGAGGAGCAAAGCCAACCCTTTTATGAGCATAACAAAACAGAGGTATGGAAAT
>JBLNDI010000072.1:0-53942 GCA_050261495.1 Bacillota bacterium
CCCCTGTTCAGGAACTCCTTAACCAGGTCAATGGTTTCCAGTCCGAACTGAAGCCTGTTCCTGCCGTATGAATGGGCGAGTATGACGGCGCGGTCGCTCTTCTTGGCCTGGAAAAGCCATCCCTTCAATACGATGGAACTATCGCTTTTTTTAAAACTGATATCCCTGTACTCAGGCACTATGTTCGAGGAAAACATGTCAACAGGCCTTCTGTCGGGATGAAGCAGTTTCCAGCCTTTGTATCCCGACAGGACCGCAACCGCAAGGATAACGAGAAGGAGCAGAATAATGACTGTCAGTATGGCGTTTCTGACCCTGTGTGTTTTTCTAACCGCATATGTTACTCCGCTGATTCTCATGTCCCGGTTCCTCCAAGCATCAGTCGTATTATTGAAATACAGGATACTTAACAACACTATTATATTTTTATTTGGAAGCATTGTAAAGGCTGTACGGGGTCAGGCTTGAATAATTAACTTATCCTAATGCGGGCGCGGATGAATCGGCGTCCATGCCTTAACATCGCGCGCCTGCACCTTCCGTGGTGCAGGTTGTAGCTCCCGGTACCGCATTCAGCCATTGTCAAAGCATAACACCCTGCAGCATTCCTACGCATGACGTCTTAATTTGCGCTATGTCCATCCATCCTTTCAGTCCTTTTAAAAAGTCGTTTCATCGATGCCTTAGCCCGCACCTGTATGCAATCCGTCCTGTCCATCGATTATTTCCCGTATTGCCCAAATATATCACCATACCTTATTTTCCCTCATTATTAGCGCTTTTGGAGCATGAAATGCAATCCAGAAAATAGAAAATTTAATAATAGTATGGTATTTTATAAAACATTGTGGTAGAATAAGACACAAATTGGGATAGAAATTTATTCCAAATATATAAATAAATCACAAATTGCGCGGTATTGTCGGCAAAATGTGTGGGGGATCAGGAATGCAGGTCGGAGATTTCTTCAACGGAAGGTATATTATCGAAAAGGTACTTGGACAGGGCGGTATGGGTACGGTTTACCTAGCGAGGAATATAAATACCGATACCTATTGGGCAATAAAAGAAATACCTGCAACGGATGCAAACGGGATTGACCTTACTGCGGAGCCAAGAATGCTGAAAAAACTGGAGCACCCGGCCTTACCGAGATTATTTGACATAATTGAACAGGATGGATGCCTGTACATGATATCCGATTATATCAGCGGCACTCCGCTTGACAAGAAACTGAAAGAAGAAGGGAAGATATCGGAGGAAATCGTTGTCGATTGGGGAATTCAACTATGCCAGGCGTTAAATTACCTTCATTCGCAAAAACCGAACCCGATAATCTACAGGGATATGAAACCTTCAAATATCATACTGACGGCCGGCGGAACTCTCAAGCTGGTTGATTTCGGTATTGCAAGGGAATACAAGCCAAAATCCGGATCGGATACCGTATATATCGGCACCAGGGGCTATGCGGCGCCCGAGCAGTTTGGCACCGGCCAGACCAGCCCCGCTTCGGATATATTCAGCCTGGGTGTTACGCTGCATGAATTGCTTACCGGAAAGGATCCGTCCGCACATCCGTTTGATCTCAAGCCCGTGAGGTTTTATAACGATTCCGTATCTGCCGGGCTTGAGAAAATTATTTCAAAATGCACTGCAGAAGATGTCCATGCGCGCTACCAAAGTGCCGCCGATCTCCTGGCGGACCTGGAAGCGCTGCAGTATAAACCCGGCATAAAAACGGGAAGCCCGGGAATATTTGACGATAATGCGCCGGTTATGCATGACGGGGTTGGCGGGGAAGGAGCGCTTGCAGGGATTCGTGCCTTTTCCCGCAAAAAGCGATTTGGTTTCCGCAAACTGGTTATTACCGTGTGGGATAATGCCGAATTCGGCTGTGAGCTTGCATATGCGGCGGCAAAATTCACTGGAGCGGAAGTATTGCTGGCCGACCTTGATTTGCTTGCTCCAAAGGCGGACCTGTTCCTGAACTTGAAAAGATTTGCCTCAAAGCCTTTGCAACCGAGCATATTCGGACATTCCGCTCTGGGCGTGGTCATGGATGCCATCAGCAAGGGTATGCTGACATCGGACTTATTGAAGCAGTCGACATCAAGGAGAAAAGATCTTAAAAACTTACATGTAATCACAGGCAGCTTAAGGCTTGACTATTACGAGTATTATGCCGAAGACAGCGTACCAAAGCTTATTGACAAGTGCTACCGCAATTATGACATTACGATCCTGCTGGTTAACAGGTTCATTTATGACGCGTTTACCCTCGCATCGCTGCTTAAATCCGATATAAACATTATTGCAACAAGGGGTGATGTTGACCAATTGAGAGAGTTCAACACCTATATAGATTTCTTAAAGGAAAAGCAAAACCTTCCTCCTGAAAATACCATGTTCGTTTTATACGAATATGACAAAAGCACAGGGATGAGCATTGATGAAATCCGTGAAGCCACGCGGAACAGCCTGCTCGGCAGGATATCGCCAAGCAGGAGGCGAGCTGCATACAGGAATAAGAGAAGTTCGTACGTATCCCACATGGAGAAATTCATTTGCGACGAATATGTACGGTTGCTTGCAAGGCTGGACTTGATGCCTTCTCCCGGCATGCTTGAAAAATTCGGGCTGTTTATGGCCAAGATATCCGAAAAAGCCCGCATGTTACGAAGAAAAACAGTGGAGGGATAAAAAAATGCCTGTAATCAAATCTCACCATAAGCTGTTTTATGAAACCGCAAGGTACGTTGCCCCCGGTGAGCGCGATATAAATTCGGTCATATCCGGCATAACTAATGAAATACTCAAGGAATGGCCTGGTCTGGTTGCGGATGTATCAAGCGGCCGTACGGACAGAAATATCCTGAAAACCGCGATAATCAAGAACATCGACTTGCACAGGTATCACTTCGGCATTTACAGGGATGAGCTTATACGGAAAGTGTTCGATTTCATGTTCGGGTATGGCGAGCTTCAGCCTTACATCGATGAAGAAGATATATCCGATATAGACGGTACCCGCTACAACCAGTTTGTTATCAAAAGGAACGGCATACGCAGCAAAATACCCGTCAGCTTCGGAAATGAAAAAATATTCGACACGTACTGTAAGCTGGTAGCCATACGCAACGGTGGAATACTGAACGAGAACGACAGCCATTGCAGGGTGACGGATGAAAAGAACAGGCTGAGAATAAATGTTTCCATAAGGCCGAGAAATATAGCGGGACCTTCAATCAGCATACGCAAGCACAGGAAGACAAGCTATACGTTGGATGACCTGAAACGCCTGGGAATGCTTGACGAAGAACTTGTTTTATTGCTGAGAAGGCTTGCGCAAAGTGACGCATCCATCCTTTTCTGCGGCAAAGGCGCGGCAGGGAAGACAACGCTGATGAGAGCATTTATCAATGTGCTGCCCGAGATGGAGCGTGTACTGATAATGGAATCCGATGCGGAAATATACCCCGACAAGCCTTATTGCATAGAGCAGCGGATCAAGAAGCCGAACGAAGGCGGATACCCCGTTACATTAAAGGATCTCGTCCGCGACGGGCTTACCATGTCGCTTGATACGTATTGCGTAGGCGAGATAACGGGCGATGAGGCATGGGATTTTGTTAAAGCGGCTTTTTCAGGACACAGGGGTATTGCCACGACCCATTCCGAGAGCGCGGAAGATGCTTTCGCGCGGCTTCTTACGCTCAGCAAGGGAGCCAACATAGGGGAAAGTGAAAAGACGATCAAAGAAACGCTGGGCAGAAGCATAAATGTCATATTCTATCTCAAGGATTTCAAAGTGGTTGAGGTCCTGGAGGTACTGGGCTATGACAGCGGAACGGACCGGTTTGGGTACAGAAGGCTGTATGCCCGCAAGGGAAGGCAGGAGGGTACGGCGGATGAGTCCATTGATAATTAATTCCGTTTTGCTTCTCGCGGCCAATGTGTTTCTTGCCGTTGCGACAGCCAGGAACCCCCGGATCAGGGCCGGGCTCCGGAAAATTATCAATATGCCGGGTATGAAAAGAGACATCGCGTCCTTTACTTTCGGGGATAGAAAAGACAATGGCATTTTCAGCAGGAACTTGTTTAGACGTTTCGAGCTGCTATATATTGTAAAGCCCAATATCAGGCATTACATTCCTTTTATGAACGCGTACATTCTGCTCTTTATGGTTGCGGCCATATTTGCCGCGGTATACCGGCCCATTTCGAGACTCCTGGAGTTTTTTCCGTCCGCGGCGGCTATAAGCGGCATGATATCGACTATGCCCCTGTTTGCCCTGGATATCCTGGCGCGTTACAATTCTGAGACAATACGTAAGAAAATGTCGGATTTTATTTCCGTGCTCAACCGCTGGTGTTCAGTGAAGGAAGATATCATGTACGCGTTTGAAAAGTCGCTGGGGTCGGGTATAGGCGAACCGCTCGAGACATTTATAAGGGATATGCTGATACAGGTGAATAGCGGGATGGACGCCTCGGAAGCCCTGGATATTTTGCAATTGAAAGTCGGCAATCCGCATTTTGATGATTTTATCCTCAACATAAAGCAAAACCTGAAGCACAGGGGAGATACCACAAAGCTTTTGACGATCCTTGAAAACCAGTTTTTCAGGATAGATGAGGAATACAACAGGCGCAGAATTTCAACTTACAAGGACAGGGTGCTTCTTTATTTCATCATGATCGGAGTACTTGTCATCGCATACTTTTTTATTAAACTTTCCCCGCAGGTTGGCGATTTCTACCTGCGCACCATGAGTGGAAAGCTGCTTCTTACGGTATTCAGCGGAATGTACATGCTGGGGTTCTACCTGGCGGCAGGCATTACGAGGTTCAGGATTTAAAGGCAACGAGCCTGGATTATAACGGGAAATCCGTGCCTCGTTGCAAAGGGCGCCGGTACGGCCAACGACTGTAAAGACGGCCGTCCTGGGCGGCGGTAAAACACGAGGACAGACGCAAATACAAAAGTTCGGGGTTTTTAAAGCCCGACAGGAGTGACATGATGGAAAAGCTGATAATGGAGTTGTTCAAAGAGAATACGGCGGCGGCTGTTGCGATTTTTATCACTGATATGCTGGCGGCCTGCATCCTGGCGAAAATGCTTTACCCGGCGCATTCGAGGCGCGTGCGGGATGCCCTTGGGACCAGGGCGGCGAAACTTGCGTTTAACATGAAGTGTTCGCTCCTTTTCGGAAGGGGCGTGGCTGCCTGCGAAAATCTTTTCGGGAAGGGCAAGCTTCTCGGGAAAGCCGCGGACAAAATGCGCAAGGCGGGGTACAGGGGAAAATACGCGGCAATCATCTACCTTCTTGCAAGATATGTTTTTTCACCGCTATTATTCCTGGCCGCTTTTATAATAAATTTCCCTGATTTTATCCGGGCCGCCGCCCTGGTTGTCCTGGTCAATGCCATAATGGAGGCCGTGATTTCTTCAAATAAGCGAAAAATCAGCCTGCGGTTCCAAAAATATATATACAAGATATATAAATACCTCCACAACCAGGTATCTTCAGGCATAAAGCCTACCGACGCCCTGAAATCGGCTTATGAAGTCACCGCAGACAGGGAGCTCAGGGAAATCCTCGTAAGGCTTGCCGCAAGGTATGAGCTGACGCTGGATATAGATTCGGCGCTGGAGGAATTCAGGTCAAATTTCGACATGCATGAAGCCGAAACATTATGCATTGCGTTGAAGCAAGGGGTCGAAACAGGAGATAACAAGGAACTGTTGGCAAAGCAGGAAGACATCATGTTTAAAAAATATTTCAACTATATACAGGCCGAAACGGACAACTGCAAGAACAGGAGCCTGGCAGCGGCAACCGTGTTTGTCGCTATCGTGGCGGTAATGATTATTGTACCGCTGCTGAATGAAATGTGGCGGGCAATTGGAAATATATTCATAAACTAAAAGAATGGAGGATTTTTATGAAAAAACGCTTTTTTTCACGGACGGAAGGTTTTGGCATGAACGAACTGCTTGGCATTGCCGCGGCGCTTACTATTGCGGCGTTTGTGGTCATACCGGGGTTGAAGGAACTGGCCGAAAACTTGATCGGAAAGCTGACGAATTGGTGGGAGATCATTACCAACCAAATCTTTACGAACTCGCCGTAATGGGGTGAAACTATGACGGTGAGACCGGTTGTAACGGGAATTACGCTGATATTCACGGTGTTCTTGCTGGTATTACTCGTTGAGCATTTCATACCCGTTTCCGCGAAAGCAGACATGGACATGGTTTGCAGGCGGGCGCTGCTGAGGATGGAAAACGCCGGCGGATTGAGCGACGCCGACAGGCAGGCGCTCAGGGAGGAACTCGAGCAAAAAGGCCTGACGGACGTGACCATAACGGCTTCATCCGGCGCAAAGCAGGGCGGCTTGCTGACATTGCATGTCGAGGGGGACTACACCTTCAGCAGGATAACGTCGCTGTTTAAAAGGAACGACGTAAAATATCGCTTTGTGTATCACAAGGCTTCGATGTCGAGAAAGGTTGTAAACTGATGCTTTTAAAGAAGTTTGCCGTGAACGCCGGGGGCAATACTCCATGCCGCCGGGGTATTAAAGGCTCTGCGGCAGCCGATGTGGTCATCGTGGCAGCTGTGCTTGTATTCGTAATATTGCCGATTTTTTCGGCGATTACTGAAAAGTATGTTTTAAATGCAAAAGCTCAAGTAATAAGGGATGCGGTGGATATCACCAATATATCGGCATATAATGCGCTAAATGCTGATGACCTCGGAAAAGTCCGGGTAAATGCATCCCGTGAAAAATGTGTTGGAATATTTAAAGATATGCTTGCCAGGAACCTGGAACTGGATAGCAGCCTTGACCCTAAACCGGGATCGGTGGCGGAAGGACGCGTGGAAATAAAATCCCTGGAAATATACAGCGACGGCTTTCCTGCGTCCTGCCCGGACGGCACGGTTATATTAAGACCATCGGTACATAGCAGCATAATGGTGCCGGTAAAGCCATCCCTGTACAGGAGCGTGATCCTGGGCCTTTTAGGGAAAGAACACATTGAAATCGTGGTGCATGTTGACTCGGAAATTCCCGTTAACAATTAACTCGTAAAATGCAAGTAATTATGCGAAACGTGGTGAAATATTATGAGACGATTCGGATGGATTGCAGCGGCTTTAATCATCGTTGTTCTGCTTATTGCGTTGGAAGTCGTGATTGTCGCTAATGCAGCAGGGTATGAAAAAAAGGAAAAAGTGGTTTTTGCAAAGGAGAGGATCGATAAAAACACCGTTATTACGGATGAAATGCTGGAAGTGAAGGAAACAGGCTCCGGTTCGGTTCACCCGAAAGCCGTGAGGACAAAGGATGAAGCGGTTTCAATGAGGGCTACGGCCAGTATTGAGCCGGGTGAAATGTTGCTCAAGACAAGACTGTCGCCGGTAGTGTATGATATTATTGAAGCGAAGGACGAAAGCAAGAGGTTGTTTTCCGCCGAACTGGAAGCCGGCCAGGCGAATGCCTGGCAGCTTGCCGAAGGCAGGCATGTAGACATTGCATATATACCAAACAGCGGCAATGAACAGGAAAGCCCGCCCGAGGCGGAAGGGGTGTCCGATGTGCCGCCGGCCTCCAGCGGAGTAAGGCTTTTGAGAAATATACGCATTGCCGGACTGGTAGGTGAGGACGGCAAACCGCTCGATATGTCCGAGGGGGACAGGATGCCAAGGTACGTATTATTTGAAGTGACGGAAGAACAGGCGATATTTTTGGCTTATGCAAAATACAAGGGGAAAATCGTTCTCTTTGGCATACCGTAACGAAAAGGGAACGGCAGTGACGGTATAACCGTTAAGATAAACGGCCTTGCAATTTTGCAACAAGCAGTTTAACATATTCAACAAGCATGGAGGGATTAAGATGGCAGATATCAAGTTTAATATTATAAAGCACCTGGGAGTAATCGGAGAAGGCACCAAGGGCTGGAAAAAGGAAGTCAACCTTGTTAGCTGGAACGAGCGCAAACCCAAGCTGGATATCAGGGATTGGGATGAGACACACGAAAAAATGGGCAAGGGGATCACACTCAGCAAGAGTGAGACGGAAGAGCTTAAAAAATTGCTTGCGACGATTGAATTGGATGAATTGGAGATAGAGGCCTGACGAAAACTCCGAAAGACGGGCGGGCATGCGCCAGGTATGAACCGGCATGCAGGACGGCTCAAGCTTGACCCAGGGCGACGGGTGACCGGGTGACAGGCGGATGCATTTAAGCTATAATTTAATTAAAGGCGAGAAAAAAGCCGAGGTGATTTTGTGGAGAAGCTATTGCCGAAAGCATGGGAAAATTTGCTTAATTCATCCAGCTTTTTGCCTGTCATCATAAGGACGCTCGAGAGAATACAGGATATAAACTGGTCCATGGAACCAAACCGCCATGAAAATTATGAAATGGTATATATGAAGAAAGGTTACGCGGTTTTTGACATAGCGGGGCAGTCTGTCAACCTGGGTCCGAACGATATAGTCATCATTAAGCCGATGCAGTACCACAAGTTCATGGTCAAGTCGGAAAGCGGCTGCGAGTTCATAGTACTCTACTTTACATTCGAAAACAGGATAAACGGCGAATACTCCGAAATCCCGCTGGAGGATTTCCTCAACTTCGTAAGCGGCAAGGAAACGGGCCCGTATATTGCTTTAAAAGTAAGCCAGAAAAATGAAATCATTGTGCTGCTGAACAGGATTTTAAAAGAACGTGAAGGTTCGGAACCGGGCAGCGAGTTTCTAAACTACCTGCTTGTAATGGAATTATTTGTCCTGATTTCGCGGGCGCTTAAAATGGAGTGGGAAAACAGCATCAAGTCGAAAAGTCCCAAGCTTAAGGAATTGATAGGCATCGCAAAAAACTTCATCCACAACAACTTTGAACGTGACATTTCGCTTGGCGATATAGCAAGGTTTGTTTTCCTGAGTCCCAGTTATTTTACCAGGGCGTTTAAGGAAGAAACAGGCTTGAGTCCCATTAATTATCTTCTCAAGGTACGCATAGAAAGAGCAAAAGAACTCCTCGTCGATACAGGTCTCAGGATTAGTGATATAGCGCTTAGCGTGGGCTTCTCAAACCAGCAGAGATTCAATGAGATGTTCAAAAAATTCACGAACCAGACGCCGCTGCAGTATAGGAAAAAGCACGCGAATTAGTATTTCCGGTTAATAATTAACAAAAAACATTCATAATGTTATGATATATTGGCAATTAACATGAAGAAACGGCATCTCCAAAGCGTTATAATCACTATATCGGGGAGGGATGTAAAAATGGAAGTCAAGACAGCCGGCAAGGGCATGACAATGACCCAAAAAATCATTGCGGAGCACGCAGGGATGGACAGGGTGGAAGCCGGACAGCTGGTGATGGTCAGGCTTGACATGGTGCTTGGAAATGATATCACGGCGCCGGTCGCCATAAAGGAATTTCGGAAAATCGGAGCCGAACGTGTTTTTGACATAAATAAAATCGCTATTATACCGGACCACTTTACACCTAACAAGGACATAAAATCTGCCGAACAGGTAAGATATATCAGGGAGTTTGTACGGGAAACCGGTATTGTCAACTATTTCGAGGTGGGGCAGATGGGCGTCGAACACGCGCTGCTTCCCGAGAAAGGCCTGGTTGTGCCCGGAGACGTTGTGATAGGGGCCGATTCGCATACTTGCACCTATGGAGCGCTCGGCGCTTTTTCCACCGGTGTCGGCAGCACGGACATGGCGGCAGGCATGGCCACCGGAGAGGCCTGGCTTAAAGTTCCCGAGGCGATACGCTTCGATTTGAAGGGGAAAACGTCCGAATGGGTAAGCGGCAAGGATGTGATACTGCATATAATCGGAATGATAAGCGTTGACGGAGCGCTTTACAAGTCGATGGAGTTCGCCGGTGAGGGGCTCCGGAGCCTTTCGATGGACGACAGGTTCTCAATGGCCAACATGGCTATTGAGGCGGGAGCGAAAAACGGTATATTCGAAGTTGACGAAAAGACGCTGGAATATGTCAGGGAGCATTCAAAGAAGCCTTACAAGGTATATTCCGCTGATGAAGACGCGGTATACTCCAAGAGATATACGATTAATCTCGATGAAATAAGACCGACCGTTGCGTTTCCGCATCTTCCCGATAATACAAGGACCATTGACGAGGTCGGCCATGTAAAGATCGACCAGGTTGTCATCGGTTCATGCACGAACGGGAGGATCGAGGATATGCGCATTGCGGCCAAGGTGCTGAAAGGCAGGAAAGTGCATCCGGGTGTAAGGTGCATTATTATTCCGGCTACCCAGAAAATATGGAAGCAGTCGATGAACGAAGGACTGTTCGATATCTTCATCGACGCAGGCGCAGCGGTAAGCACGCCCACATGCGGGCCGTGCCTCGGGGGCCACATGGGTATCCTTGCAAAAGGAGAGAGAGCCGTGGCCACTACCAACAGGAACTTCGTCGGAAGAATGGGACACCCCGAAAGCGAAGTTTACCTGGCAAGCCCGGCCGTCGCCGCAGCTTCTGCCGTGGCCGGCAGGATTGCGTCGCCGGAGGAGCTTTGATCAGGAAGCGAAAGGAGACTTTGAGAATGAGAATACAGGGCAAAGTGATTAAATATGGCGACAATGTGGATACGGATGTCATAATACCCGCAAGGTACCTGAATACATCGGACCCGGCCGAACTTGCATCCCACTGCATGGAAGACTTGGATCCCTGCTTTGCCGCAAAAGTCCAAAAAGGTGATATCATGGTTGCGGGGAAGAACTTCGGATGCGGTTCGTCAAGGGAACATGCCCCCATCGCGATAAAGGCGTCGGGGATTTCGTGCGTGATTGCCGCGACCTTTGCCAGGATTTTTTACCGCAATGCCATCAATATAGGGCTGCCCATTATAGAATGCCCTGAAGCCGCGGAATCAATCGCCGACGGTGATATACTGGATGTTGATTTTGATTCGGGCGCCATAACAAACTTGACGAGCGGGAAAATTTACAAATGGCCGCCGTTCCCGGGATTCATGCAGAAGATTATCGCGGCGGACGGCCTGGTTAATTATGTAAAGCAGAAAATGTCCGAATAAACGGCAGTACCTTGATAAACAATGATACCGGAGGATATTGCATGAAGTATAAAATAACTGTTTTAAAGGGTGATGGGATAGGGCCCGAGATAGTCGGCCAGGCGCTTGCGGTACTTGAAGCGGTCGGCGGCAGGCACGGCCTGGTTTTTGAATTCAGGGAGGAACTGATAGGCGGTTGCGCTATCGATGCATGCGGCGATCCCTTGCCCGACGTTACGCTGAAAGCGTGCAAGGAGAGCGATGCGGTGCTGCTTGGCGCTGTAGGCGGACCCAAATGGGAAGGGCTGCCGGGAAACAAGCTCCCGGAAGCGGGTTTGCTCAGGATCAGGTCCGAACTGGGGCTTTTCGCGAACTTAAGACCCGCGGTCATTTATGAATCATTGAAAGATGCTTCTCCGCTGAAAGCTGAAATAATCGGAGACAATGTTGACATACTTGTTGTCAGGGAACTGACGGGAGGCATTTATTTCGGTGAGAGGGGAAGGACCGGAGCAGCAGGGACCGGGCAGGAAGCGGCCTATGATACGGAAAGGTACACCGCCGCCGAGATCGAACGTATTGCGCGCCTTGCATTTGAAACGGCATCAGGACGGCGGAGGAAAGTAACCTCGGTAGACAAGGCTAACGTGCTGGAAAGCTCAAGGCTCTGGAGGGAAGTTGTTACAAGGGTTTCGAAGGAATACCCGGACATCCTGCTGAACCACATGTACGTGGATAATGCTGCGATGCAGCTGGTGATGAATCCCGGTCAATTTGATGTTATCGTGACTTCAAATATGTTCGGGGACATATTGTCGGACGAGGCGTCCATGATTACGGGATCAATCGGCATGCTTCCGTCAGCAAGCCTGGGAAGCGGGACGCTTGGACTCTACGAACCCATACACGGTTCCGCGCCGGATATAGCGGGCCAGGATAAGGCCAACCCGGTCGCGACGATATTGTCGGCAGCCATGATGCTTCATTATTCGCTAAGCCGCGCCGACCTCGCCGCGCTGGTTGAAAATGCCGTAAAGAGCGTTTTAAATAAAGGATACCGTACGCCGGACATTGCACGCACCGGCGTCAAGATAGTCGGAACACGTGAAATGGGCAAACTGATAGCGGAGGAAATTATCGGGCAACATCAAGCATAAAGCCTGTTCGACGAAGATGCCATAAACCGTATAGCAGGCTTTATGCATTATGCGGACGTAAAAAATTTCCCGGTTCCAAAATTTCAGCGTTTCAGGCGGTATTTTTAACAGGGGTAATTAAGTTTAGAATTTTGTATACCTGCCCTCTATTTTTCCTATGATGCTGACTTCCTCGCTTGTGAAATTTTCCTTGTCGATGACGCTTGAATCCGCCTTCAGCGTAATTGTTCCGTCATCTTCGGGGTAGTAAAATCTTAGCATAGAGAGGTTTTCGTAAAATACCAGCACAATATCGCCAGGTTTCAACTCTGCCGTTGTATTTACCAGGATTGTGTCATTGCTGCTGAAACCGCTTTCGTTAAGCCCGTCGTTGGGACATTCGACAATTATATACTTGCTGTTTTCCGTAAGTACTTCAGGAGAAACCGGATGATATTTCTTTATATTATATATATTGATCAAGTCATTGAGGTTTCGCTTGCTTATCTTTTTAATTTCAGGGATATACACCGGCTTTGCATACATTTGGTCGTCAGCTGATACCAGCTGAATGGATCTGGCTGCTCCAAGCTGTCTTTTTATTACGCCCTTCTGCTCAAGCCTGTTTAATATTCCTTGGACCGCACCGGGTGTTTTTTCTCCGACCAGTTCACCGATTTCACGTACCGTGGGAGGTATTCCGTGATGATTAATGTAGGATTCAATTGCTGTGTACACTTTTTTTTGTTTTGCTGTTAAACTGCTAAAATTTGCTATCATCAAATCACCCTTCTTTATTTATAGCTTTACATAATACTTAAAAGTCTACCAGAATTAATGCAAATAATCAAATCATTTAATAACAGGTTTGGAAATATATAACATAATTATTAAAATAACATCTTCATTTAGTTTAGGAAACAATTTACAGAGATTTGCCCGGGGCAAAAAACGAGATGCCTTAAAATGCCCGGCTGTCAGGGATTATCGCTTCCGGAGACGGACAAATCATGGACAAATATCCCTGGTATTCCTGGAACTGCCGAAATGGATATTATGAATATTCCCGGCACAATTTGAGGATATTATTATTTAGCTTTTGAAAAATAACGGGGTGAAAACATGGGCAAGTCGGATCAGGCGGCCGGTGTGTCCAGGCCGGCGGCAAAGAAAAATATGCGGGCGCCGAAGAGAAATATGTTCTATCTTGCAGCGGGATGGACTGCAGTTATAATATCACTGGCAAGGTACCCTTTTATTTTCGGCGTCGCGGCGGTCGCGGCGGCGGTGATGGCCGGGAAAAACGGCAGCGGCAGGGCCGGCGTGATCCTGGTAATATCAAGTATCGTATGCACGGGAATTGGGTTGATATTCAGCAATGATTTTTATAATTTTCTTAAACTCGCGCTTAAAATATAAGATCTGGTTATAAACAGCGTGATGAAGGTGGCAGGAAATGAATCCGGGTAATTTGATCATCATCGGCGGGGCAGAGGACAAGACTGGAGACTGCCTGATTCTGAAAACCTTTGTTTCCCTCTCGGGCGCCAATGAGGCAAAACTGATCATTATAACAACTGCGACGGAAAACTCAAATGAAGCGGGAAACCAATATAGGAACCTGTTTATGAAGTTCGGCGCCCAAAGAGCGGATATTCTTAATATAAACACGCGTGACGAAGCCGATGGCGAGGTATATGCAAGGCTTGTCTCCGAATCCTCGGGCATTTTCTTCACAGGCGGCGATCAACTCAGAATTACCAGTATACTGGGCGGCACAAAAGTATATACTGCATTGCATGACGCGTACAGGAGAGGGACCGTCATCGCGGGTACAAGCGCCGGCGCCTCGGTGATGAGCAGGACCATGATTGTTGAAGGAATTGACAATGACCCGGCCAGGAAATGTACGCTGAAAATGGCCCCGGGGCTTGGGTTGCTGGACAGGGTGCTGATAGACCAGCATTTTCACCAGCGGGGCAGAATAGGGAGGTTGTTGTGCGGAGTTGCCGAAAATCCGTCCATTCTTGGCATAGGGATAGATGAAGATACTGCGGTTATGGTTTTTCCCGACAACCACTTTGAGGTAATAGGGAGAAACTCGGTCACCGTGGTTGACGGCCGCCATATAAAAAGCTCGAATGTATCGGAATTGAAACCGGAAGAAAACCTGGCGATTGCAAACGTAGCTTTGCATGTGTTGCCTTCCGGTTATGGGTACGACCTGGCGGAAAGAACGGTAATAAGGCTCAGCCAGGGCGGAAATTAGCTGAACGGACGCAATTGAAAAACGATATGGAGGAAAATTTGTGGATATTATTGATATACAATCTTTAAAGGGAAGAAACATTTATAGTCACAGACCTGTAATAAAAGCTCTTGTGGACATTGGAAAACTGTATGATACGCCCACCAACCAACTGGAACTCTTTAACGACCGACTGCTGCAAATTTTGCCGGGTCTTCGAAAACACTGCTGTTCTCTCGGTTACGAAGGCGGATTTGTCGAAAGGCTCAGGGAAGGGACCTATATTGCGCACGTAACGGAGCATATGGCGCTTGAACTTCAAAGCATAATGAATTACGACGTACACTACGGGAAAAGCAGGGTAACGGACGTACCGTCCGTTTACCAGGTTATATTCGAGTTCATGAATGAAAAATTTGCGATAGAATGCCTCCTGGTATCGGTGGAAATTGTGAATATGCTGGTAAACAAAATCATGCCCGATATCGGCAGGGTCACCGACCATCTTTCCAGGATTGCGGCGGAGACGGACATGGGGATAAGTACCGGCGCAATTTACGCCGAGGCGCGAAAAAGAAATATCCCAGTAGTCTGCCTGGAACATTCCAGCATATTGCAGCTTGGCAACGGAAAATATACGCGGCTTTTGGAGGCTTCATTAACGGACGGGTCCGCCTGCATTGCGGTTGACATGGCCAGCAACAAGCACTTGACAAAACAGCTGTTATCGGAAGCCGGCATACCTGTCCCGCAGGGAGACGTCGCTTACTCGGCCAGGTCCGCGGCCGCTGTTGCGGCAAGCATAGGCTTTCCCGTGGTGTTGAAACCTTTTGACGCAAACCAGGGGAAAGGCGTTTTTACAAACATTACAAGCGTCAGGGAACTGGAATACGCTTTCTCAACTGCTATAAAACACAGCCATGCCGTAATCGTGGAGAGGCATATTCCCGGGAAAGACTACAGGCTGCTGGTGGTAGGAAACAAAATGGTTGCGGCGGCCGAAAGGGTTCCGCCTTACGTGGTTGGAGACGGGAAAAGCACAATCAGGGAACTGGTAGAAACAGAAAATAGAAACCCGCTGAGGGGCGCCGGCCATGAAAAGCCTCTCACCATAATAAAAATAGACGACATGTGCAGGCAGACTCTGGCAAAGGCCGGGTATGATGAGAACAGCATTCCGCCGGAAGGCGAAAAAGTGATGCTGCGTCACAACGGAAACCTGAGCACGGGAGGAACGGCCAGGGATTGCACCAGCCTGGTCCATCCGCATAATGCCCGGATAGCGGTGAAAGCAGCCGAATTGTTGAAACTGGACATTGCCGGCGTGGATATTACGTGTGAAGATATATCAAAGCCGCTTGACAGCCAAAACGGCGCCGTAATCGAAGTAAATTCCGCTCCCGGCCTACGCATGCACATCCATCCTACCGAAGGAAAACCTGTGAACGTGGCCGGCGATATCCTGGACTTCCTGTTTCCGCCCGGCAAACCGACAAGTATCCCGATTATATCGGTTACAGGCACAAACGGGAAAACGACGGTTACGAGAATGATTGCGCACACATTGGCCCTGAACGGCGCCGTTGTGGGGATGACTTCAACAAGCGGCATCTATATAGGCGGCGAATGCGTACTGAAAGGCGATAACACCGGCGCATTAAGCGCCGCGAGGGTATTGAAGGACACCAGTGTGGAGGCTGCGGTGCTTGAAACAGCCAGGGGCGGCATTATCAAGCGGGGCCTTGGGTATGACCTTGCGGATGTCGGCGTTATTGTCAATATAAGCGACGACCATCTTGGGATTGACGGGATAAATACGCTGGAGGAGATGGCCAAGGTCAAGTCGCTGGTCGTGGAAGCGGTAAAACCGGGCGGCACTGCCGTTATAAATGCCGACGACAAAATGGCGCCGTGGCTTTTGAGCCGGGTAAGATGCAAAGCATTGCTGTTTTCATCCGATTGCGGCAACGCTCTCATCCGGAATGAAATAAAAGCTGGGAACTGCGCCGTGTATGCAAGGGACGGCTCCATATATACTTCATACAGGAACTGCGAAACCTTTATTGCCCGTATCGCGGAAATACCCATTACCTACCGGGGCAAAGCATCGTGCAATATTGAAAATTCGCTTGCAGCCATATCCGCGCTTTTAGCCCTTGACGTGCCCGTGGTTACTATCAGGACAGGGGTTATGAGCTTTAAGCCTGATCTGGTTTCCAACCCGGGAAGATTCAATATATTTGATATGGGAGATTTCACCGTAATGCTTGATTACGCTCATAATGCCGCCGGGTACAGGGCGGTTGCCGAGATGATCCGGAGCTTTGGCGCAACCGGTTTGACGGGAGTAATCGGAATGCCCGGGGACAGGAGAAATGAATGCATACACGAAGTGGGCAGGCTTTGCGGCCGTTCATTCACAAAGCTGTATATAAAGGAAGACAGCGACCTTAGGGGCAGGAAAGCCGGGGAGGTGGCGGATATTCTTTATAACGCCGCAGTAGAGGAAGGAATGAGCCCGGAATGCATCACCGTAATCTATTCCGAAACAAAAGCTTTTGAAACTGCGATCCTGGAAGCGTCTCCCGGTGAAATGGTCGTTCTTTTTTATGAATCACTGGAGCCTGCACTTGAAGTAATCGAAAAATGCCGCGGAATACTGGGCCGGAAAAAGAAAAACAAGGATAATGAAAAACCGGCGCCGGGATTGCGTGAAACGGCAGTCGGGTAATAGAGGCAATTTATGCATTATTCAACCCTGGTACCGCAATTCGTGCAGAATTTTGCCCCCTGTTCCAACTGGGCGCCGCAAGACGTACAAAACAGGGCAGGCTGCTGTGCCGGCGGCGTTTCTTCAACGACGGCGGGAGCAGGAGGTTCGCTTACGGCAGGTGCGGAAGGTTCGCTGACAGCAGGAGATTCGCTGGCGGCAGGAGCGGGTTCACTGACAGCGGGAGCGGGAAGTTCATTCCTTGCCCCGCATTTACTGCAGAACACCTGGCTGTTTTCCATTTCGGCGCCGCAGTTGACGCACTGCTTCAAGCCTTTTATTTCGGCTATCTTCTTTTTTAATTCCTTAATATTCTTTTCATGCTCCGCTATTTCAACGCATGCCGTCATTACGTTTTCGTCGGCTTCGCCCGTTTCGGCATACTTTTCATATACCAGCTTCCCGATTTGATTGTACAGCCTTTGTATTTTATCCGTTTCAGAACCTATGTTGGCGTTGAGCTTAGTGATTTCAACCAGTTCGCTTGACTTTTTTGCCGCGGCTTGCGCGGCTTTGCCCACTTTTTTGCCCAGGTCTTCAAAAAATGCCATCTCAATACCTCCAATACATGGTTTTAATTATTTCAATAATTGTCATGCGCTTACAATAGCATTATATGTAATGCGGAAAGAATATTCAATAGATGATTCGGCGGAAGGTTGCATCAGTTATGTGCTTTCCTGCCGGGACCATATGTATTATAATAAGAAAAAAGGAGGGGCTGCATGATGCAATTCAAATTTCAGATATCAACCAAGGTTTATTTCGGCGAGGATTGTATCGTAAAAAACAGCAATGAAATACCGGGATTGGGAAAAAAGGCGCTTATAGTAACCGGAGGCCGTTCGGCAAAGGCCAGCGGGGCACTTGCGGATATTTGCAGGGTACTTGACGGTCTAAATATCGAATATGAAATCTTTGATAAAATAGAGAACAATCCTTCTCTTGGGACAGTCAAGGCGGGCGGCATTGCGGCGAAAAATGCCAACGCCGGGTTTATCATTGGGATTGGCGGCGGTTCGCCTCTTGATGCCGCAAAAGCCGTAGCAGTTCTTGCCGTCAACGATATTGAGCCTGAGCAGCTTTTTACAAACGTTTTTCAAAACAAGCCGCTGCCTGTTATAGCGATACCTACCACTGCAGGCACGGGAAGCGAAGTGACTCCGTTCTCGGTTCTTACAAGGCGTGAACTGCAGGAAAAATCCAGTTTTGGAACGCCGGAAACCTTTCCTGTAATTGCTTTCCTTGATCCCCGCTATACGGAGAGCATGCCGCATGATGTAACGGTAAATACGGCTATCGATGCTTTCACCCACTGTCTCGAGGGTTATATCAGCAAGAGGAGCACCCCGGTAAGCGATATACTTGCCCGGGAGGGTATACGCATGTTCGGGCTGAGCCTGGGCTGCCTTAAAAGCGGGAATATTTCCCGGAAGGACCGTGAAAACCTGCTGTACATGTCTATGCTTGGCGGCATGGTCATAGCCCACACCGGTACGACTTTTATCCACGCGGCAGGCTACAATTACACAATTTTCAAAGACATACCCCACGGAAAGGCCAACGGCTACCTGGTCGGCGAGTACCTTAAATTCAATTACGATTATGCAAAGAGTAAAATTGACGATATATTATGCCTTATGAGAATAGACAGCATAGACACCCTTGATGCGGAAATAAAAACGCTTATCGGCAATCCGCCCGTCCTCGGGGATGACGAGATAGTCCAATATGCGGCAAAAACCGCCTCAAGGAAAAGCTCGGCCTATAATATCAAGCCCGTATCGACGCAGGATCTTGAAGGCATTCTAAGAAGGCTGCAGGGGGTTTAAGACGGGAATAGTCCGGGATATGGGCTGTTATTAGTGAAAATATGCATTCTGAGGTGAGATGTGTGGTGGAGGTTTATTTTTACATACCCGCCGACCAAGCGGAAAATGCCGTTGAATGCGGCATCAAGCTATCAGAATGGTACAGCAGGGAGATTCTGATCGAAGGCTCGGTAAGGAAATGCATTACCGCGCTGCTGAACCCGAGAGATGACTGTGAAAAGTACGCATCCCCGGCATATAAGTGCCTCAGGCTCGAAGTGCAGCCGAAATATTGCTATATAGCCGACAGCCTGCTGTACGAGGCAGGGAAAGCGTATCCTGAAGTAATGCAGCTTTACCAGCGTTCCATTGTCCCGATAGAAAAATACCTGTTCGGCAGTTACAGGCTTCCCGAGGCATTGATTACCAGCACTGTAATAGGAGATAATATAAGCGTGTCCGGGAAAGGCTTGGATACGCCTGTTCTGTACAGCAATTCCCAGGACCTCTACTTCTCCAATCTCTTGGAAGATTTGAAAGAGGCGCATGAAGACTTGAATGACACGCTTTTGTACTTCTTCTTCAAAAGGCTGTGCGACGAGGGAAAAGCGGAGTGTATCGAGCACGGCGAAGGACGCTTGGCAGTATTTACATATAAACGGGACGGGCGTGTCTACACGCTGAAAGTCCCTGATATGAGCGGGTATTGATCCCGGCGCAGGAGGAAAAGAAAGTTGAAATATAACATATTGCAACGGTTAAAAGAGGTTTCCCCCGGTTTCGCATCGGGGGGCGAACTCAGCCAACTGCTTGGAGTATCAAGGACGGCAGTTTGGAAACATATAAAAGCTCTCAGGCAGGAAGGCTATTTAATTGACGGTTCTCCCAGGAAGGGCTACAGGCTTCTCCCTGCGGGAGAAAGGCTGAATTCGTTTGAAATTGCCCACAACCTCGGCACTTCTGTTATCGGCCGCGAAACCAGGTATATTGAGAAGGTTGACTCAACTAATGAATTTTTAAAAAAACTCGCGGCAAAAGGCTGCCCGGACGGGCTGACAATTATAGCCGGACAGCAGACGGAAGGAAAGGGCAGGATGGGGAGAAAATGGCTGTCGCCTCCCAATACAGGTATTTACATATCTTTCATATTGAGACCGCCGATGGCCCCGGCAGAGGCGCAAATACTTGCGCTGGCGTCAGCGGTGGCCATGGCGGAAGCCGTATGCCAGGCAACGGGCATCCGGGCGGGCATTAAATGGCCTAATGATTTGGTGATCGACGGGAAAAAAGTTTGCGGAATCCTGATGGAAATGAACTCCGAGTCGGACAGGATAAATTATGTTGTAACCGGCATCGGCATTAATTATTCCCAGGATGCCGGAGATTTCCCGGAAGAACTCATGGACAAGGCTATTTCATTAAAAATGGCGGTTGACGGGAGAGAGAAGGACGGTATTGTATTTCCCTCCAAGCTGGCGCTGATCCGCACCATTCTGAAAGAGCTTGACAGGATTATGAAGCTTGTACTGGACGGCAGGTATGATGATGTACTGGATGCTTGGCGTGAACATTCTGTCACTCTTGGCAGGGAAGTGCGTTTTACTGCAAGGGGAACGGAATACACCGGCGTAGCGTCCGGCATAACAGCGGACGGCAGGCTCTTGGTGGACTGTGACGACGGCGTCCGGCGCGAGCTTCTCGCAGGCGAGGTTTCTGTCAGGGGCATATATGGCTATGCCTGATTGCGTTTCCATAAAAGGAGCTTGTATATGATTATTGATTTTCATGTGCACTGTTTTAGCGATGATATTGCCGAAAAGGCAATAACCACCCTTTCCAAATGCGGAAACATACCCGCGAGGACGGACGGAACACTGGCGGGAATAAGGCAGTCGATGAAAAAAGCGGGTGTCGGCAAATCGGTAATTATGAATATAGCGACAAAACCCGGGCAGGTAGTCAAGATCAACCGGTGGGCAATGTCGATATCAAGCGACGATATTATTCCTTTCGGCACGGTGCACCCCGGTTTTGAGGACTGGGAAAATGAACTTGAAATTATCCGTGAGGCAGGTTTGAAAGGGATCAAGCTGCACCCTGATTACCAGGAATTTTATGTTGACAGCCCGGAGCTTTTCCCGATATATGAGAAAGCGGCCGAACTTGGATTGGTGGTTTTATTCCACGCAGGCCTGGACATAGGGCTTCCGCCGCCATATCACTGCACGCCCGGGCGGATGAGAAATGTCGTGCGCGCATTCCCGGAAGCAAAGCTGGTAGCCGCGCACATGGGCGGTTATGACTACTGGGACGAAGTAGAGCGTTGTCTTGCAGGCGAAAACCTGTATTTCGACACTTCCTACAGTTTGCATAGAATGAGCCGCGACCAATTCTTGCGCATTGTTTCCAGGCATGGCTTCGACAAGATCCTGTTCGGAACCGATTCCCCATGGAAGGACCAGTCCGAAGAAGTCGAGAGGCTGCTTGGCATGAAACTCCCGGGAGACGCCGCCGACGCCATATTGGGCGGGAACGCGGCAAGGCTGCTGGGGTTGACTTGGTAGTCCTTTTAAAATAAAATGAATATACTGCTTCACACTAATTGGAGGTATAAGATGGTAAAAAGACATTATGAAAATCAAAATGGAGACGGGTCAAGCACGCAAAAGAATTCGAACCGTCACCAGAAGCCGGAGCAGCATGGAAGGATCGCGAACTACCAGAACAATAACAGGATACAGAGGTCAGAATCGCAAAATATTCAGAAAAAAGCGTTCGAACTGCATTCACGCGACAGCGGCCAGCAAAGGGGCTATAGCCGTGAAAAGGGCAGGGAAACGGAATCCCAGCCGAGACATTCGGGATATTCCGGGAGACACCAGGGAAATTACAAGAACAGGTCGGAAGAGACTATTGACGACATAAAACAAGATATAATCAGGCTTGAAAAAGAAATAGAGCTGGAAATAAAAGAAATCAGGAGCTTGAAATTATAAGCGGCTATATGCGGAGGGTTGCTTGGTGTTGCTTGTTGCCAATATTGGAAATACGAATATACGGATTGGAGTTTATAAAGACCGCAAGCTGTTAGCGCATTGGAAATTGTCCACAAACAAGGAATGGACATCCGACGAGTTCGGGATGCATTTTATTAATTTTTTTAATTATTACAACCTGGATATTTCAGAAGTTGAGGATGTTATCGTTGCTTCCGTCGTACCTCCCATAATGTATTCGTTTGAGCATGCGATCAGGGGATACTTTAAGAAGGACCCGATCGTGGTAGGACCGGGAATAAAAACGGGCATAAACATTAAATATGAAAACCCCAGGGAACTGGGCGCCGACAGGATCGTCAACGCCGTGGCGGCTTACGAGATATACGGGGGCCCCGTGATTGTTGTGGATTTTGGCACCGCCACCACTTTTAACGCAATATCGTCGAAGGGTGAGTTCCTTGGCGGCGTGATCTGCCCGGGCATAAATATTTCCGCGGAAGCCTTGTACCAAAGGACCGCGAAGCTTCCCAAGGTTGACCTGACAAAACATGAGACGGTAATAGCGCGCAATACTTCGGCAAGCATACAATCAGGCGTTTTTCACGGGTACGTGGGCCAGGTGAACCATCTTGTCAATAAAATCAAGAAGGAAATGAAGGAAGAAGGCGTCAAGGTCGTGGCAACCGGCGGACTTGCCAGGTTTATAGCGTCCGAAGCGGAAACGGTTGATGAGGTGAACGCGCTGCTTGCACTGGAAGGCTTGAGAATAATATACGAGAAAAACAGGACCGATGCATGAGAGGGGCGGAGACTATCTGCAATTGGAAAACTCCCATCTTTGATGCGATAAAAGCCTATACGGATTCAAATCCACTCCCTTTCCACATGCCGGGCCACAAGCTCGGTAAAGGCATTCCTTCCAGGTTCAAATCCGGAATCGAAAAACTTGATCTTACGGAAATACCCGATACGGACAACCTGCACGTTCCGACGGGCGTTGTCAAAGAAGCCCAGGAGCTCGCGGCCGAAGCATTTGGCGCCCAGATGAGTTTCTTCCTGGTAAACGGCAGTACCGTCGGATTGCATGCGGCCATATCGGCCGTATGCGAACCCGGCCGGCGGCTTATCGTGGGAAGGGATTCCCACAGGGCGGTAATCAACGGGATGCTCATGGCCGGGGTGAAACCATATTACATATTGCCCGGGTTTTCCGGGGAATATGGCATCAATACCGGGATCACGCCCGAAGCAGTTGAAAAAGCTCTTGCCGAAGCGCCCGATTCTGCAGGCGTATTGATTACAAGGCCAAGCTATTATGGAATTTGCAGCGATATCGCAAAAATATCGGAAATAGTCCACGCCCACGGAAAAATTCTCATTGTTGACGAAGCCCACGGCGCGCACCTGGTTTTCAACAGGAGACTTCCGGTATGCGCGCTTGAAGCCGGGGCGGACTTGTGCATACAGAGCGCCCACAAAACGCTTCCCGCTTTCACCCAGGGCGCTTACCTGCATATAGGGTCCGAAAGGGTGGACAAGGAAAGGGTCCGTTATTTCCTTGACATCTACCAGACGACGAGCCCTTCATTTATTATAATGGCTTTTCTTGATATAGCAAGGGAAATAATGCAAAAAAACGGGGAAGAGGCGCTGGACAGGCTGATAGATTCAATAAGCCTGTACGGTGAAAACGTGGAGGATTGCGGCATACGCCTCTTGAATGCACAGAAGCTGCCGGGTTTCAGACACGACCCTACCAGGGTTGTCGCCAACCTGGCAGGTATCGGCATCTCGGGTTTTTACGCGGAAAAACTGCTAAGAAAAAATAACAACATACAGGCGGAAATGTCTGATTTGAACAATATTGTTTTTATTACAACCGTGGCAGACGGGCCGGAAACGGTGGAATACCTTTTCAGGGCGTTGCGCGGGCTGGCGCATTTCCGGGGGGAATCAAACCATGGAGCCGCATCCCTGGCAAAACAGCTCGAAATACCGGAGCAGGCCATGGAACCGTCGGAAGTCCTGAACACCGGGGTGAAAAGGGTCCCGTTGAAAGACGCGGCCGGGCACGTCAGTAGGAATATTATCGCCCCTTACCCGCCGGGCATAGCGGTTATATGCCCGGGCGAGAAATTCAGCGCCGATACGGTTGAGCTTTTAAGCGAGATAATTGCAGCGGGCGGCACGGTGCAGGGAGTGGATGAAGAAGGAGCCGTATTGGTAGCGGCGGACAGGAAATAAAACAAAAGTAGCGGAAGGTTTAGTAATAAGATATAATGTAATAAAGGTGGGCGGATATGAAAAGAGGCTTGTTTGTCACGGTAGAGGGAATCGATGGGAGCGGCAAATCGACCCAGATAGCAAATATGATGGAACACTTGACCTCGCTTGGCTGCAAAGTGGTCTTGACCAGGGAACCGGGCGGAACCCGCATAGGTGAAAGCATCCGTTCCATCATACTGGATCCTTCATATAACGAGATGTGCGCAAAGACCGAACTCCTGCTTTATTCTGCGGCAAGGTCGCAACTGGTGGAACAGGTTATTAAACCATCGCTGGAAAAAAGCATTACGGTTATTTGCGACCGCTACGTTGACTCCTTTTATGCATACCAGGGATACGGCAGAGGCATAAACCTGGATTTGCTTGAGGAGATTACCGGGATAGCGACAGGCGGATTAATGCCGGACATAACGTTTTTCCTGGATCTGGACCCCTTGACGGGACAGAAACGGAGAGCGTCGATGCCCGGCAGCGACAGGATAGAAAACGAGACGATTGAATTTCATCGGAAGGTATACAACGGGTACAAGGAACTTGCAGAAAAATATCCTTCCAGGATAAAAACCATAGATGCTGCGAAACCGGCCGATATGGTATGGAAAGATATCAGGAGACAGCTTGACATGGTTCTTGGCTTTGTAAAACAGGTATAACCGGTAACATGCTTAAAAAAGGGGGGTTGTCGATGAAACTCGTATTTGCCATCGTTCATGATGAAGATGGTCCGAAAGTCATGGATGAGTTGAACAGGAACGGCTTCAGCGTAACCAAGCTCTGCTCGACGGGCGGTTTTCTGAAGGCCGGGAACACGACGCTGCTGGTAGGTGTTGATGAGGCCAATGTGGACGCTGTTATAGATGCTATCAGGAGGAAGTCCAAGAGCAGGAAACAGGTTATAAACTCCAACATGACGCCAAGCGGAATGGGCGGCATGTTCATGCCTTACCCGGTGGAAGTTGTCGTCGGCGGAGCTACAATATTCGTATTGAACGTGGATCAATTCGAGAAGGTATAGATAAGGCTGCCACGGCTGTCCCGGGAGGTGCGGCGTCATGAAGGTAAGAGAATCGCTGGGCAATACGGCCGGCGTGACGGGAATGCCCGTCAAGGAAACGAAAGCAAAAGCAGCCGGCAGGCCCGATTTTCACAGTCAGCTTGTGAGAACCGAGGAAGAGAATTATGCCCGGCGCCTGGAAAAATTAATCAAAGATATATCAAACCAAGGGGAAATACTGGCAAAACGAATCGATATAAGGGAACTGAAAATATATAAAAAGCTTATTTCGGAATTTCTTGCCACCGTGCTTTCAAATTCCAGGAAGTTTTCAAAGAAAAGCATGCTGGATAGAAGGGGCAGGCGCAAGGTTTATGCGATTATCAGGAATATAAACGACGAGTTGGACCAGCTTACCCAAGAGGTATTGAGCGGGGAATCGAACAATATCAGTCTTCTTAAGCGTATTGAAGATATCAGGGGACTCATAATGGATTTATTGTTGTGAAATCAAGGGGATAATAATGAATTTTGACGGTATAATAGGTCAGCGCGAGGTGGTGGAAAGCTTAAAAAGATCGCTGTCCGAGGACAGGATTGGACACGCGTACATATTCTCGGGACCGGCTGGAATGGGGAAAAAAACCATAGCCAGGGTTTTTGCCGCTTTTTTGTTATGCGAAAATCCCGGACAAGCAGCTGCTTGCGGAAGTTGCAAAGCCTGCCTGCTTTTTCGGAACGGTACGAACCCGGATTTTCACAGGATCAACACGGAGGAAGCCGCTATAGGCGTTGACCTTGTAAGGGAGATACAGGGCGATTCTGTCTTGAAACCGGTGTATTCAAGACGAAAAGTATATATTATCGAAAATGCCGAAAAAATGACCGACCAGGCTCAAAATTGCCTTTTAAAAACTTTTGAGGAACCGCAGCGGTATGTTGTTATCATATTGCTGACAACCAACTATGAGGCGCTTTTTGAAACGGTCCGGTCACGCGCCGTCCATTACCATTTCCGGAAATACTCGCGGGAACAGGTATGCCGCGCCCTCAGGGAAAGCACCGGGAAAGACGGCGAGGCCATCAGGCTTTATGCCGACTATTCCGACGGCAATATAGGGATGGCGCTGAAACTGGCACATTCCGGCGATTTTTCATTGTTGCGGGACAATATCACGGCACTTCTCCCCGGCGTTGAAAAAGGAAACGTGGACGACATCCTTGAATTTACCGGCTTGTTTGAAAAAAACAGGGGCAGGACCGGCCTTCTGCTTGATATTATCCAGCTTTATTACAGGGATGTATTGGTATTGTCCGAAACGGGGAACGATAATATATTGATTAATTCGGATAAAAAGGATATGATAGTGGATAGTGCCCGGGAACACAGCAGCCGCGATATCGTGGGAAAGATCGAGGCCGTGGAGGCGTTTCGCAGGGCTTTGAAGCTTAACGCGAATTACCAGCTTGCAATGGACAACTTGTTATTCAAGCTAAGAGAGAGGAGTGTATAAATGGTAAAGGTAGTCGGAGTCAGGTTTAAGAAGGCCGGGAAAGTATATTACTTCGATCCTGACCAGTTGGATATAGATGTTGGCACAAAAGTAATCGTGGAAACTGCAAGGGGCGTGGAATTCGGAGAGGTTGTAATTCCCGCCCGGGAGGTAAACGAGGAGGAGATTGTCGCTCCGCTTAAAAAAGTGATGAGAATAGCAACCGAAGAAGATGTAAGGCACGCCCAGGAAAACAACCGGAAGGAAAAGGAGGCGTTTGGCATCTGCCTTCAGAAAATTAAAGATCATAACCTTGAAATGAAGCTGATCGACGTTGAGTACACTTTTGACAATAACAAAATATTGTTTTATTTTACGGCGGACGGAAGAGTGGACTTCAGGGAGCTCGTCAAGGACCTTGCCGCGGTATTCAAGACCCGGATAGAGCTAAGGCAGATAGGCGTCAGGGACGAATCCAAGATGATGGGCGGCATTGGCGTCTGCGGGCGTGAGCTTTGCTGCTGTTCATACCTTGGGGAATTCCAGCCCGTATCAATAAAGATGGCAAAAGAACAGGGCCTGTCCCTGAATCCCGCGAAAATCTCGGGAGCGTGCGGCAGGCTGATGTGCTGCCTGAAATATGAACAGGAAGCGTATGACCATATCATAAAAAGAGCTCCCAAGGTTGGGGCCATTGTTGAAACTCCCGACGGACAGGGTGTTGTTGAAGAGACGTACTTGATAAAGGAAATTGTGAAGGTAAAGCTGGACAAGGATAATGAAACGGACCTGAAATCGTATAAGATAGATGAAGTAAAAATAATAAAGGATGCGGCGGTACGCGAGGAAAACGACATCGAACTGGAGGAGCTTAAGGCGCTGGAAGATTGACGGGGCAAAAAAGTATTTTCATTAAATGCTTTAGGTGGTAAAATAGAAATGTATTTTGTATACTTAGTGAATAATCGGATTTGAGGAGGTGTACCCGGTGGCATATTATATTACTGATGATTGCATAAGTTGCGGAGCATGTGAATCCGAATGCCCTGTTTCATGCATTTCAGCAGGTGAAAACAAGTATGAAATAGATGCGGGAGCATGTATTGAGTGTGGAGCATGTGCAAATGTCTGTCCTGTTGATGCTCCGAAACCCGAGTAACAACAGCAGGAAAAAAGGAGTCAGGCTGTGGGCGGGCGATACTGCAGCGTGACTCCTTATTTTAGTTGGAGGAGTTCCGTTGGATGTAAAAATCCTTGAAAACGAAAGAATTGACGACCTTCAGTATAAAGGGCTCAGGTTGATACAGAAAAAGGACGGTTTCAGGTTTGGTATAGACGCCGTGCTTCTTTCATATTTTGTAAAGGCTCCGAAATACAGCACGATAATAGACCTGGGCACGGGAACGGGCATTATTGCCATATTGCTCGCGGCCAAGAAGGAACCGTCCAAGGTGGTCGGGCTGGAGATTCAGCCCCAAATGGCGGAGATGGCGGAACGGAGCGTTATGCTGAACGACCTTGGGAACAAGGTGGAGATTGTCCGCGGTGATATAAAGGATGCCGTAAGCCTGTTCGGTGCGGCAAGTTTTGACGTGGTCGTGACGAATCCGCCGTACATGGAAAAAGGAGGCGGATTATTGAACCAATCCGACGCAATGGCCATATCGAGACACGAGTTGTTATGCACGCTTGAGGACGTTTTATCATCCGCGGCGAGGCTCCTGAAGCCCGGCGGCAGGTTTTTCATGGTGCACAGGCCGAAACGGCTGGCGGATATAATATATCATATGCGCAATTCGGGCATTGAGCCGAAGCAGTTGAGGCTGGTATACCCGGCGCCGGACAGGAAGCCGAACCTGGTGCTGATTGGCGGAGCCAGGAACGGCAACCCGGAATTGAGGGTCCTTGAGCCGTTGTTTGTCTACGATGGCTCGGGCAACTATTCCAGCGAAATCGACGAGATTTACGGAAGATGTGATATATTGCGGGGAGGCGGCTGAAGATGAACGGGGCGGGGACGCTTTACCTTGTAGCCACGCCGATAGGGAACATGGAGGATATTACGTTAAGAGCGCTTCGGGTCCTGAAAGAGGCGGATGTAATTGCCGCGGAGGACACGAGGCAAACGCTGAAGATACTGAACCATTACGGCATAAAAAACGCGCTTACCAGCTACTATGAACATAATAAGGCAGTAAAAAGGGACCATATTATCCGCCTTCTCCTGGACGGTAAAAATGTCGCGCTGGTTTCGGACGCAGGGTCCCCGGGAATTTCCGATCCCGGCGAGGACCTGGTGAAGGCGGCGATCGAGCATGGCATAACCGTGACGGCGGTACCTGGGCCTTCGGCGGTTATAACAGGGTTGGTGCTGTCCGGGTTTCCCACGGGTAGATTTGCATTTGAAGGATTCCTGCCGGTAAATAAAAAGCTGCGCGGAAAAAGGCTGGAAGCCCTGAAGAGCGACAGCCGCACGCTCGTGTTTTATGAAGCCCCGCACAGGCTAGTACGGACGCTGAAGGATTTGAAGAACGCGTTCGGAAACAGGCATATCGCCTTTGCCAGGGAATTGACCAAGAAATTCGAGGAAATCGGCCGGTGTACGCTTGACGAGGCTATAGAAATATTTGAACAAAAAACGCCCCGCGGGGAATTTGTGCTTATTCTCGAGGGCGCGGACAGTGAAACGCAGGAAATTGGGCCGGACGAATGGCGGAATATGGACATGGAACAGCATCTGAAAATATACATGGACGGCGGCATGGATAAAAGGCAGGCAATGAAAATGGTGGCGGAGGACCGGAAAATCAGCAAAAGGGACGTGTATAAAAGCCTCCTCAAGGAATAATTTTTCAAGAAGCATGCCCCAAATAAAAAATCCCGGGAATGTTGAATCCCGAGA
Organism: Bacillota bacterium; assembly: GCA_050261495.1. Taxonomy (GTDB): domain Bacteria; phylum Bacillota; class Clostridia; order Acetivibrionales; family DTU013; genus JBMNKL01. The sequence continues at coordinate 29,730 of JBLNDI010000072.1, forward strand.
TTTGATAAAAATACAAGTTCATTACTATTTCTTGAGTTCCTTAAGGCAATTCGGGCAGATATTTTTGCCTTTATATACGATAACATCCCTTGCATCACCACAGAAAATGCAAGCCGGTTCATATTTTTTCAAAATGATGGTCGCTCCGTCGACGTAGATCTCAAGGGCGTCTTTTTCTGCAATATCAAGTGTTCTTCTTAACTCTATCGGAAGCACAACCCTTCCGAGTTCATCGACTTTCCTGACAATGCCGGTTGATTTCATATACTTTCCTCCTTTTTTAACAATATTCGACACCATATTTAAGATTATAATAGCATAAATTCCAGCAATCGTCAACAATTAATTTATAGATATTCAAAAAAATGTTAAGGGAGCGAATGGAATTAGTCCCATCATTTAAAATTTACAAACCTTCAAGACCATGAAATTGCTTAATTTCAATCCTTTATGACTGTAAATTTCATAGAAATAAACTTGACGAGGCTGAAAAAATAACCATTTATTAACTGGAAAAAATGTGCCAGATATTCGACAAAATTCGACATACAATTTATGACTTCCGCCGGGCATTTGCCGTATGAAAGTTTTCATGCAAGAATTATTCCTCCGGCACATATAAATTAAAGGAAAAATAATGGGCTTTTTTACGCGGCGCATGTTTTACCCGTGTATGCACCTGGCCGGCAGCCAGGTCAGGATTCTTCAACGGGCAGACCGCGGACAGCCGATGGAGGGTCGCAATGCTAAACTACATATGGGCGGCTATGATACTTTCCGGTTTTGTGATAGGGGCGCTCAACGGGCGCCTTGAAGCGGTGACCAAGGCCGCTGTTTCTTCGGCGGGCAGCGCTGTTGAACTTTGTATCGGGCTTCTTGGCGTCATGTGCCTTTGGTCGGGCTTGATGAAAATCATGGAGAAGAGCGGGCTTGTTGATGTTATTGCAAAGCTCGCCAGGCCGGCTTTAAAACCTCTGTTTCCCCAGATTAAAAACAACGGCAGGGCATTGGGAGCAATCGTACTGAACCTGTCCGCCAATTTCCTGGGGCTGGGAAATGCTGCTACGCCGCTCGGCATAAAGGCAATGATTGAGCTTCAAAAAACAAATGGCGGCAGAGATACGGCTTCAGACGCCATGTGTATGTTTCTTGTTTTAAATACTTCGGCAATACAGCTAATACCATCTACGATTATCGCCTTGAGAAATGACGCCGGTTCCGCGGCTCCGGCTGAAATAACGGCATGCGTTTGGTTTGCCTCCTTATGTGCAACATTAACGGGAGTTATTATGGCGAAAGCGATGTCGGGCATGAATAAAGCCGGGAGAAGAATGTACGGCAGGCGAAAGGAAAGCCTGGCCGCCTGATCAGTAAGAACGAAAGTGGGGAAGCGCCTACCCGGAATGGATTTTTCGATTTTTGCCAAGGTATCTTTATACGCGGTTCCTGTGCTTTTCCTCCTCGTGTTGTGCGCAGGACTAATTAAAGATGTAAAGGTCTATGATGTGTTTGTCGAGGGGGCTTCGGAGGGAATTGCCACTGCAGTTAAAGTACTGCCGTCTCTTGTTGGCCTGGTAACCGCAGTCGGGGTGTTCAGGGCGTCGGGAACGCTGGACTTTATAATAGAATTAATGACGCCCGTGGCTGCAATTCTCGGCATCCCAGCCGAGACCCTGCCCCTTGCGCTAATGCGGCCTGTCTCGGGCAGCGCTTCGCTAGCGCTGGTTTCGGATATTATTAACTTGTACGGCCCGGATTCGTACATCGGCAGAGTAGCCGCGACGATGATGGGCTCGACGGAGACGATATTCTATACACTTGCCGTTTATTTCGGCTCGGTGGGAATAAAGCGCGCCAGGTATACGCTTGCGGCAGCCCTGGCAGCCGACGGGGCAAGCATAATCGCTTCGGCGTGGATTTGCGCGCTGGTATTCGGGAGGCAATAGAGGGCGCGGAGGAATCGGGTGGATAGGGCGGCTTGCATGCGGGTTCGGGTCAAGGCATCGGATGAAAACTCCGAGCAACTCCAACGCATATACCTGCCGAAAGAACAAGCGGACACAGCGCAAATCAAGGCATCCTGTGGAGGCATGGCGCAGGATGTTTGTCCAGGCGGACTTGAACGCGGAACTTATGAGGAATACCCATGATACTTCGGCATAGACGCCGAAGTCGCTTGTCCTGAGCCACAGATAGCGAATGACAAGCGCCCGCGTTGAAGTGAGACTGGACATTACAGCCTGCCCATGACGGAACCTGATGGCGTATTTGTGCTGCGTCCGTTTGTTCTTATAGCATGTATATTCGCTTGAATCGCCAGGAGCTTTCATCATATGCCTTGCCCCGAACCCGCATGCAATCTCTAATGCAGACACCCTGCAGCCAATCCTCCGTGATGTTTTAATTTGCGCTATTGTCACCCATCTTTGGCAGCAGCTTTTCGCATATTGCGTCAAACCCCTGTCCCCATGGCACTAAGCCGCCCTATCCGCCGGTTTATCTGCGTTTTGATATCACGCGCTTAAAAATTTTACTATATGCGAAGATTTTTGCTTGACACACATCGTAATATTACGATATAATACATCGTAAGATTACGATGTATAAACAGGGTGAGAGCATGGATACGGTCAAAGTATGCAATGCGCTGGGAAACAAAACGCGCTACAACATTGTCAAGTCAATGAAAAACAAATCAATATCCACTTGCTGCAACAAGATAGAATACTTTGAAAACGGCGTAAGCGTGGGAGACGTGGTGAAACTGACTGGCCTTGCGCAGTCGACTGTTTCGCAGCATTTGTTTGTGCTCGAGAAGGCCGGTATCCTTTACAAGGAAAAGAGAGACACGTGGACGTGCTATTTCCTGAATACAAAGCTGTTGGAGGAATTCCTTGAAGAATTGGGCCGCGACTTAAGCCCGGAATTGTCCTGCGGCGCAAATGATTGTTGATTGCAAGGTCATGGCTTGAATTACGGCGGATGTTGTCCGTATTATGGCAGGCTATTTTTGCGTTTATATATCGTAATATTACGATTAATAAAATATGTTACTAACTAGTCTTTAAGAGAGGGGATCCAAATGGAAAATTTGCTCGAATTATTGCCGGAACTGTTGTCAAAAATGATAGCCGCCGTTATTACAAGCCTGTGCCACAACTGGCTGCCGTTAAGCCTGGCGATGTTAACGGCTGCTATAATGAAGGCGTATACCGACGCCGAAAAGCTCAAACAATCATTGTTGAAAAAGCCGAAGGTTTCAATACTGGCAAGTGTGACCGTGGGAGCATTCACACCGCTTTGCGCGTGCGGAACCATGGCTGTTATAATCGGTCTGCTGACCACTTCGCTTCCGTGGGGTCCTGTCATGGCTTTCCTGACATCCTCGCCGCTGATGAGCCCGGATGGATTCATACTGCTTGCAGGCGTTATCGGGTTCAGGTTTGCAATTGTAATGGCAGTGGCGTCTATCGCAATTGGTCTTGGCTCAGGTTTTGCCACGCACATTATTGAAAAAAAGACTAATTTTTTGAAAGATCAGACGCGTTTTAGCGATAAGAAGCCGATTCAATCATGCGGGTGCGCAGGCGAAGCAGTAAACCGAGCGCCTGTAACCGCAGGCATCGACCAATCTTGCGGGTGCGCCGGGGATAATATGATGCCGGTGCAAAATTTGCAGCGTACGGACGTGGCGGCAGCCGATGCAATAAATTGCGGATGCGCGGGATCGGAACAGGTTGCGCTTCAATTCCAAGTGTGTGGGTGTGAAGGAGAAGATAAGGCCGATTCTAAGGGATTGAGTAAATGCGTCGGCGGGGAGAAACCGAGACTGACCGTCCCGGAACTGCTTAGGCGTCTAAAACTCAAGGAAGTGGCCGCAGCGTTTTGGAAAGTGGGTATAAGGCAGATACTGCTTTTTTATTCAATGTTTGTGGCAATTGGGTACTTAATAAACTATTTTATTCCGCAATCGGCAATAATGGCCTTGTTCAGGCCGGACAGCATTTTCTCGGTGCCGCTTGCCTCATTGATCGGTCTTCCTCTTTACGTAACCGGCGAGTCGGCAATTCCGCTAATACAAGCGCTCCTAAAAGGCGGCGCGGGGGAAGGTTCCATGATGGCATTCCTGATAACAGGAGCGGCTACCAGCGCGTGGGTCATTGCCGGCATAACAACGTTCATGAAAAGAAGGGCCATAATCCTGTATGTTTCCTATATTCTGGCCGGCGCGATAATCTTTGGTTATCTTTGCGACCTACTCGTTTTACTGGGAATATAGCCGCCGGGAAAACATAATCGTCTCAGCAGGGATTTGCGGGCCGGCGTTCGGGAGGCGATAGCTTAACCGGAGGATAAGATGGCTTGCATGCGGATGCGGGTAAAGGCATCGGATGAAATCTCCAAGCGACTCCAGCGCATATGCCCGTATAAGAACAAGCGGACACAGCACAAATCTGACATCAGGTTCCGTCATAGGCAGGCTGTAATGTTTTGACTCGTCCTCAAGCGGGCGCGGATGAATCGTTTGGATTGCATGCGGGTGCAGGTCAAGGCATCAGATGAAACCTCCGAGCGACTCCAACGCATATACCTGTAATTTGCTCGGCCGCTTCTAATATGACATCCATGTCATTGCCAGCTAAATCCGCCATCCAGGCGGATTTGCCTCACCGTGATTTGGTATATGCGGGATTCGCTAAGTCGTTTCATCATATGCCTTGACCCACACCCACATGCAATCCGTGCAAACAGCCTGCTGTATTCCTTCACATGATGTCTTAATTTGTGCTATGTCCGCTTGTTTATTCAGCTTTTTCTCATTCGTTTCATCATATGCCTTTACCCGCACCCGCATGCAAGCTCTAATGCAAACACCTTGCAGCCATTTCTTCGCAGGATGTCTTAATTTGCGCTATGCTCACCCATCCTTGCAGCAGATTTCCTCAAAGTATGTCAAACCCCCGTCTCCCTGTCCTACCCTGTCCCTCCTATTTTAAGGATTCTTGAGAGTTTTATCATGTTCTCCAATATTCCTGAGCAAAATGCCATCTCCCGCATATTGCCATGTTATGACTTCCAACCTCTGACCCTCGGGCTCCGGCCTCCGACATCCGGCTTCTGACTTCCGAAAGGACGGAAACTGATGCAAAATTGCAAACCGCCCTATTGTTTATCTTGAAAAAACAGCGGTTAAAATGTATAGTAATAGAAAAGCTTTTAGTATATGGTGGAGGATTAAGATGGAGAAGAAAACGTTCTATATTACCACCCCGATATATTACCCCAGCGACAAGCTGCATATAGGCCATTCGTACTGCACTGTGGCCGCTGATGCGATTGCCAGGTATAAAAGGCTCAGAGGATATGACGTCATGTTTCTTACCGGAACGGACGAACATGGGCAGAAAATACAAAGAAAAGCCGAAGAGGCCGGTAAAACGCCGAAGGAATATGTGGACGAAATAGTGGCAGGCATAAAAGAGCTCTGGAAGCTTATGAAGATAACCAACGACAGGTTTATCAGGACGACCGACAAATATCACGAAGAAGCCGTCCAGAAAATATTCAAAAAGCTGTACGATTCCGGTGACATATACAAAAGCGAATATGAAGGCTGGTACTGCACTCCGTGCGAATCCTTCTGGACCAGGACCCAGCTCGTGGATGGCAAATGTCCCGACTGCGGCAGGGATGTTGAGCTGACCAGGGAAGAAAGCTACTTTTTCAGACTCTCAAAGTACCAGGACAGACTTATCAGGCATATAGAGGAAAATCCCGAGTTTATACAGCCCGTGTCAAGGCAGAACGAAATGATTAATAATTTCCTGAAGCCGGGGCTGGAGGACCTGTGCGTATCGAGGACATCTTTCAACTGGGGCATTCCCGTCACTTTCGACGAAAAGCACGTGATATATGTATGGATAGACGCGTTGTCCAACTATATAACCGCCTTGGGATACGGCTCGGATGACGACTCAGCGTATAAAAAATTCTGGCCGGCCGATGTTCACCTGGTCGGGAAGGAAATAGTGCGTTTCCACACCATCATATGGCCCGCCATGCTGATGGCCCTTGGCGAACCGCTGCCCAGGCAGGTGTTCGGGCACGGCTGGCTGTTGCTGGAAGGCGGCAAGATGTCAAAATCCAAGGGGAACGTGGTCGACCCGGTTATCCTGGTCAGAAAATACGGGTTGGACGCCGTCAGGTATTTCCTGCTCAGGGAAGTGCCGTTCGGTGCGGACGGCGTATTCTCAAACGAAGCGTTGATCCAGAGGATAAATTCCGACCTGGCCAACGACCTGGGCAACCTTGTCAGCAGGACAGTTGCAATGATTGACAGGTATTTCGGCGGCGTGCTTCCCGACAAGCGCGCCGGGGGCGAATTTGACGACGACCTGAAGTCGGTTTTCGAACAACTGCCCGGGAAAGTGGAGGAGCTTATGGACAGGCTCCAATTCAGCTCCGCGCTAACAGAGATATGGAAAGCCATTTCAAGGGCAAATAAATATATAGATGAAACCATGCCGTGGATATTGGCGAAGTCCGACGAAAACAAGCCGAGGCTTGCCGCCGTTTTATACAACCTGGCGGAGAGCCTGCGCATCGTGTCGATACTTATACAGCCTTTCATGCCCGAGACGCCAGGGAAGATTTTTTATCAACTCGGCATTACCGATACGGACGCATTCGCGTGGGATAATTCGAAAAAATGGGGGATTTACCCAACGGGCGCCAGGGTCAATAAAGGCGATGCGCTGTTCCCGAGGATCGACATCAGGAAGGAGATGGAAGAACTCGAAAGCATGGCCTTGTCTTCGGCAAAAGGGCAAAGCGCCGCGGTGGAACCCGGTGCTGCAGATAAACCGGGCGCTGCAGGTAAGCCGGGCGCCGGCGGCACAAAGGCCGGAGAGAGCAAAGGGCAGGGCGCCAATCCCGGGGAGGTTTCCAAGGCCGAGGCTTCCGGCCTGATAACAATCGACGATTTTGCCAGGCTGGATCTTCGCGTGGCGAAGGTATTGGAAGCCGAAAAAGTGGAGGGTTCGGAAAAGCTGCTTAAGCTGTCCGTGGAAATCGGAAGCGAAAAGAGGCAGGTTGTTGCGGGCATAGCAAAGCATTATCAGCCTGAAAACCTGGTTGGCAAATTGGTGATAATCGTGGCCAACCTGAAACCTGCCAGGCTTAAAGGCATAGAATCGCAAGGCATGATACTTGCCGCGTCCGATGACGGAGGGTCGCTGTCTCTGCTGACGGTTGACGGTCCTGTCGGCAGCGGATCCAAGGTCAGGTAAATAAGGGATCTCTTGTATCTTGTTGCAGTAATGGTAATTTTCATATATAATTAAATTATTGAGTGCACCCGGTTGAGTTTCTCGCGAAAAACGGGTGCTTTAAGCTTGCAAAGCGCAAATTCAGCCTTGAGAGAATTTCGTGAGGTGCATCATGCTTTTTGACTCTCATGCCCATTATAATGACGCGCTGTTCAACCCCGACCGGATGAAATCGATCGAAAACGCGAAGCAAAACGGGGTCGTGCATATAATCACGGTTTCTTGTGATATTGCCTCCTCGATAGAAAATATCACACTTGCCCAGAACAACGATATTTTTCATGCAGCCGTTGGTGTACACCCTAACAATGTTATTGATCTGAACAATAATATAATATCAGCCCTGACCGAATTTGCATCCTACCGGGAAGTAGTGGCGATCGGCGAGACAGGGCTCGATTATTTTTATGATAATTCTCCCCGTGAAGTGCAAAAAATCTGGTTTGCCAAGCACATATCCCTTGCAAGGTCGGTTAAGCTGCCGCTTATAATCCACAACAGGGAAGCCCATGAAGATATGCTGAATATGCTTAAAAGTGAAAAGGCGTACGAGGTGGGCGGCGTGATGCACTGCTTTTCAGGCAGCGTGGAGATGGCAAGGGAAGTAATGAACCTTGGTTTTCTCATATCATTTGCAGGACCGGTTACATTTAAAAATGCGAATAAATTGCTGGAAGTCGCGCGTTTTGTTCCTGACGACATGCTGCTGATAGAGACCGATTCACCTGACCTTGCGCCGGAGCCCGTCAGGGGCAAAAGGAACGAATCGGCCAATGTCAGGTTTATTGCCGAAAAATTAGCTAAGATTAGAGGCAAATCTTTTGAATATATTGCGGAAATTACTACTTCCAACGCAAAGAGACTATTCGGCATCGAATAACAAGATGGAACCGGTGGTGTGTTATGAAAAAGTTTATCCTCGTGATGGTTTTCGTGTGTATTAGCGCTCTTTTCATTGCATTTAACTACTTGTTATGGGACAGGGAGAGCAAAATAGCGGAGATAAAAAACCTGGAATATACAAATGCAAGCAACAGCGCCAGCATAAGCGTCCAAAAAAGGGAGATAAACGCACTGGAAAGCGAGATTGCGAGGCTTTCGGAGCAGATTAACCAGTTAAAAAGTGAAAAGAGGCAGCTTGATGATGAAAAAAACGGGCTGATTGCTAATTTAAACGAAAAGGAAAAGGAACTGAGTGAAAAAATTAGCTTTATCAATATAATAAAAAACCATGTAAATATTGATATTATTTCACAGCCGGTGGTCAAATGGGTGGAAGCCATGAACAACGGCAATCTTGAAGAAGCTTACGAGTTGGAATACGCAAACGTGCCGGCAAACGACAGGCCGGTTTCTCTCGACGCCTATATCGAAAGCATGAAAGACACCATAAAAAGGATAGATATCACCGACATAAAGGTGGATAAGCTCAGAGGAGCAGGAAATGGGGAAATTTACCTGGATGTCGGCATGGACGTCAAGCTGGCCGATGGTGTCGAACAGGCGCGGTTTTCCGCGGGCAAGAATGAAATATATGTCAGGATTGACTATTCCGGCGATAAAAAGGAGTTCGTGATTTCAGCATTAATAATTGAATAAGAACGACTTAACATAAAATATAATCACATAATATCCCACCCTTCATATAATGATAATGAAGCAGCAATTTGCTTATATCTTGCGAGCCGGAGGAATTATTATATGAAGGAAGAAATTAAAATAAAAGATAAAACTGTCACAGAGCCGGCCGGTACCATGCCAAAGGTGGGCGCCATGCAGAACATGCAGGCTGTTCCGGGCACTTTGCCGGCACAGAACATCAAGAATGCACCCCCAGTCCAAGCCGAGGCAAATATTTTGCCGGTACAACCCGGCCCATCGGGCGTTATGCCTTCCATGGCAGGTCAGGCGCCAATTATATGCTGTCCTTATCTCATGAATATGCAGTGTCCCATGATGCATTCAATGAATATGGGAATGATGAATAGCATGATGAATAGCATGATGTTCCCCGGAGTTGGTCCGATGACCGGCAATATTGGGCCTATGACCGGGAACATGGGCATGATGCCCGAAGCCGCCAATGTTGGGATGAATATGCTTCCGCAAACGGCTGCCATGCCGTCTGCCCTGAATAACCCGTATTTTCCGATGGGCGGCATGTATTAGCAAATACGAATAAAATGCTTCCTGTTGAATATACTCTCAAGTTCTTCAATGACCGCCCCAGGGGCGGTTCTCTTATTTATAAGAATCATCGACGTTTCCTTTGTTCATACAGAGAAATTCAGTTTCCATAATCAGTTACATTGCATGGAGACACGGCTATTCCCGGTGGGAGGAATCCCGGCTGCATGCATTTTCGGGCTTGCAGGCTCCAGGAACTTTTTTTGCAGGAACCTGATTGATTCAATTTACATAATATAAAATATGGTTTATGTCTCAAGACGTGCAAAGATCAGTTTTTGTACCTGGATGATAAATCCTGCGAGCAAAGAATGTATTTGTTAAGGAGTGCAAGAATATGCAGAAGTATGCCGTACTCATGGCAGGAGGTTCGGGAACGAGGCTTTGGCCGCTTTCAAAGGAAGCCAGGCCGAAACAGTTCATTCCCATAGAGGATGACAATTCCATGCTGGTTCAGACCATTAAACGCTTATGCAAGGTTGTTCAACCGGAGCAATGCTTTATCGTAACAAGCCGGCTTTTATCGGATATTACAAGAAAGACGGCGGGTGGCTGCATCCCGGAGGCGAATATCATAGCGGAGCCTGACAGGAAAAACACCGCCGCGTGCATCGCCTACGCAACGCTTTTACTACGGAAAAAGTACAAGGAAGGGGTCCTTTGCTTTGTGCCTGCGGACGGATATGTAAAAGATACGGAAAGCTACGCGGAAGCTTTGCAACTGGCGTTCGAAACTGCCGAACGTTCCGGCGGCCTGGTCATTATCGGAGTCAAACCCGCTTATCCCGCAACCGGATATGGCTATATCCATGTTGAACCTGCGGCAATTGCTAATGTGAAAATATCACCGGTTTTGAATTTCATTGAGAAACCGGCCCCGGAACTGGCCCAGGAGCTTGTCCGTTCGGATGATTACCTGTGGAACTGCGGGATCGTGGTCGGCACGATGGACGCCATTTTAAAAAATATAAAAGAATACATTCCGGAACATTACCATAAGCTTTCGGATGCATTGGAAAAGGGGGAGGACGAAGCGGCCGGCCCCATTGAAGATGCTTACCGCAAGCTGCAAAACATTTCCTTCGACAACGGTGTGCTTGAAAAATGCGCTTCCTCGCTGTATGCCGTGAGGGCATCCTTTGACTGGGACGATATCGGCAGCATCGACGCCCTGGCTAAAACGCTGGAACCTGACTCCGAGGGCAACCGGGTAAAAGGACGCCATATCGGGATCAATACGACGAATTCCGTTATTTACGGGAAGGATAGCGCCATTTGCACGATTGATGTCGATAATATGATCGTGGTCGGTACAAAGGACGAAGTGCTGGTTTGCCCCAGGAATAAATCCCAGAAGATAAAAATCCTTGTGGAAAAGCTAAAACAGCAAGGCCATGGAGATCTTCTCTGAGGACCGGGCCGTACGGGTGGGAACCTGATGACAAAAAAGAAGTTCTTGCTGATAAGAGAAATAGCTGCGGGGTTGTGGAATGAAATGCACCATGTTCTGACCCAACTGCTTGCCGCGGAAATCCTTAAAAGGATACCGGTGGTTTACTGGGGGAAAGGCAGCCTGTATGCCTCTTCCGACGGCTCGAACGCATTCGGGCAGTTTTTTCAGCCGGTATCGGGCTATAGCGCGCAAGACCTGGCGAAGGAAGAATTCTCTTTTTATCCGAAACGATGGAACGCCTCGAACATCCTTCTGCCAAATACGCATGCAAACGGGGATGAAGGGCAGGGATCGGATTATCCTGCGTTGTGCGAAGCAGATGTTTTTGTCAGTGATAACTATATCGACGTGGAAAAAATCATCCCCTTGATGCCGGAAGAGTATCCGCTTTATGGGCTGAACCGCAGGGAATTGTTCTACCGGCTGATGCAAAAATACATCCGCCTTCAAAAAGAGGCGCAGGCTTTTATTGATGCTTTCTACGATGAGAACATGAAGGGCGCCGCTTTTTTGGCGGTACATATGCGAAGCAGCGATAAAATTGCGGAAGTAAAACACCTGCATGAGTTAAACAGCCGGTATGCCCCGGAGATAGAAAAGGTTCTCAGGGCTAATCCCGGCATACGGATATTTTTTATGACGGATTGCATTGAAATCCTGGAAGAGTACAAGAAAAGGTATGGAGATATTTTAATCCATACCGACTGCAGGAGGGTCCACAGGGACGGGCAGGGGGTCCATTTCCAGGAATGCCCTGATAACAAGCGAAAGGGGTTTGAAATAATCCGTGACACATGGCTTGCCGCAAGGTGCGACTTTTTTATCGGTAATGGTTATTCAAACGTATCCATGGCAATCAGCGAGCTAAAGAACTGGGAGAATGACAGGATCAAGCTTTTATATTAACCAAAGGAGGCGATGAAATATGGAAAAAAGCAAATGGATAGAAATATACAGGACCATGCGGCTCATCCGCCTGATTGAGCAAAGAATCAACGATGAATACAAGTATGACGAAATCAAAACGCCGATCCACCTGTCCATAGGCCAGGAAGCGGTGGCAGCCGGCGTTTGCATACACCTCCGGAAGGAAGACTACGTTTTCGGCACCCATCGAAGCCATGCGCAATATATTGCAAAAGGCGGAGATATTAAAAAAATGATCGCCGAATTGTACCTGAGAAAAACCGGGTGCGCATACGGCAGGGGCGGGTCGATGCATCTTGTCGATCCGGACGTGGGGATACTTGGCTCTTCCGCCATTGTTGGAGGGAATATTCCGCTGGGGACCGGAGTGGCGCTGGCATCCAAGCTTCTCAGGAACGACAGGGTTACCGTAGTATTTTTCGGCGACGGCGCCGCCGACGAAGGCACATTCCATGAAAGCCTGAACTTCGCCTCGCTGAAAAAGCTGCCCGTGGTGTATGTATGTGAAAACAATCTTTACGCCATCAACTCGCACCAGTCGAAAAGGCAGGCCGGCGCCGGCATATACGAATGGGGGCGGAATTATGGAATGCCGTGTTATAAAATTGACGGCAACGATGTGATAGAGGTTTCCGATTATGCTGAAAAAGCCATTGCCAGGTGCCGCAACGGCGAAGGCCCCACGCTGATCGAATGCGTGACCTACAGGTGGAAAGGGCACGTCGGAACGGTGGACGACGTAGGGGACGGTTACAGGCCGAAGGAGGAATACGACTACTGGATTTCGAAATGCCCGATAAAACGGTTCTCGGAATTCCTTAAAGGCACGGGAGTTCTGACCGATGAGCTCATGGAAAAAATCGACTGTGAAATATATGCTTTGATAGAAGAAGCCTTCCATTTTGCGCAAAACTCCCCAAAGCCTTCGCCTAACGAGCTTATGGATTTCGTATACGCAGACCAGGAACGAGAAAAGGAGGGTTTTTATGCCTTGGACGACAGTTCAGGTTGAAAAACTGGATAGCTTTTTTATGACGGACGATACAAGGAGCGATCGTGTACTTACTTACAGGGATGCGCTGCATGAGGCCTTCGACCAGTCGCTTGCAAGGGACCCGGGAGTGTTCATCATAGGCGAAGGCGTGGACGACGTCGCGGGCGTTTTTGGAACCACCAAGGGACTGAAGGAGAAGTACGGCGCAGACAGGGTGTTCGATACCCCCATATCGGAAAACTCGCTGACAGGTATAGCGGCCGGAGCCGCCATGGCAGGCCTGAGGCCGGTATTCATTCATGCACGGATGGATTTCCTTTTGCTTTCGCTGGATCAGCTGGTGAACCACGCATCCAAGTGGTGCTACATGTTCGGGGGAAAAGTAAAGGTTCCCATGGTGGTAAGGACCATCAGCGCAAGGGGATGGGGATCCGGAGCGCAGCATTCACAGTGCATCCAGGGAATGATGATGAACGTTCCCGGCCTGAAAATTGTTGCCCCTGCAACCCCTTACGATGCCAAGGGGTTGATGGTATCCGCCATAATCGACAACAACCCGGTCCTGTTTGTGGAACACAGATGGCTGCACAAAACAACGGGATATGTTCCCGAAGAACTCTATTCCATCCCCATAGGCAAAGGCGTCATCCGGCGGAAAGGGGAAGATATCACTATTGTGGCTGTGTCCTACATGCTCGTGGAGGCGCTGAAGGCTGCCGAAAAGCTCCAGCAGTCGGGCATATCCGCCGAGGTCATAGACCCCCGGACTTTGAAACCCTTGGATGAGAAAATACTGCTGGAATCCCTTGCAAAAACCGGGAGGCTTCTGATAAGCGATACCGGGTGCAAAACGGGCAGTGTGGCTTCTGAAATAGCCGCCGTTGCGGCTGAAAAAGCATTCCACCTCCTGAAGAAGCCTGTCAGGCGGGTATGCTGTCCCGATACGCCCACGCCCACCAGCGATGTATTGGAAAAGGCTTATTATCCCACCGCGGAAGACATTTTCAACGAAGCGGTGAACCTGGTGAAAGAATGAAAAGAGGATGGTTATGGATAGGATTATAGAGCAGGATTGCCTTGAATATATTGAAAAAATCGATCTGACCCCGCTGAAGGGCAGGACCGCTTATATTACAGGGGCTAACGGGCTCATCGGCACGTATCTGATTTATATGCTTCACCTGGCCAATGTTGCCAAAAAGGCCGGGATAAATATTATTGCCGTTAGCAAAAGCCCTCCCGGCATCCACCTTCAGGATATCTTCAAGGACCGGTATGCGTTTTATGCGGAAGATTTGAACAGGCCGGACTGCAGCTGCTTCGAAGCCAAGGCCGACTATATCATCCATGGGGCGACCTACGCCCAGCCGAAAAAATTCATTCAAAACTACCTGGAGACTATCCATCTGAATACGACGGCAACCGAAAGGCTGCTGAAAAAAGCGAAAAACGACGGTGCAACCTTGTTGTTTTTAAGCTCATCGGAGGTATACGGCGAACCCGATGAAAAACATGTTCCTACCAATGAAGATTATCCTGGTCTATGTTCTCCCGTGGATATCCGGGCAATCTACTCCGAGTCGAAACGCATGGGTGAAACCTTGTGCTTTGCATATAGAAATTTTGAAGCGGTTGATGCGAAGATAGCCCGGATTTCCATGACCTACGGGCCCGGTATCGGCTTGAAGGACGAAAGGGTCCTTGCCCATTTCCTGCGGCAGGCCCTTTATGATAAAAAGATCGTGATGCTCGATGAAGGGAGCAAGATCAGGACATTCTGTTATATCGCCGACTGCGTGCTGATGCTCCTTTACATTATGCTTTACGGAAAAGACTTTGTATATAACGTGGGAGGAAAAGACAGCATCAGCATCCGTACTCTTGCGGAAGAGATATGCCTGCTGACGGGGAGCGAGTTGTCCGGGGAGACATCAAGCAGGGAAAACCTGGAGAACGTCAAGGTTTCCCCGAAGCTGGTAAAACTTGATATTACAAAGGTTTGCACCGAATTCCCGCTCCCGCCTTTCAAGCCTTTCCGGGAAGGACTGGCCCGCACCATCAAGTGGAACAAGGCTGCAATCGGGATATCCTAAAACCCAAAATACCCCAAGTCCAGGGCCCAAACCCCGTAGTTCAGGATCTTCGGCCTTTAG
The DNA here is from genome assembly GCA_050261495.1 of Bacillota bacterium. GTDB lineage: Bacteria > Bacillota > Clostridia > Acetivibrionales > DTU013 > JBMNKL01. Next base: position 44,772 of record JBLNDI010000072.1, read on the forward strand.
CCCGGCGCTTTTTTCCCGATAACCATACACAAAAACCAACAAGTATACATAATATAAACTTGAGAAAAAACAACGAGCCTGAAAAATTGCGGGGTGAAACTTACATGACAGGCGACAGGTTCCTGTTAATCAAACCTTGGAGTTATAGGTTGTGGTCCGATGTGGAGCATGTTCTCGGTCAGCTTCTGATAGCCGAAATTACAAACCGCATTCCCGTTGTTTATTGGCCGACCCACTGCCTGCACAACGGATTTATTCATACAAACGGGTTTGAACTGTATTTTGAACCCGTATCCGATTATACCATCTTCAATCTGGCCAATCCCGGGTACACATTCTATCCGCCCTTGTGGGATGCGGACAATCTTCTGATGGAAGACGCCGGCAAGGATACCTGGATGTACAGAAGCATCGGCGATCTCATAAGCAGTGACGCCAATGTTGTCGTCGGGGATGTGTATTTTTCAATATCGGAAATTATTCCTTTCATCAGGAAGGATAATGCGGCATACGGCATGACGGCCGCGGAAATTTACCGCTACCTTTACAGGAAGTATATAAGAGTTAAAAAGGATATCCTTATGGAGGCGCAGGGATTTTACCAGTCATGGCTCAGGGACGGGCACCCTTTGCTGGCCGTCCATGTCCGCAAGGAAGAAGACGACATGATTATTGACGAAAGGAAGGACATCGCGGATGAGCACTACTGGTACAGGAACAGCAGGAAATACGGAGTGAAGTATTCAAAGGACCGGAAGCGGAAATACCGTTTCCTGGGAAAGGGAAGAATGTTGAAAGCCAATGCGCAATACCACTCTGAGATCCGCAAGCTGATAAACAAATATGCTATCCGGAGAATATTCCTTCTCACCGATAGCGAGGAATCGGTGGAGGAATACCGGAAAATGTACGGAGATACGGTTGTGTTTACCGACTGCAAGCGTTTGTCCGGCAGCGAACCGGCATATAACATGGAAAACCCCATGGTGAAAAGGAGACGGGGAGTTGAGGCAATCAAGGACGCATATATTGCCGCCCGGTGCGACTTCTTTATAGGAAACGACTTCTCCGCGCTGTCACGGGCGATAACACGGCTGAAGGACTGGCCGCAGGGGAATGTCAACCTTCTCTTCCGCCGGAGGAAAAGACGCATATACCCTGTCAATGTAAAAATGATTGTAAGAAAAGACAATAAATTATTGCGTTCATTTTTGGAGTATTTGAAAAGACTCTGCCGCAGCATAAAGAAAAAACTTAATATTGGGGGTGGCGACCTTGAAAACTGACCGGTTCCTGCTTATCAAAAGCTGGGGTTGCGGTTTTTGGTCCGATGTGGACCACGTGACGGGCCAATTGCTGGCTGCCGAACTGACCGACCGGATTCCTGTCGTTTATTGGGGTACAAACAGCCTGTATTCCGACTCATTTAAAGGAAATGCCTTTGAGCTGTATTTTGAACCCGTATCGGATTATACCGTGGAAGATTTGAACCAGCCCGGTTTTACCTACTACCCTCCCGTTTGGAACGGCAAAAACCTGACGGTGGAGGATTTGGACAAAGTGGCATGGGCATACCGGAACCTGGGCGATATGATGCAGAGCGACGCCAACGTGGTGGTCAGCGACGTTCACTATTTTATACGTCCGATGCTCAATTATATTCCCAAAAGCCACTGGGCGTACGGAATGACCGCGCACCAGATATACCGGCGCCTGTTTGACAAATATATCAGGCTGAAACCGGATATAAAAGAGGAAATACAGCAATTTTACGATGAATTCATGAAGGATGCGAAGCCGCTGCTCGGAGTGCACATCCGGGGAGGAGACAAAGTACGCGAAGTGGAGAACTTGTCCCACCTGAACAAAAGATACCATCAAGCGATACAAAACTTTATCAGGCAGTATGATATTCAGAAGATCCTGGTATTGACAGACTGCGAGGAAATTCTTGCCGATTTTAAAAAGCGGTACGGACGGAAGGTGATCTTTACCGATTGCAAAAGGGGGCAGGTTTATGACACGAAAAACGCTCCCCACCTTACCAGCTATTCCGAAAGAAGGCGTAAGGGGATAGAGGTAATCAAGGATACCTGCCTTGCCTCCATGTGTGATTTCTTTATCGGCAATGGGTATTCCAACGTGTCATACACGGTAAAACGCCTGAGAGACTGGCCGGACAGCAACATTATCCTTTTCTACAGGGATTTGAAGCATGAAATGAGGTTGGCCAGGAAACGCGTGAAAGCCGACCGGAGGAGAAGAAAATTGGAAAGGATCCGCCACATAACGGAATATCCTGAATTATACGGAGGTGTAAATACGTATGCAGACGAACCGATACCTGTTGATAAAATCACTGGGTAAAAGCATTTGGGCAGATGTTGACCATGTTATGTGCCAGATTCTGGCGGCAGAGCTGACAAACCGGGTCCCGGTCGTGTACTGGGGCGTGGAGAGCCTTTACAGCGAGTCCATCGCTACAAACGCATATGAGCTCTTTTTTGAACCGGTTTCCGGCTTTACGGTCCATGATATTATCCGTCCGGGATATTCTTTTTACCCGCCCGTGTGGAATTCACAGAACATTCTTGCTGAAGACAGCGACAGGTTTAAAATGGAAAACCGGGATTTGAAAAGCCTGATGAAAAGTGATGCGAATATAGTTGTCAGTGACATATATTATCCGCTGAGCTCCATATTGTCATGGACGAACAGGCCGCACTGGTCTTTCGGGGAAACCCCCTGCCAGGTTTACCGGCGCCTTTATGACAAGTATCTGAAGCCAAAACCCGAAATAAAGCGGGAAATTAAGAAATACATCAATACAAACCCGGACTTCAGGGATGAAAGGCCGATTCTCGGGGTACACTGCCGTTCCAACGCCATTGTGCATGAAGTGGCGCAGATATATGACCTGAATGAATTCTACAAGCCCAATATCTGGCAGTTTATAGTACGGTACAACATCAGGCACGTTTTCTTGATAACGGACTCCAATAAAATATTGAACCAGTACAAGAAACTGTATGGCGTAAACGGCATGCTTCTATACACGGACAGCAAAAAACGGCCCCTGAAGGAACGGATACCGACTTACCTTCTGACTTACCCGAACAAAAGACACAAGGGCGTGGAGCTCATCAAGGATACCATCGAAATAATAAAGGACACGTACCTGGCTGCACAATGCGACTTTTTCATCGGCAACGGTTATTCAAGTCTGTCCAATACTGTGATGCGGCTTAAGGACTGGCCGGAAACCAATATCAAGTTGTTATACTGAATAGCAGTTTCCCAGGGGAGAGGAGGGATGATTCTTGTCCTCCAACGAATTAAAATACATGGAATTAATAAAGAGCAGGTATCCCGGAATGGATCTGCACAAAGTCGAATTTAATAAAACCGACGGGAGTTATAGCGACATCGCAGTTGTAAATAATGAGGAAGTGTTTAAATTTGCGAAATATGACTGGAGCGCCGTCTACCTGAAAAACGAGGCGGATGTGGTCCGCTTCATCAGGGATTTTGTCACCTTGCCTTTGCCGGATGTGGAGCTGATCGGCCAAAACGTGTCCAGGCGCCGTTATATCAAGGGCTCGCCGATGTACCGAAATACTTTGCTGAGATTGGATTACCGTGCGCAGGATAACGTTGCCGGGCAAATTGCCGTTTTCTTAAAGCAGTTGCACTCCATCCCCGCAAAAACGGTACGATACGCGGAGATCGGCGATTCCAGGATGAACCTGTCGCGGGAGGAATGGCTGGCTGAACTGGAAACGATTCAAAAGAAAATATTCCCCTATTGCACAGGCTATGTTAAAGAGTATTTTCGGCAGATTATCCTGCCCGTCATGGATGACGAGAAATTTTTTGAATTCAAGCCCGCGCTTATCCATGGCGATTTAACGCCGAACCACATCCTGTTTGATCAGGCCTCCAGGAGGATCAACGGCATCATCGGTTTTGGCTGCGCAGGCCTGGGCGATCCCTCCTATGACCTGGGAATGCTCCTGGACCACCTGGGAGAGAGCTTTATAAAACGGATGCGCAGGCATTATCCGGTTACTGCCGCCTCCCTTGACAGGGCAAGGTTCTATGCTTATATCAGCAATTTCATGTGGCTGAGAGATGTCTGCGACATGATTTCAACACGGGATTTCTCCCGATTTCAAATAACGGCGAAGGACAGGGACATTTACCCTTTGGGAACATTATCTCCTGTGGTCGAGTTTTAGCCGTTAAAATGAATTGTGATATCCGGACGGAATTCTGAATAAAATTGTTACAGGAACATGTGCCGGGAGATGGTCGTGTGCATTACAGTTCTACCGATTTATGCCGCCTCAAGATCAAAAGAGCGATTTTTGACGGATACAGTAAAAAACAGGTTGACTGCATGCTTGCAAAAATCATTGAAGACTACGGGGAGATGAATAAAGGCATCCATGAGCTGAAATGCCAGATATCCACGCTGGAAGAGACTGTACAGCACTACAAGGTACTTGAAGAATCCCTGCAGCACTCCATCCTGGTTGCACAGCACAGCGCCGAGCAAATCAAAGCGAACGCGTGCGAAAAGGCAAAGACCATAGTGGATGAAGCAGAAATAAAGGCACAGAAAATAATTGACGAAGCTGCCGATGAAGCCCGTAAAATCAAGGCAAAATATGATCAGCTCAAAAATGAAGTATATACCTTCAAAACAAAATCGGAAGCGCTGCTCCAGGCTCAAATGGACGTTATCAAGCAATTGTTCGCGGAGTAAGGGAACGCGGCGTGCAAATCCCGGAATTTTCACCATACCATGGTTAAATCTTTTGAAATTTGCAGCATGAAATGACGCCGGCCGCAATTCAGCGGTTGGCGTCATTCAACATGCTGACGTAATATTCATATTCCCGCCGGATTCCTTCCTTCAAATCCATTTTCGGCTTCCAACCGGTCGCTGAAATCCTGGAATTATCCAAAACCCTCCGCGGAGTCCCGTCGGGTTTTGTGGCATCGAATACAATATCTCCCTGAAAACCTACAACATCCCGGATAATCTCAGCCAGCTCCCTTATGCTCGTTTCCTTCCCGGAACCGATATTTACGAGCTCGCTGCCGTTATAGGTCTGCATCAGGCAAAGGCATGCTTCGGCCATATCGTCCACGTATAAAAACTCCCGCAAGGGTTTGCCCGTACCCCACAATTCAACAAACGGCCGGTTCTCCATTTTGGCTTTATGGAATTTTACCAGCATGGATGGGATCACATGGGAGTTGTATGCGTCAAACCTGTCGTTGACGCCGTACAGGTTGGCGGGCATGACCGAAATATAGCAGGCGCCGTATTGCTTGTTGTAGGATTGGCACATTTTAATCCCCGAAATTTTGGCCAGGGCGTAAGCTTCATTGGTAGGTTCCAGCGGACCGGTGAGCAGGTATTCCTCTTTTATCGGCTGGGGGCATAATTTCGGATATATGCATGAGCTTCCGAGAAACATCAGCTTTTTCACTTTATTCTTGAAGGCGCTGCGGATCACGTTGCATTCGATCAGCATGTTCTCCATGATGAAATCCGCAGGGTACGTATCATTCGCATGTATTCCTCCCACTTTGGCGGCAGCCAGGAAAACATGTTCCGGCTTTTCTTCCTCAAAAAACTTCTCTGTTTCCGCCTGGTTTGTCAGATCCAGTTCCCGGTGCGTCCTTTTGATGATATTTTCGTACCCGTTTTGTTGAAGGCGCCTGACAATGGCCGAACCAACCATCCCGGTATGACCTGCCACGTATATCCTGCTGTTTCTTTCCATGAGTTTCCCTCCTTAATCTTGTCTTCCCATTGCGGCCCGGATATCGCTTTCCACCATCATTGCAACCAGTTCCTCAAAGGATACCTTTGGGCTCCAACCCAGCTTGGTTTTTGCCTTTGTAGGGTCACCCAGCAGCAAATCCACTTCCGTGGGCCTGAAAAACTCGCTGCTGACCTTGACCAGTTCCCTGCCGGTGTCCTTATCCACGCCTTTTTCATTTACGCCTTCCCCTGTCCAGGTCAGGCTGATCCCGGCATTCCGGAATGCCAGCTCGCAAAATTCCCTTACCGTGTGTGTTTCTCCTGTTGCAACAACATAATCGCCGGGTTCTTCCTGCTGCAGGATCAGCCACATGGCCTCGACGTAATCCCCGGCATAGCCCCAATCCCTTTTTGCATCCAGGTTGCCAAGGCATATATGCTGCTGTTTCCCTCTAAGAATGTCCGCAATTCCTAGTGTGATTTTCCGGGTGACAAAGTTTTCTCCTCTTCTGGGGGATTCGTGGTTAAAAAGTATTCCGTTGCAGGCAAACAGCCCGTAAGCCTCCCTGTAGTTTACCGTTATCCAGTATGCGTACAGCTTGCTTGCCGCATAGGGACTCCTGGGGTAAAACGGCGTGCTTTCATTCTGCGGTATCTCCCTTACTTTTCCGAACAATTCACTGGAGGACGCTTGGTAAAATTTTATATCCCGGTTCACTTCCCGGATGCTGTCCAATAACCGGACCGTACCGATGGCATTTACATCCGCTGTAAAATCCGGCATGTCAAAGGAAGCTTTCACATAACTTTGCGCGGCCAGGTTATACACCTCGTCCGGCCCGATCCTGTAGAGCAGCCTGCACAGGCTGATCGCATCGGTCATATCGCCATAATGCAAAAACACCTTTTTTGATCCGTCCAGCAGGTGGCGGATCCTTTCCGTATTATCCGTGCTGCTTCTCCTGACAAGCCCATGCACTTCATATCCTTTTTCCAGCAAAAACTCCGCCAGGTAGGAACCGTCCTGTCCGGTGATTCCCGTGATTAACGCTTTGTTCATTCGCATACCCTCCTATGGCACAGATGATGAAAATATGCCTTGTTCCATATCTGGCAATAAAGTTTGAATAAACCGGTCTGCAATAATAATATGCAAACCGATTATGTAATGTTACATTTGCATAATTCAAAGGGCTTTGCATGGCTCAAAGCAAGCAGAGTGGGCATTTTGGATTCATAAAGACTGGTGGCATAATATGTAACACTGCATGAAATATTGAATATTATGTTTATGTATGGGAAAGAGGAAATATGGCTTGATTAAGCAAGACAAACATCTCCTGCTTTACCTGCGCCCCTTTGTAAAAAGGCGAGTTAATAAATCCAAGATAAGGAAAGGAGGTGACTTTATGCCGACAATATCAATTGGTATTCCCGATACGACCTTTGTATCCTCTGCCCAACCAACACTAAATTTTTCATTTTACCCGTTGATGTATGTGGGCCTTGATCCGGGTTTTTTAGAATGTATCGGCCTGATGGAAATTGATTTGTCGTCTGTTCCCGTAACGAGTGTCGACAGTGCGGTGCTTCAATTGTCCGTAATCGTGAAAACCGGTACGGACCCGAGCCCGATAGTTGTAAACAGGGTAACCAGCCCTTTTGATGCCGAAACCGTTACTTACAACACTCTTCCGTCCTTCACTCCCACTGCTTCGCAAATTGATATCAACACGTCGGATCTATACACGATTGTGGAGATTGATATTACAACCCTTGTGAACGAGTGGCTGGCCGGAACCCACGAAAACCACGGAATTGCATTGACGAACACGGACGCGTCAACCCTGGTCCAATTCGGCACGAACAATATCGTATATGAACCGTATTTCCCGAAACTGGTTGTTACCTATTCGGAACCTCCGACACCTGCGGATAATCCTTACGGGTATATCTACAACATCAACAATCAAACCGTCCCGCCGGATGGTTCCGTTGCCTTCAGCAACAACGGCGCTTTACTCGGAATCGTCCATGAAGCAAATACGGCCCCTGTTGTCATTGAGTCCAACGGGATCTACGCGGTCTGGTATACCGTCACCGGGGCTGAACCCAATCAATTCACACTGTTCCGGAATGAAGGCCCCGTACCTGGCAGCACATATGGAACCAGGACGGCTGAAAGCACCTATAGCGGAATGGTTATCATCAATGCTGCTGCGGGCGACCAGATAACCCTTAGAAACTATGGCAGCATCGGACCGGTTACTCTTGACAGTACAGCAGGCGGAGCATTTACCGGGGTCAGCGCATCGATCATGATTTTTAAAATTGGCAAAACCATAACTCCCGATCCATTACTGGATGCTGTAAATAACGCGCAGGATGTAACAGAAATGCGTGCAGCCATTACCGATCCCGGGCTCGGATTGAACCTGGACGCTTTTAACTCCTTAAGTACGGGCGCCCAGGATATAGTGCTCGCAGAATTGATTGCAACCCGTCCTGACCTGGGCTACCTGACAGTGGCAGAATTACAGCAGACACTTGATGCAGCGGTAAATAATGTGGTCGATCCCGGAAATATCCGTGTAGCAGCCGGCAGCGTGGGAGGAAACGGAAGCATCGCGCATCCGTTCGGAACCATTGCCGAAGGTATTAATGCAGTTGCTGCCGGTGGAACTGTTCATGTAGGAGCAGGAACTTATCCCATTACAACGCAGATTGTTGTTAACAAACCGGGAATGACGCTGCTCGGTGAGCAGGGTGCGGAGATACTGCTCCAGGCGGATATCATTGCAATGCTGATTACGGGCGCCGGCGCGACAGTCCAGGGCTTGACGATAACCAGCGATCAGCCTTACGCCAAGGAATTCATTCAGATAGGCGCAGCTAATGTAAAACTTATCGGAAATACCATTTTCGGTCCTGTGCAGCCGCCCCCGATGTCAGATTGGATTGTGAACCGGGCTGTTGTATCGCAGGTGAATACTCAGAACGTTCTCTTGGACGGGAATACATTTTTCTCGCTGAGGACCGGAATGTATATCAATCCGGGTACAACCGGCGCCATCAACAACAATGTGGTTTACAATACAAAAGGCGGGTTCCTGGTGGATCGTGCGTTTACCACGTTCATGGGCAACTCGTGGGGCGATCCTCCCAACGAATTCGATATCGCGCTCCTGGCCGGAACCACGTTTGGACCGCCATACGACGATCTTGATCAATTAGCCGAGGATAATGATAATGCAAACATCTCCGACCAGAGATAAACCGGCGGCGGGGTGGCCCCAAAACAGAGCAAACCCCGGTAATTATTTTCATATCTACGGGGGTTTGTTTTTAATCCGGCCCCGGTTTTTTTAAAAAATTGTTCACCAGCTGTTTTT
>JBLNDI010000073.1:0-10623 GCA_050261495.1 Bacillota bacterium
GTTATATCGAAAGCGCACATATAACGGTTTCCGCGTATCTCCCTGAACACAACATTGAAGATTTCCCCCTGTATTGCAACCTTGCCGGAATCCTGCGTTACCTCGCTCATTTTTACAACAGCGTCCCTAAATTCCTTGCCCAGCAGTACTTCAAGTACCTGTGAATCCTCCCCGGCCGGTTCTTTTCTCCGCTTCTTCCCGTTTCCCTTTGCCGGGACAGATGCTTCTTCAACGGCAGGTTTGAGCGCGCGGGCTTCCTCGTTTTCCTTGAATTCGGCGTATTTTTCCCTGAAGTCCTGGTCAAGCTCGCAATCCGAAAAACATACATTTATTTTGAGACCAAAAGCATTCTGCAGGATTTCGCCGATCATTTTATCGCAGCCGTGAGACCTCAGCACTGCGCTTCCCCCGTTAGCAAGCCTCACGTCAAGACGGCTTCCTGAAAGTTCCCAATCGCAGTTGTCAAGTATGCCGCGGCTCGATGCGACATTGGCATTTACAATACGAACGATGCTGTCCCAATAGCTTTTTATTATTTCAGGCACAGGTAAATCAACATCAAACCTGAGGTCGATTTCAGCGTTAACTAAAAAAGCCGACGAAAGCGCCGACTCAACCCGTTCAACGGTCACGGCCGGTATGATTTTTCCCGAAACGGCCTTGATCACCAGTTTTTCTGTCTTTTTGAAAATCCTTATGTTTGTGATTTTGACCCCTTCAAAAAATTCCTGCGCTTCATTGTCAAGCTTTAGCCCGAGTTTTTCGAGAAAGCTTTTGCCAGCTGCAGTTTCAGACATTTGTGCATTCCCTTTCTAAACGGTTTTTCTTTCTAAATGGTTTTTCCAAACGGCTTTTTCTTTTTATGCAGTTTGCTTTTTCCTCATGCTTTTAAAATAAAACCGTGGTTTAATTTGCGGCATCATTTATAATTTCTCTATCTCCGCAAGCAACTCGTCGACAATCCTATCCTCGGGTATCTTTCTTATAATTTCTCCTTTTTTAAACAACAGGGCTTCGCAGGCGCCGCCCGCAATGCCGATATCGGCCTCGCGCGCCTCACCCGGCCCGTTTACCGCGCATCCCATCACGGCCACGCGCACCTGCTTTTTGCAGCCGGAAAGACGCCGTTCCACCTCGTTTGCTATTTTTACGATATCTATTCTCGTCCGCCCGCAAGTCGGGCATGAAACAAGTTCAACGCCCGGTTTCCCAAGCCCCAGTGCTTTCAGCAGTTCCATGCCGACTCTCACTTCCTCCAGCGGTTCCCCGGTAAGCGACACCCTTATCGTATCGCCTATCCCTTCCGCCAGGAGACATCCGATGCCCACCGCCGACTTGACCGTACCCGAAAATATAGTCCCCGCCTCGGTCACGCCTAAATGCAGCGGGTAATCCGTCTTCCGCGATATCATGCGGTATGCCTCTATAGTCATCGGCACATCCGAGGCTTTCAGCGAAAGCACGATATCCCCGAATCCAAGGTCCTCCAGCATGCGCACGTGTCCCAGGGCGCTTTCCACCATACCTTCGGGCGTCACGCCCCCGTACTTCTCCAATATGCTCTTCTCAAGCGAGCCTGAGTTTACGCCGACCCTTACCGGTATACCCCTTTGGCGCGCCGCTTCGATGACCTTGGCCACCTTTTCCCTGCCGCCGATGTTGCCTGGGTTTATGCGTATTTTATCCGCGCCGTTTTCCATGCACTCAATGGCAAGCCTGTAATCAAAATGAATATCGGCAACCAGCGGAATCCCGGCAGCCTTTTTTATCTCCCTGAAGGCGGCCGCCGCCTCCCTGTCGGGCACCGCTATCCTTACAATATCGCAGCCCGCTTCTTCCAACTGCTTTACCTGATTTACCGTGGCAGCCACATCCCTGGTGTCCGTATTGGTCATTGACTGCACGGTTATAGGCGCGTCACCGCCTATATATATATTACCCACCCGAATTTTCCGGGTTTTGACTCTTTCTATACAACGTCCCGGTCCGTTCATCCCGTCACCAGCCTGATTATATCATTGTACGCCACAAACAAGCCCAGCAGGATAATCACGGCGAACCCCACCATGGAAATGTACGCTTCCTTTTCCTGGCTCAATGGCTTTCCCCTGACAGCTTCGACGAGGATCAGGACAAGGCGCCCGCCGTCAAGAACCGGGAAAGGTATAAGGTTTGTGGCGCCAAGCGCGATACTGAAAAGGGCCGTGGTGTTCAAAAGCTCGAGCAGCATGTCATAGATGCTCGGCGCATGCCTGACTGCCGCGCTGATGGTGCTGACCATGCCTATCGGGCCTATCAGTTCGCTTACGCTTGCTTTCCCCGTAACCAGCCAGACCAGGCTGTAACCTGTGCTCCGGACAACGGAAAACGTATAGGTGGCCGCCTGGGCAAGCGATTCAAAGAATCCTCCCTTCCTGGGCATGAACAGCATGCCTGCGTCGTACCATTCGTCCGTCTTTACTTCAACAGGAGTTATTGTTACGTTGATTTCGGCTCCATCCCTCAACACTTTTACCTCTAAAGGCTTAAAACCGTTTTGGTTGACAAAGGCGATAAGTTCTTCAGCCGTATTCACTTCCACGCCGTTTAAGGCTTTAATCCTGTCTCCTACCTTAAGTCCCATTTTTTCCGCCGGCATGCCCGGCGACAATCCCGATATGACGGTGGAACCGGTTTCGCCCTGACCGCCAAGCGCAACGCCGATCTTTGGGGAAACAGTCGCCGGATGTATGATTGGTTCGATAATTTCCGAAAACCGTTCGCCGTCCCTTTCGTACTCTATCTTCGCCGGGGCGCCCTTTGAAACATATATGAATTGTATTACATCAATAGGCAGGTAAGTCCTCTTCCCGTCGTAGGATATAATCCTGTCGCCCTTCCTGATGCCTGCCGCCGCCGCCGGGGAATTTTCCTCCACGTATCCGATCTCGGTCGTCGCAAATCCGCTCATGCTGAATACGGCTGTCAGGATAAAAACGGCAAGCAAAAGGTTGGCCAACGGACCGCCTATTACCGTGATTGCGCGCGCTGTCAAAGGCTTGTTCCTGAAAGCCGATCTGCTGTCCGAATCTTCCTCCTCGCCTTCCATCTTGACGTAAGCCATGAGCGGAATAAGCCTGAGCGAGTAAGTGGTATCCCCGCGCTGCACGCTGAATATCTTCGGGCCAATGAAGAGCGAAAACTCCAGCACCTTGATGCCCATTTTCTTGGCGGAAATGAAATGTCCCAGTTCATGAACTATTATTATTATATTTAATGCGAGTATTGCAATAATTACGCTCATACGCTACCTCCAACCATCCGTCTGGCCCATTTGTCCACCTCTATTATATCATCAAGTCCGGGATTTGTATTCACAACATGTGCATCCATCGCCTTTTCCACGAGGCGGGGTATGTCGCAAAAGCCGATTTTTTCACTGAGGAACAGCCCGACAGCGGCTTCATTTGCACCGTTCAGCACCGCGGGCATCGTACCGCCGGCTTTTAGTGCCTCGTAAGCCAGGCTGATGCTGGGAAATGCTTCCGTATCCGGCTCTTCGAACGTCAGGGGGCCGCACTCGAGCAGGTTCAGCCTCGAAAAGCCGTTTCCCGCCCGTTCGGGCCATGTCAGCGCAAGCTGTATAGGGATGCGCATGTCCGGCGCGCCAAGCTGCGCCATGATTGAACCGTCTTTGAATTCCACCATGGAGTGGATAATGCTCTGCGGATGAATCACCACATGGATCATGTCCGGGCCAAAACCGAACAACCACCTAGCTTCTATTATTTCGAGGCCTTTATTCATAAGCGTGGCTGAATCAACGGTGATTTTACTGCCCATGCTCCAGTTCGGATGCTTTAGTGCCTGGTCCACCGTCACGTTTTCAAGCTCGCTTTTCTTTTTTCCCCTGAAAGGGCCTCCCGACGCGGTAAGGATGATGCGCGCCACGTCTTGCTTCCTGTTCGCGGCCAGGCACTGGAAAATTGCGGAATGCTCGCTGTCTATCGGAATTATGTCAACATTACGGGCAGCCGCTTCCGCCATGACAATGCAGCCCGCGGCAACAAGCGTCTCCTTGTTGGCCAGCGTAATGTTCTTCCCCTTGCGTATTGCTTCCACGGTGGGTATCAAGCCGTCAATGCCTACCACGGACGTTACCACCGTATCGGCTTCATCCAGCGAAACGGCGGCCTTCATTCCCTCAAGGCCATAATATACTTCTATCCCAAGCCCCGAAAGCCTTCTCTCAAGTTCCAGCGCAAGCTTCCCGCTTCCCACGGAAACCAGGCGCGGCCTGAATTTCCTGGCCTGTTTTTCAACAAGATCTATATTTTTATTCGCTGCCAGCGCAACAACACGCAATCCAAGGTTCTCAGCCACTTCGAGCGCCTGGACGCCGATCGAGCCGGTGGACCCTAGTACCGTTATATTTTTTGTCATACCGGAACTCCCGTGATAAATATGTTTATATAGAAATATACGGCCGGGGCGGTAAAAAGTATGCTGTCCACCCTGTCAAGCACACCGCCGTGGCCTGGCATAATATTCCCGTAATCCTTCAGGCCTGCAGCCCTCTTGACTGCGGACGCAGACCAGTCGCTCAGCTGCGATATCACGCCGCAAACAAGCCCCAACGCGGCCAAATGAAACACCGGGATCTTAAGTACGCCGCTGAAGTACATGCCGAAAGCCACCATGGCCAGCATGCATCCCAGGATGCCGCCTATGAAGCCTTCAAGCGTTTTTTTAGGGCTTATCGACGGTACTATTTTCTTCTTCCCGATTGTTATCCCGGTAAAGAAAGCAAAGGTATCGGTCGCCCAGGCGCCGATAAAAATAAACCATATGTAAAGGTATCCTTTATCCATGTTCCTGGTAAGCGTGACAAAAGAAAGCAGGTAAACAACGTACAATATGCCCGCAAGTGTAACCGCAGCATCGGCGATTTTATACCTGCCGCGTGAAAACATGACAAAGCAGGACGCCATGACAACCAGCACGAACAAGCCCAACGCGGCCACGTCCGAATAATTGCCGTCCATCGTGGCTATGACCTGCCACGGCATTAGATTCGAGACAGCCAGGTACAGCAACGGAAGGCATGATAAATAACTTAAAATATTAACCGGCTTGAAGCCCGCCTTTTCCAATGCCCCGTTAAATTCACGCACGCCCAGGGCAGCCAGTGCAAACACGGCCAGCCCGATTGCCGTCTCCCCGATGTACACTATAACCGCCAACAAAAAAATTGCGACAGCAGCGCTGACAACCCTTACTTTCATAATTACAAACCTCCGAACCGCCTGTTTCTCCTGCGGTATGCCTCTATTGCCTCCAGTAGGTCTTTTTTTGAAAAATCCGGCCACAAAATGTCCGAATACCAAAACTCGGAATAGGAAGACTGCCACAAGAGAAAATTACTGAGCCTGTTCTCGCCGCTGGGCCTTATAACCAGGTCGGGATCAGGTATGCCTGCCGTGTACAGATAATTGGAAAACAACTCCTCGTCAATGTCTTCGGGCTTTATCAGTCCTTTCTGCACATCTCTCGCAATCCTGGCGGCCGCGCGGGTTATTTCCATCCGGCTTCCATAGTTGAGTGCGATTATGAAGTTCAACCCGGTGTTTTCAGCAGTATTTCGCACCACCCTGGCGATTTCCCTCCGTATTTCATCCGTCAGACCGTCCATATCCCCTATCACGCTTATTTTGATATTTTTGCCTGACAGTTCATTGTCCGCGTTCCTCAGAAACTCGAGCAGGAGCGACATCAATGCATCAACTTCTTCCTTCGGCCTGTTCCAGTTTTCCGTCGAAAACGCAAAAGCGGTCAGGTACTTGATTCCCAGTGCATCGCACTCTTTGACGATCTTTTTTAATGTATTTGCGCCTTCCCTGTGCCCGGCGCTGCGCGGAAGACCCCTCCTCCCCGCCCAGCGGCCGTTTCCGTCCATGATTATCGCTATATGTACGGGCAGTTTTCCCTGGCTTTGCGCCACCGGTTTTTTCTTTTTTATTATGCCCGCAAACACAATCAATTCCCTCCCACGCTAAAAAAGGGCATTCCGCCTTTTATGCCTGCCGGATCTTATCCCGCGGATATGCCCATTAATTCCGGGCTGCGGCAGCAGCCACATTATTCGATATTCGCATTGCATACCAGCAGTTCAATGTTACCGCCGTTCAATACTTTTTGCGCGACGACCCTGGCATCTCCCCCGCAATCCGAATATTTCAACCTCGGGGGAGCGGTCCGGCGGACCGTCACACTTTCAACCCCGGATGATTCCAGCAACTTCAACGCCCTCTCAAGCCTGAAGCCGGAAACATCCGGTATCCGTATGTTTCCATCCTGTGCCTGCATCAAGGATTTTGCAGTTATACCTCCATGATTTCCTTTTCTTTCTTTTCTATTATCTTGTCAATCTCCTCGATGAATTCATCGGTTATTTCCTGGATGTCCTCTTCCGCCACCTTCAGGTCGTCTTCGGTAATCTCGCCCGTTTTTTTCTGCTGCTTGAAGCGCTCGATGGCTTCTCTCCTTACCGCCCGTACTGCGACCTTCGCATCCTCCCCGTACTTCTTTACGCTCTTCGTCAGTTCCCTTCTTCTTTCCTCGGTAAGCACGGGAAATACCAACCTGATTACTTTACCGTCGTTTATCGGATTGATGCCGATATCGGATTTCTGGATGGCTTTTTCCACGTCCTTCAATATTTTCGCATCCCACGGTTGGATAACTATGACTCGGGCTTCCGGAACGTTAATGCTTCCCAGTTGGTTTATAGGAGTCGGCACACCGTAATAATCGACGGTTATCCTGTCCAATATGGCCGGGTTAGCCCTGCCTGCCCTCAATCCCGCCAACTGCTCCTTAAGGACATTTATCGCCTTAGCCATCTTGTTTTCGAAGTCTTTGTACGAATCATCCGCCATTTTTCCATACCTCCTATATTTATAGTTATCCTGAGTAATTTCTATCCGGTATATGTCCAACCGGTGCAAGTATTGCTTAGTATAAAGTCGTACCTATGTTTTCGCCCCTGATTACCCGGAGTATGTTGTCCGGATCTTCCAGGTTGAAAACGACCAGTGGAATCTTGTTGTCCATGCAAAATGAAATTGCCGTTGAATCCATGACTCCAAGCCTTTTATTAAGGGCGTCCGCAAGAGTGATAGTTTCATACCTGACCGCGTCCGCATTTTCCTTCGGATCACTGTCATACACTCCATCCACGGTTGTCGCCTTTAAAATGACATCGGCGTCAATCTCCGCAGCCCTGAGCGCTGCGGTGGTGTCGGTGGAAAAATAAGGGCTGCCCAGGCCGCACGCAAAAATTACGATTCGTTTTTTCTCAAGGTGCCTTATAGCCCTTCTCCTTATGTAAGGCTCGGCAATCTGCCTCATCTCAATCGCTGTCTGCACCCTCGTGGGAACACCCCTTGACTCCAGCGCATCCTGGAGCGCAAGCGCGTTTATGACGGTAGCCAGCATCCCCATGTAGTCGGCAGTGGTCCTGTCCATGCCGATACCGCTCCTGCCCCTCCAGAAATTGCCGCCGCCTACCACAATGGAAATTTCAACCCCCATCCTGTAAGCTTCGCAAATCCTCTCTGAAATAGCTCCAAGCGTCTCGGTGTCAATACCAGTCTTGCGGCTTCCTGCCAGGGCTTCTCCGCTGAGTTTCAGTAATACTCTTTTGTATTTCGGCGTCATATCGGCTACAACCCCCGCTCCACATTAATTGTTCTACAAAAATATCCGAATTCCTTCCTCCACATTCATAAAAAGGGAACATATTTTATATGCTCCCTTTTTGTTATCCACCGATCTGCTTTGCCACTTCTTCGGCGAAGTTTTCCTCTTTCTTTGCCAGCCCTTCCCCTTTCTCGAACCTCGCGAATCTTCGGACATTAATATTTTCGCCTATAATGGCTATCTTCTCGGCAATAAGCTGTCCGATCGTCTTTTCCGGGTCCCTGATCCAGGGCTGCTCCATTAGGCAAACCTCTTTGTAGAATTTCTCCATTCTGCCTTCAACCATTTTTTCTATTATCTTCTCAGGCTTTCCTTCGTTCCTCGCCTGTGCCCTGAGAATGTTCTTCTCTTTTTCAATAACGTCGGCAGGCACGTCTTCCCTTCTGACGTATTCGGGCTTTGCTGCCGCTATTTGCATTGCAATGTCCTTGACAAGGCGCTTGAATTCGTCATTTGCCGCCGCAAAATCCGTTTCGACGTTTACCTCGACCAGCACGCCTATCCTGCCATTGCCATGTATATAAGAATCGACCAGCCCTTCGGCTGCAATCCTGCCAGCTTTTTTGGCCGCAGCCGCAAGACCTTTTTCCCTCAATACTTCTATAGCTTTTTCCATATCTCCGCCGCTTTCCTCCAGGCTCCTTTTGCAGTCCATCATCCCGGCGCCTGTTCTCTCACGGAGTTGTTTCACCATTTCTGCAGTAATCATCCATATTCCTCCAAACTGTAAATATTATTGCCATAAACCTGGCTTTTATTCCATTATCAAGAAGTATGACGCGGCACCCGGGTCCATTTGCGGTCCGGGCGCCTTGTTTTTTGCCTTCATCGAAGATCTGCAGCTTACTCCTTTTCTGTAGCTTCTTCTTTTTCTACCGCGGCTTCCGCCGTGCCTGCTTCTTCCGTGGCTACCGCTTCAGCTTCTGCCGCGGCTGCTTCTTCCGAAACTCCTGCCTCAACTTCTGCCGCAGCCGCTTCCTCCGGGGCTCCTGCCGTTGCTTCCGCTTCAGCTTCTACCGCAGCCGCTTCCTTCACGGCTTTCGCGGCAGTGTTCTTCCTGGCTGCTTTCTTCACCGTTGTTTCCACCGGCGCAACTTCTTCATCCGCTTCCGCCTGGGTCTCTTTCGTGGCGTCTTCATCTGCGGCTTTCACGACAGCGTCCTTTTTACTCTTTTTCTTTACAGTCTCCGCCTTGATTTCTACCGCAGCCTGTTCCTCCACGGTTTCTACCGCCGTTTCCGCTATGGTTGCTTCTTCAGCGGCTTCTTCCGTATATTCCGTACTGCTGTCTGCCGTCATCTGCTCACCCTGGCGGCCTTCGATCACGGCATCCGCCATCTTGGACGCAATCAGCTTGACCGCCCTTATCGCGTCGTCGTTTCCGGGAATGACATAATCCACTTCATCAGGATCGCAGTTCGTATCAACGATGGCTACAACAGGAATACCCAGTTTCCTCGCTTCGAGTATGGCATTTCTTTCTTTCCTGGGATCAACGATGAACATTGCTCCGGGCAGTTTTGTCATTTCCTTGATGCCGCCCAGGTATTTTTCCAGCCTTTCCATCTCGTTTCTAAGCTTTGTGACTTCCTTTTTTGGCAGTACGTCGAACACTCCGCTCTGTTCCATGGCTTCAAGCTGGTTCAGCCTATCAATCCTCTTGCGGATGGTTTTAAAGTTGGTCAGCATACCGCCGAGCCATCTTGCATTAACATAGTACTGCCCGCACCTCTCGGCTTCTTCCTTGATCGAATCCTGCGCCTGCTTCTTCGTGCCGACGAAAAGCAAGTTCTCGCCGTTCATTGCAATTTCCCTGACGAAGAAATACGCTTCTTCTATCTTTTTTACCGTCTTCTGAAGATCAATGATGTAGATGCCGTTTCTTTCGGTAAAGATGTATTCGGCCATTTTGGGGTTCCATCTCCTGGTCTGGTGGCCGAAATGAACGCCTGCTTCCAGGAGCTGTTTCATAGAAATAACTGACATTAATTTATCCTCCTTAAGTTTACACCACCACGGCTTCATCCGGCCGGAATACCCGAAGGCACTTAACCTGCCGTCGCACCGTGTGCGTATTTTTATCGTTATGTAGTATAACACATGGTTAATAAATTAGCAAACAAAATTTGATTGTTTTCTCAGGTAATTCTTCAGAGCCATTGGCTGTGTCTTTTTTCGTACCCTATATCGGTAGCGGGTCCGTGCCCCGGATATACCCTGGTATCATCACCCAGTTCCACCAGTTTTCGCAGCGACGCCATCAGACGTTCATGGTCACCCGCGCCCAGGTCGGTCCTTCCTATCCCGAGCCTGAAAAGCGTATCCCCGGTAAAAATAAAATTTCCCGTGCCGTCTGCTTTTTCCCCGGCATCCCGTGCATTGCTTCCGGCCTGCCCATCCCTCACCAGGATACACATACTTCCCGGCGTATGCCCGGCAGTGTGGATGATTTCAAGCTTCAACCCTCCGAGCTCCAGGACGTCTCCGTCCACCACGCACAAATCCGCCTGGCCGAAAGCCTTTTTCAGGCCAAATAAAAAAGCGCCGTTCAATGCCTCGTTTCCAAGCAGCGGAGCGTCGTCCATGTGGATGACCACCTTGCCGCCGCAGGCGTCCCTGAGCTTTTCTGCATACATTACATGGTCTATGTGCGCATGGGTTAAAATGATATATTTCAAAATCAATCCCTCGGACGCGAGGATCTGCGAAATTTCCCTGAAATAAACGCCGGCGTCTATAACCGCAGCTTCTCCGGAATCCCCCAGGATATAGCAATTCGAACCAAGCATCCCATCATCCCGGCATGCAAAGAACAAAAACGGACACCTCCATCAATAGTTACTGTACGCTCTCGAAAACTCAGAGAGCTTAATTTTTATATAT
>JBLNDI010000074.1:0-21617 GCA_050261495.1 Bacillota bacterium
ATGCGGAGTTTTGCAGCAAATACTTTGTCAAGGGCCAGAAGGTAGTTGTGGTCGGAAGTATCCAAAACAGGACGTGGGATGATAATGAAGGGAAAAGGCATTATGTTACCGAAATTATCGCGGAAGAAACATATTTTGCCGAAAGCCGCAAGGCCGAAACGGGATCGGCTATGAGGCCGCCTGAATACCCGGCGCCCGAAGCGCCTGTTCCGGGGGATGAGAATGTCGACGGCTTCTTCCCGTTGGACGATGATGATGAGCTGCCATTCTGATATGCCTTATTACAATCCGTATTAATTCATGAGAGGAGGAGTTTTCGAATGCCAGGCGGAAAGAAAGATGACAAGAGCGGTAACAGGGATTCATATGACAAGAGCGAAAACAAGGGCGCCATCAGGATGAGAAGGGCAAAAAAGAAGGTTTGTTCGTTCTGCGTGGATAAAGTTACCGATATAGATTATAAAGAAGTCGCAAAGCTGAGAAAGTACATTTCCGAGAGAGGCAAGATACTGCCAAGGAGGATATCCGGGAATTGTGCCAAGCACCAGCGGCAGTTGACCGTGGCAATCAAGAGGGCAAGAGCCGTTGCTCTTTTACCTTATACTGCCGAATAAGCGGGAAAATGATAAAAGGGTCGGGTTATTCATATAATCCGATCCTGATTTTATAATATCAAGGTTTATGGGTGTAACGAATGATTAGAATAGGTTACCTTGGTCCCAGGGGGACTTTTTCCCATGAGGCGTTGAAGAAATATATCGGTAACACTCCGCATCTTGCCAGGGATTTTCAATCCATACCCGAGATATTCGAAGCTTTTGGGAATAACTTGCTAGACGAGGCCATAGTGCCTGTCGAGAACTCCATAGAAGGCGCCGTAAGCGCTACAATGGATATACTTGCGCATGAGTCCGGCCTTATGGTTAAGGCGGAATTGATTCTTCCCGTCAGGGAAAACCTGCTGGTCAAACCCGGCGCCAGGATTCCGGACATAAGGTATGTGCTTTCCCACCCGCAACCCCTGGGGCAATGCAGGAAATTTCTGTCGGAACACCTTCCGCATGCGCTTACAAAAGCTGTTTACAGCACTTCGGCGGCTGCGGAGGAAGTGAAGAACGGCGGAGGCGACCTGGCTGCCATAGGTTCGGCTGCGGCGGCGGAGGTATACGGCCTCGAGATTGCAATGGCCGACATACATGATAACGATAACAACCAGACAAGGTTTTTTATAATTGGCAGGACGGATGCGGCCAGGACCGGAAACGACAAAACATCGATTGTTTTTTCCACCGAGGATAAGCCGGGCAGCCTTTACAGGATATTGGAAATATTCAACCTATGGGACATTAATATGACGCGTATCGAATCGAGGCCTGCGAAAAACATGCTGGGCAGGTATATTTTCTTTGTAGACATTGCAGGGCACAGGGAAGACGAAAACGTGAAAGACGCATTGACCATGGTCGGAAAGAAGACTTCTTTTCTAAAAATATTGGGTTCCTACCCTGTCTACGTGGAACGGGACTGATTAAGCAATATCGCTGAACAGTCGGGCAAAGAGCCGCGATGCACATGCTTGGGAAATGGAATATATTAACATGTGTTGATATGTTATAATGTAATGTATCGCCGGTTTATTTGAAACGGGCATTTGGGTAGGGAGTGGAAACGTATGGCAATGCCTGAGAAAGAAATTGATATAACCAGGAACATAAAGCTGATTGAATGGCTGAAAAGCGAATTGCTTACCGATTTGGCAAGCCTGTTCAAGGTCTTGGCCGGAGGTATCAGGGAAGAGATATACGATGCGGTATCGGAAATACTGTCAAATATAATACTAATTGTCTACCTGCTTGGCAAGCGGCTTGGAATAAGCTATAACGCAATTGATCTGAAAGTGCATAGTAAGATAAAGCTCGGATTGATAGAAAATCATGACGTCGAGAAATATTACGGGGATTTATCCGAGTTGTCAAGACACCTTGGCAATTTTAGAAGAAAGGAGAAATGACAGGTTTAAACTGTCAGCATCATGGACAGCAAAACATTTTTAAAGCGGCTCCTGCCCCAGGCAAGAATATATCTGCTGATTATATTGTTTCTTGTGCTTGTTACGGCGTTCCTGGACTGGCGTGTCGCAATACCCTGTCTCCTGCTATTTGCCTTATTGATATGGTACAATGCCAGGACACGCAACAGGCTGGCAGCAGAGATAACAGGGTTTATTGAAAAACTGGAATTAAATATCGATGCAGCCTCCAGGAATACGCTGCTGGATTTTCCCATGCCGCTGGCGATTGTGGAAAAGGATGGCTTTATATCATGGCATAATGCTTCCTTCAAAGATTTCATGGACAAAGAGGAAATCTTCAAGTCTACCGTGAAACCGCTCATCCTGGACTTGATAAAAAACGGCCTCACTGCTGAAAACAAGGAGGACGGTTATCCTGCCGTTTCACGCCAGGCTGAAATTGACGGGATGCATTATAACGTGCTGTGCCGTCCGGCCGGGACGGACCTGGGCAAGGAAAACGGCAATAACGTATTTGTGTTTTATTTTATTGATATTACCGAACTCGTGAATTTAAAAAAAGTATATGCCGAAGAAAAGAGCGCGGTCGGGATATTCGTGATTGACAATTACGACGAACTCATGCAGAGCATGGAAGATTCAAGCAGGCCGCAGATGCTGGCCGAGATAGATAAAAAGATTGTGCAATGGCTATCCTTTGCAAACGGAATCTTTAAAAAATACGAGAGGGACAAGTACATATTTCTTTTTGAGCAAAAGTACCTGAAGGAATTCGAAGAAAAAAAATTTGACATACTCGATTCAATAAAGGAAATTAACATAGGTAACAAAATTCCCGTTACCTTAAGCCTTGGATTCGGACTTAACGGCAATACGCTTTCCGAGAATTACAGGTATGCGGCTGCTTCCATCGATTTAGCCCTTGGGCGCGGCGGCGACCAGGCGGTGATAAAAAGCGGGAACAGTTTCAGTTTTTTCGGGGGCAAAACGCGCGAGCTCGAGAAAAGGACCAAGGTAAAGGCAAGGGTTATTGCCTTCGCGCTGCGTGAATTGGTAGACCAGGCGTCGGCCGTTTTTATAATGGGGCATGAAAATGCCGACATTGATACGGTCGGAGCTTCATTGGGACTTTACAGGATTGCAAAAAACAGGGGCAAGGATGCATATATCATCCTGAATAAAGTGAACCCGACGATGGAAGGTCTCCTGCAGAGGATTCAAAGGGACGACGAATATAAAAGGATATTCGTCAACCGGAACGAAGCTGTTGAAATGGCAGACGAAAAAGCGCTCCTGATAGTTGTGGACACGCACAGGCGAAGTTTTGTCGAAATACCCGAGCTTATCGATATCGTGGGACAGGTGGTTGTCATCGACCATCACAGGAGAGGGGTCGATTATATACATGATACGGTCCTGACATACCAGGAGGCATATGCTTCTTCAACCTGCGAGCTTGTAACAGAAATCATCCAGTATATTGATGAAAAGCTGGAGCTGAGTCAGGTTGAGGCCGATGCGCTGTATGCCGGCATAGTGGTGGATACCAAGAATTTTACATACAAAACAGGGGTAAGAACATTTGAGGCAGCCTCCTATCTCAGGCGCCAGGGGGCCGACACTGTCGTTGTAAAACAACTCTTCCAGAATAGCCTTGAGACATATTCCAACATTTCCGCGGTAATAAAAAACGCGGAACTCATAAATGGCGAAACAGCAATCGCCGTATGCCCGCATGGCATGAAAAACGCCCGGCTGATCGCGGCGAAAGCGTCCGATGAATTGCTTAATATTTCGGGCATAACGGCTGCTTTTGTTTTATGCGAGGCGGGGAACGAAATATGGATCAGCGGAAGGTCGCTCGGGGATATCAATGTCCAGGTGATTCTTGAAAAACTGGGCGGCGGCGGGCATATGACCGTTGCCGGGGCGCAATTGCCCGATATTGGTCTGGAAGATGCGAAAGACAAGCTGAAATATGCTATAATAGAATACACAAAGGAAATAAACAGGGCAGGCGTATAAAGATTATTTTAGGGATCGATGTTTGTGGGTTGGCATGAATGCCCTGTCGGAAACCAGCCGGCGCAGCATTTTATTTGTCTACGGCTAAGATCCGGCTTTCTCCCGAATGATTGATTTAAGGAGGTACGTATGAAAGTAATTTTGAAGCAGGACGTTAAAGGGCTGGGTAAAAAAGAGGATATGGTGGACGTAAGCGACGGTTACGCCAGGAACTTCCTGTTTCCCAGGGGCCTTGCCGAAGAGGCGAATGCCGGCAATATCAACATGGTAAAAACCAAAAAGGAAGCCGAGAAAATCAAAAGCGACCGGGAATTGGTCAAGGCAAGGGAACTTGCGTTAAAACTAAACGATACCGTTGTCGTAATCAGAACAAAGTCCGGCGAAAAAGGAAAGCTTTTTGGCTCAATAACGAACAAGGACATATTCGACATATTGAAAAAGGATTTTAAAATAGACATTGATAAAAAGAAAATCATCCTTCCGGGACCGTTCAAATCCCTGGGAACCTACGAAGCTGAAGTAAGGCTGTATCCCGAGGTAAGCGCCAAGCTGACCGTAAAGATTGAGAACGAGTAACAGGAGGTGAACCGGCCATTAACGGTGATATAAATACTATTGGAAGAATCCCTCCTCACAACATAGAAGCCGAACAGGCGGTTCTGGGATGCATGCTGCTGGATTCGGACGTTATTCCTACTGTTACGGAATTGATCAAGAGCGATGATTTTTACAGGGACGACCACAAAGAGATATGCGAAGCCATAATTGATCTCACCGAAAAAGCTGGACCTGTTGATATAATAACCGTTTCCGAGCAATTGCAGCTCAGGGGGACGTTGGACAAGGTCGGAGGACTTGATTATCTCGCCGCTATTTCAGGTTCGGTGCCGACTACCGCCAATGCCAGGTATTATGCGAAAATCGTGGAGGAAAAATCACTTCTGCGCAAATTAATCAAGGCATCGTCCGAAATAGCAAAGATGAGCTACGATGCCGCGGATGAAGCGGCTTTTGTGCTCGACCGCGCGGAGAAAAGCATTTTTGACATATTACAGAAACGAAGCGCCCAGGGCTTTACGCATATAAAAGACATATTGCTGGAAACGTTCAACCGCCTGGAGGAATTGTACAACAGCAAAAGCCATATAACGGGAATACCTACCGGCTTTACGGACCTGGACAACAAGACCGCGGGACTGCAGAATTCCGATCTTATCCTTATAGCGGCGCGGCCGGGCATGGGCAAGACCGCGATGGCGCTGAATATAGCCCAACATGCCGCTGTCGTCAGGCACATCCCGGTAGCGATATTCAACCTGGAAATGTCAAAGGACCAGCTTGTAAACAGGATGCTTAGCAGCGAAGTTATGATAGACGGTCAGAAAATGAGGACGGGGAAACTGGAGGACGACGACTGGAAGAAAATCGCCAGGGCTCTTGCGCCTCTATCGGAGGCTCCCATTTACATCGACGACACGCCGGGCGTTTCTGTTATGGATATCAGGGCAAAGTGCAGGAGGCTGAAGCTTGAGAAAAATCTCGGCCTTGTCATTATTGATTACCTGCAGTTGATGCAGGGGAGAGGAAAAGCCGAAAACAGGCAGCAGGAAGTATCGGAAATATCCAGATCGCTGAAAATATTGGCAAAAGAGCTGAATGTGCCCGTCGTTACAATGTCGCAGCTCAGCAGGGGACCCGAATCCAGGACGGACCACCGCCCCTTGCTCAGCGATTTGAGAGAATCGGGCGCCATCGAACAGGACGCGGATATCGTAATGTTTCTTTACAGGGATGATTATTACAACCCCAATTCGGAAAAAAAGAACATAGCGGAAGTAATCATCGCCAAGCATAGAAACGGTTCCACCGGCACCGTTGAACTCAGGTGGTTTGCCGAGTATACGAAATTTGCGAATTTGAAGAAAGATGAATATAAAAAGTAATTATATCGAACAATTTCATAAAAAGGTGCTTGACACTATTCTTTCGCACCGCCTTATCGAGCAGGGCGAAAAGGTTCTGGTGGGTGTTTCCGGGGGCCCCGATTCGGTATGCCTCCTCCACTTGCTAAAATCATTTTCAAAGACATTGCAGTTTGAGATGCATGCGGTTCATGTCAACCATATGCTGCGTGCGGAAGAAGCCGGGGCAGACGAAGTTTATACCGCCAACCTTTGCAGGGAGATGGGAGTTAACCTGGACATTGTCCGTATCGATATTGCCGCCATGGCAAAAGAGAAGGGCATTTCGCTGGAAGAAGCGGGGCGGATTGCGCGTTATAATGAATTTTCAAGGCATGCCGAAAGCGTCGGCGCTTCGAAAATCGCGGTGGCGCACAACAGGAACGACCAGGCTGAAACAGTCATGATGAATATATTAAGGGGCACCGGCACGGCAGGGTTGGCCGGCATGGATTTCAGGAGGGGCAATATCATCCGTCCGCTTCTTAACGTATCCAGGGAAGAAATAGAGCGGTATTGCAGTGAACTTGGGCTGTCGCCGAGAACCGACAGTTCGAATCTCACGCAGTGCTATACGAGGAATAAGATAAGGTTAGGCTTGTTTCCCTACATAGAGGAGAATTTTAAAACGGACATGATCGAAAGCCTCAACAGGCTGTCAACCAATGCGTCGATAGATAACAACTACCTTGAGCGGCAGTCTCTCGCGGCATATGAAGACGCTCTTCAATATAAGGAGAGCGGCTTGGTCGCCCTTGGCGTCGGACAACTCAGGGAACTTGACCCGGCGATCCTGGGCAGGGTGCTGAAATTGGCGCTGAAAGATGCGGCAGGGAGATTCCGCGATGTGGGCAGCGTTCACTACGGCATGCTTGCGGAACTTGTAAGGAAAGGCAGGACCGGGATGAGCGCCGAACTCCCCGGCGGGATTGGGGCGGCGGTATCCTATGGAGTTCTGAAAATTTTTGATGCGGATATACGTGAAACCGGAGGCCGGCAGCGGGAGAAAACAGAATTCTCATATAAGCTTGAGATTCCCGGAACCACTTTGGTGCCTTGCCTTAATTCCGAAGTCAGGACAACGGTGGAAGATGCCATAAATATTGATAAATCCGGCGTAATGGAATATAATCCATTAGTACGGTTTTTTGATTATGACAAACTAAAAGAGGGAATCTATATTAGAAACAGAAGAAACGGCGATATCTTCAAACCTTTTCGGTCTACCGGGACTAAAAAGCTGAAAGAGTTTTTCATTGACGGCAAGATTCCGCGGGAGCAGCGGGACTCGATCCCGTTAATCTGCAAAGGTAATGAGGTTGTGTGGGTTGTAGGGTATAAAACAAGTGATAAATTTAAGTTAACTGAAAATACTAAAAGTGTTCTTAAAATCGAATACATTCGGAGGGGTTCAACATGATGGAGGATATTGAGGAAATCCTGGTAGGGCGCGAAGAGATCAGGGAGATGGTCAAAAGGCTCGGAATGGAGATATCGAGGGATTATGAAGGTTGCGATCTGGTATTGATCGGTGTTTTGAAGGGTGGCTTTGTTTTCCTTTCCGATTTGATGAGGGAAATTACAATCCCTGTTGACATGGACCTGATAGAGGTGTCGAGTTACGGGGCGTCCACCAAGTCTTCGGGTGTTGTCAGGATAATAAAGGACGTTGATATGAACGTATCCGGAAAGCATGTCCTGATCGTTGAGGACTTGGTAGATACCGGGCTCACCTTAAACCACCTTAAGGAGCTTTTCAACACCAGGGGTCCGAAAAGCGTTAAAATTTGCACCGCTTTTGACAAGCCGTCCAGGAGGAAGATTGACATAGAGGTGGAATATAAAGGCATAGTCGTACCCGACAAGTTCATAGTAGGGTACGGGCTGGATTATGCGGGAAAATACCGCAACCTGCCGGATGTATGTACGTTGAAAAAGGAGATTTATTCAAGGAATCAAATTCAGACAAACTGTGAATAAGTTAAGTAAAAAGTATAAATTGTGTTTTAAAAAAGTTTGTGTTAATATTATATAATCTGGAAAGCACGCGACGTAAATTCCGGGAGGGAGATATTTGAAATATTTTAAAGGCTTGAGCTTTTATATAGTAATTATAGTAATAGCGTTGTTGATACTGACGCTCTACACGAGTTCGGGCACTCCGCCGGAACTCAGCTATACCGAGATGCTGACCGAAATACGCAACGGCAATGTACGCAGCATTGTGCTCGAGGGCGATGAAGCAACGATTGAATTGGTTAACCCTAAAAAGAATTCCAGGAATAGGGTTTATGTAGTATATATATCATCGGTAGACATGTTTACGCAAATGGTGACGGAGGCGTACGACAAAGGGCAAATCAAGGACTTCAAGTTCGAAAGGCCGCCGACCGCTCCCTGGTGGGTTGCAATACTGCCTACCATAGGCGTGATTGTTGTCTTCGTTATTTTCTGGATTTTCTTCCTTCAGCAATCGCAGGGAGGAGGAGGCAGCAGGGTCATGTCCTTCGGCAAAAGCCGGGCAAGGATCAGCACCGATGACAAGAAAAAGGTAATGTTCGAGGATGTGGCCGGAGCTGATGAAGAAAAGGAAGAACTGAGAGAAATTGTGGAGTTTTTAAAATCGCCGAAAAAATTCATCGAGCTTGGAGCAAGGATTCCAAAGGGAGTACTGCTGGTAGGACCTCCCGGCACCGGTAAGACCTTGCTCGCGAAGGCTGTTTCGGGTGAAGCCGGCGTTCCGTTTTTCAGCATCAGCGGTTCGGATTTCGTTGAGATGTTTGTAGGCGTAGGCGCTTCCAGGGTGAGGGATTTGTTCGAACAGGCCAAGAAAAACGCGCCGTGCATTGTATTCATAGACGAAATTGACGCCGTTGGCCGGCACAGGGGAGCCGGACTCGGCGGCGGCCATGACGAGCGTGAACAGACGCTGAACCAGTTGCTGGTGGAAATGGACGGTTTCGGAGTTAATGAAGGAGTTATAATCTTGGCTGCCACCAACAGGCCGGATATTCTTGACCCCGCCCTTTTAAGGCCGGGAAGGTTTGACAGGAGGGTATTTGTCGGGCTGCCGGATATAAAGGGCAGGGAGCAGATCCTTAAGGTACACTCCAGGGGAAAACCGCTGGGTTCGGACGTCAAGCTTGATGAGCTGGCAAAAAGCACGCCCGGCTTTACCGGCGCGGATCTTGAAAACTTGCTGAATGAAGCGGCATTGCTGGCGGCAAGGAAAAACAAGAAAAGAATAGAAATGGAAGAGATAAAGGAAGCGACGTTCAAGGTGGTTGTAGGGCCGGAAAAGAAGAGCAGGGTAATGACGGAAAAAGAAAAGAGACTGACGGCTTACCACGAAGCCGGTCATGCAATTGCGGTCAAGGTTGCCTCGTCCACTGACAAGGTCGACAGGGTTTCCATCATACCGTCGGGAAGAGCCGGCGGGTATACGGCGCATAAGCCTGATGAGGACAAAACCTACCAGACCAAGGGACAGCTCATGGAAGAGATAATTATCGCCATGGGCGGCAGGGCGGCTGAAGACATAGTACTCGGAGAAATCAGCACCGGCGCGTCATATGATCTTAAGCACGCCAACAAGATAGCAAGAAGCATGATAATAAAATTCGGGATGAGCGAAAAACTGGGGAACATGGTATTCGATGAGAACGATGAGATATTCATAGGACGTGATTTCGCCCATACCAGGAGTTACAGCGAGGAAGTCGCCGCCTTGATTGACAAGGAAGTGAAGAACCTTATCGACACCGCTTACGGCAAAACGGTCGCGATATTGAAGGAACATATAAATACGCTGCATAGGGTCGCGGAAGCGCTTCTTGAGAAAGAGAAGCTGGAAGGCCATGAATTCGAGGCAATATTTGCCGGGACATAAGGCGCCGTAAAGCGGTACGGATTGGAACAGGCGTCAAATAGGGGCATGTGTAAAATAATTAGAGAAAAAGTAAAATATTCCAAGATATGTCTTGACAACTTGAGACAAGTATTTTAGTATTTAGTAGTAGTTTAATATAGAAACTGCTTGAATTGAATATGGAATAAAGCCTTATCAAGAGTGGTGGAGGGACTGTGCCCGATGAAACCCCGGCAACCGGCTTTTTAAGCATCGGTGCCAATTCCTGCAGGATTGCATCCTGGAAGATGAGGAAGTTATGCTTGTAAGCCTCTTCATTTTCAGGGAAGGGGTTTTTTACTTGCAATAATTATTATTGAGAGGAGACAAGTCATGTCTAGACGGTTATTTACATCTGAATCTGTAACGGAAGGACATCCCGATAAAATTTGCGACCAGGTGTCTGATGCGATACTGGACGCAATACTCGCAGAGGATCCGTATGCGAGGGTGGCATGCGAGGCGGCTGTTACTACAGGAATGGTATTTGTAATGGGTGAGATAACGACCGGCTGCTATGTAGATATACCGAAAGTTGTAAGGAACACTGTGCTGGAAATCGGCTACAACCGCGCCAAGTACGGACTTGACGGAGAGACGTGCGCCGTAATAACCGCTATCGACGAGCAGTCCGGAGATATTGCAATGGGTGTTGACAAAGCGCTCGAAGCAAAAACAGGGGAGACGAAAGACCAGTGGGAAACTATCGGCGCGGGTGACCAGGGCACGATGTTCGGATATGCCTGTGATGAGACGCCGGAATTAATGCCCATGCCGATAATGCTGGCACATAAATTGACCAAGAGGCTGGCGCAGGTCCGCAAGGAAGGTGTCTTAAGTTACCTGAGGCCTGACGGAAAATCGCAGGTAACCGTGGAATACGAGGAGGACAAGCCGGTAAGGGTCGATACCGTTGTTTTGTCCACCCAGCACGGGCCCGAAGTATCCCACGATGAAATAGAAAGAGACATAATTGATCTTGTAATAAAAAAGGTTATACCCGCAGAATTGCTGGACAGCAAGACCAGGTTTCTCATAAACCCTACAGGAAGGTTTGTGATTGGCGGACCCCAGGGTGATTCGGGACTTACCGGGAGGAAGATTATTGTTGATACATACGGCGGCTGTGCAAGGCACGGGGGCGGAGCGTTTTCCGGGAAAGATCCGACAAAGGTGGACCGTTCCGCTTCATATGCGGCCCGGTATGCGGCGAAGAACATTGTCGCCGCCGGTCTTGCCAGGAGGGTTGAAATTCAGCTGGCTTATGCCATTGGCGTGGCAAAACCGGTATCCATACATGTCGATACTTTTGGTACGGGAAAACTCCCGGAAGAGAAACTGGAGGCACTTGTAAAGAAATATTTTGATTTCAGGCCTGCGGCCATCATACGGGACTTGGATCTCCGGAGGCCGATTTACAAGCAAACCGCGGCATACGGACATTTTGGGAGAACGGATATAGAACTGCCCTGGGAAAAAACAGATAAAGCCGATATTTTAAGAAACGCCGCCCTGGAAATATAGGTGGTTTATCATATGAATATCTCCACGATCTCCAGGTCTTTCTTTTTATTCAAATCGACAATATATGGCTGAAGCACGGGAGGGCCTGATTTTCTCGAGAATACGTTGACCTTTTGCCTCTTGCCGTTTGAGTTGCCGGGACAGATGATGCTGCCCACTTCCCCGGAACTGAGGAGAACCAGCGTTCCCTCGGTATATACGGTGATGCTGTTTATGAAAAGGTTTACTATAAACGGATCGAAAAGTATGCCGGAATTTTTCTTGATATATTCCGCTGCGATGTGGGGAAGTACCTTTTTCTTGTACGCCCTGTCGGAGGTAAGCGCATCATACACGTCCGCCAACGCGACAATTCTGGACAGAGGGTCGATCGAATCCCGGGACAGCCCCATCGGGTAACCTGAGCCGTCCCACTTTTCATGGTGCTGAAATGCAATATTGGCTATCCTGTTATTCAACATGTACGTATTTTTAATGATTTCGTACCCGTATACCGTATGAAGCTTCATATTTTCAAATTCTTCGTCCGTCAGCCTGTCCGGCTTCTGAAGCAATAAAGCAGGTACCCTGCATTTCCCGATATCGTGGAGAATTGCTCCCAATCCCAGCGACATCAGGGGATCGTTGCCGTAACCCATCTTTTTGCCCATTATTATGGAATAAATGCAAACGTCGACCGAATGCAGGAAAGTATAATTGTCTATATCTTTAATACCTGTAAGCTGCAGCATTACGGTTTCATTTTCAATTATTTTGCTTAAAATTTCTTCTACCGTGTTTTTTACTATGGATATGTCGGCAGTTTCATTTTTTTGTGTCAGTGAAAACACTCTCTTGATTATTGCCGCAGCATGCGTGTATATTCTTTCTTCTTCAAATTCCTCCATTACCTCGTAGGGACCGTCTTCCACGTATACTTCCCTGATGTTGAACGCTTCCAGCTTCCTTATGTACAGAGGTTTGATGGAAAATCCGGCTAATAATAAAAGCCTTCCGTCATCAAGTACAATGTCTCTTGCCAGTTTCATGCCTGGTTTTAGTTGAGATACTGGTATTTTATTCACTATTATATCCCCCTTGCTGTTATATTATAGCATATTATGTACATTTGCCAATATTATTGAATACATATCAATCGAACATTTGGATGGATTTCGGAATATAATAATAGTCTCGGGATAATAAAAGGAGGATTATCGAGATGTTGGAAAGTTTCCTGAAGTTTATTGCGTGTCTTCTTGCCGCATACGGACTGATTTCGCTGGTGCTTGGCGCGCTGGATGCGATAGGCGCAAGAATCGCGGGAAAGCGGCCGAATGTGCGGGTAGTACTACTTGTGCAGGACGCCGAGAAACAGATCGAGTATATTGTCAGGAATGCTGTCGATAAAAAGTATGCATCCGCCTCATTATCCGAAAAAAAGCTGGTTATAGTCGATATGAATTCTACGGATAATACGCTGGGGATACTGGAACGGCTGGAAGATTTGTTTCCCGGCATCGAGGTCCTGGCATATAATGACAAGGATGAAATTTTCAACGGTTTTTCCACCTTTTCACCTGCAGAAAAGTAATATATACTAATATATGTACTTGCCGAGGCGCAACAGCGTGCCGTAAATGCGGACAATTTCAGGAAAAGCGCAATTTACAGCTTGATGATGGTGGTAAGATGGACCTTGTCGCACTCGAGGGAATTGTCGAGGATATAATTTATAAAAACGAGGCAAACGGCTATACCGTATGCGAAATACGAGGCGGTAAAAGTGTCGTTACCGCCGTGGGCTACATGCCTTTTATTAACGCCGGCGAGACTATCAAAGCCAGCGGCAGGTGGGTGAGACACCCGGACTATGGCGACCAGTTCAAGGTCGAATTATATGAAAAAGTATTGCCGCAAACAATCGATGCAATCGAAAAATACCTGTCCTCTGGCATCATTAAAGGAGTGGGCCCGGCAACGGCCGCAAAAATAGTTCAAAAATTCGGCTTATCCACGCTGGAAGTCATCAGCAGCAACCCTCAAAAGCTGTCGGAAATCAAGGGAATATCGCTGGAAAAGGCAATGGCGATCGGTAATATAGTGAATGAACAAAAAGGATTATCGGAAATCGTCATGTTTTTGCAGGAATATGGCATAAGTCCTTCCGTGTGCGTCAAGATTCACAAGGCATATGCCGGACAAGCCGTATCCATGATAAAGGAAAACCCGTACCGGCTTTGCGAGGAAATATTCGGCATCGGCTTCAGGACTGCGGATAGGATTGCTATGAAGCTTGGCATCGACCCGTGTTCAAAATTCCGTTTAAAGAGCGGAATAAAATATATATTGGCACATGCGGCTGCAAACGGGCATACTTATTTGCCGGAAGACGTCCTCAGGGAAAATGCCCGTTTATTGCTTGCATCTGACGACTTAAGCATCGAAGACGCGCTGTTGTCATTGATTTTTGAAAACACGGTGCAAATGGAAAGATGCGCGGAATCAAACCATATCTATCTTACCCCGTTTTACAACGCGGAACAGGGCGTATGCAAAAGATTGCTGGGGCTGTCAACGCACCGCTTTGATGCAAGCATGGATTCATTTGAAGAGAGGCTCGAGAAGTTCCAGCAGGAGGAGGGAATACGGCTGGACAAGCTTCAGCGGGAGGCCGTAAGGGAAGCTATGACAAACGGCGTGCTTGTCATAACGGGAGGTCCCGGGACAGGAAAGACGACAATTATCAAGTGCATAATCAGGCTTCTCATGGAAGATGGCTATAGAATCGCGCTGACGGCGCCCACCGGGAGAGCTGCCAAGAGGATGTCGGAAGCTACGGGTTTTGAGGCGCGGACTATCCACAGGCTCCTGGAAATAGGTTTTACCGTTGACGAAGATGAAATGATTTTTCAACGTAATGAACACAATCCTCTCGATGCCGATGTAATAATAATCGATGAAATGTCGATGGTGGATATACTCATTATGAACCACCTGCTAAAAGCGGTTCCGGCAGGAGCCAGGCTTATACTGGTCGGCGACGCCGACCAATTGCCCTCGGTTGGGCCCGGAAGCGTGCTCCAGGATATAATAAGCTGCAATATTGTGAAAACCGTCAGGTTGGCCGAAATATTCAGGCAGGCTGCCGAAAGCATGATTGTTGTCAACGCCCACATGATAAACAGGGGAGAGGCGCCCGTGCTCAACAGCCGGGACGGGGACTTTTTCTTCCTGCAAAGAAACGGCTTCGATTCCATAGTACGCACCATCGTTGAGCTTTGCTGCAGAAGGCTGCCTGAGAAATACGGCTTTGACCCGATGAAGGACATCCAGGTGCTTTCGCCTGCAAAAAGAGGACCGGCCGGCGTGTTCAACCTGAATCTCGAGCTTCAGAAAGCGCTTAATCCCGCGAGCCGGAAAAAGGTTGAAAGACCGCACGGATCTGTCATATTCAGGGAAGGTGACCGGGTAATGCAGGTTAAAAATAATTACACGCTTGCGTGGAGACGGCCCGGCAGCCTGGTTGTTGACGGGGCGGGAGTGTTCAACGGAGATATGGGGATAATACAGAAAATTGATGAGGAAGCCCTGTGCATGGAAGTGCTGTTCGATGACGACAGGCTGGTGGAGTATGATTTCAGCATGCTGGATGAAATTGAACCTGCATATGCGGTAACCGTGCATAAAAGCCAGGGTTCGGAGTTTCCCGCGGTGGTTATGCCCATTTTTCCCGGTCCCCAGGTGCTCATGACAAGAAACCTTCTGTATACTGCCGTAACCAGGGCGAGAAAGATGGTGGTGATGGTTGGGGATGAAACCGTCCTGGGCGGAATGGTTGCAAATAAGAGAGAGAATTTACGTTACTCCGGGTTGTCGGAAAAGCTTAAAATATATGCGGGATATGCCGATAATAGTATATGAAAGAGAGCTGAAGGGTGTTGAAGCTGTTTGATAAAATCATAAACACGATTTATCCTCCCAAGTGTATATTTTGTCAGCAGTTACTAAACCATGACGCTGTTCTTCACATATGCAGCAACTGTTACGGGAAGCTGCCGTTTATGGAGCAGGCTGTAATCCCGACATCGCAGGAGGGCGAAGACGGCTGCTGCGACGGAGCCATAAGCGTGTTCCATTATACAGGCATGGTAAAAGAATCGCTTATTCGCTTCAAGTTCTATAATAAACCCAGTTATTATAGAACTTATGCCAGGCTGATAGCGGACAGGCTTTCAAAAATAACCGGTAAGGAGCAGTACGACATTGTAATGAGCGTACCCCTGCACAGGCATAAAGAATTTTCAAGGGGGTACAACCAGGCGTACCTGATATCAAGGGCACTGAGCAGGGAACTCGGACTGCCGGAAGCTTCGCGCCTTCTGAGAAGATACCGCTACACGGAAAACCAAAGCCTGCTTGACAAGCAGAAAAGACATCAGAATGTAAAGGGGGCGTTTGACGTACTGTCTCCCAGGAAAGTAAACGGGAAATCAATACTGTTGGTTGACGATATACTTACAACAGGCTCGACCTTGGAAGAGTGCAGCAGGATGTTGAAATTAGCCGGCGCTAAAAAAGTAACCGCTGCGGTGGTGGCAACCGGCAGAAAATTTTAATTACAGGAGGGTTTTATATGCCTGATATCAGAAATTGCAGAAGGTGCGGGAAGATATACAATTACATAGGCGGGCCGCCGATTTGCTCCGTTTGCAGGCAGGAGGAAGAGGAGGATTTCCAGAGGGTTAAAAAATACCTTTATGAAAATCCCGGGGCATCCATGACACAGGTTTCCACGGAACTGGACATCAGCATAGAAAAAATCAAAAGGTTTTTAAAGGAAGGAAGGCTGGAAATTGCAAATGATGACGGAAACCTGGTACTGGAGTGCGAAAATTGCGGCAAATCCATAAAAAGCGGTCGGTATTGCGACGAGTGCGAGAGAATACTGGCGTCAGGTTTCAAGTCTGTTGCGGACCAGATGAGAACCGATCTTAACAGGCAGTATAGAGAAAAGTCTTTGGGTTTGAGGTACCTTAACAAGGAATATGAGAAAAAAGGTCAATATTAACGGTTAATAATAAACGATAGCATACCGATATATTATATGAGTTGTATAAAAAGGTGAGTGGTTTTTAATGAGAATAAACGGAGACATAACTAAAATAACCGGCGTGTATGGAGCGCAAAAGAAAATCGGAAAGCTGGAGAAAACAGGATCGGTATCCGCTAAAAAAGATGTTCTTTCCATATCGAACGAAGCAAAGGATTTTCAAACAGTCCTGCGGGCTTTGAAGGATGTTCCCGATGTACGGCAGGGCAGGGTGGATGAAATCCTTGATAAGATAGAGACCGGGAATTACAATGTTACAGGCCGGGAAGTGGCGGAAAAAATAGTCAGTTCCATTTTCGATAAAAAAGCATGACACCCCGGGGGGAGTGAACATGCTCTCCCTTTTTTCCGGGCATAAAACAGGCATATGAAACTTACGGCGGGCAGAATTGCCCGTTTGTTAACGGAACCAGAACGCAGGGGGTGAAACCTTGGACACCTCGTTGACCGATAAGCTCCTGGAAGTGCTGAACAAAGAGTCGGCCATATATGAAGGAATTTTAAAGCTGTCGAAAGAAAAGACGGATGCAATCGTAGCCGGCAAGGTATCCGAACTGGAGAGAATAACGAAGCTTGAGCAGTCCATCATACTCAAGCTGGGGAAGCTCGAAAGGGAACGCGAAAGCATTGTTGAAAGCATAGCTGCCGGCCTCGGCAAGAAAGCGGCTGAAATCACGCTGACCGATATTATAAGTGTTATGCCCGGAGCTGAAGCGAAAAAATTAAAAGAATACCAGGAAGGTTTTGCAAAGCTTCTTGAAAAATTGCGCGGCGCCAATATGCTAAATTCCAAGTTGATACGAAATTCCCTGGAATATATAGATTTTTCAATCAATATACTGGCGGGAGCCGGGGCCGAAGGCAATTACAGCAATATAGGCGGATCAGAAGTTTTGAAAAAGAACTTCTTTGATATGAAGTTGTAGGAGGGTTTATGGGCGTAAATTTTGCAAGTTATGAAATAGCGCGCTCAGGCCTGTTGGTGAGTGAACGGGGACTGTTTGTCACAGGTCACAATATCGCAAATGTAAATACGCCGGGCTATGTAAGGCAGCAGGCGATGATAAAAAATGCGCCGTACGTGTCCATGCCGTCCAGGGGAGGTTTCTTCCAGTACGGGCTCGGGGCGGATATCCAGGAAATCAGGCAGATCAGGCATACGTTCCTGGATAATATCTACAGGCAGGAAAACACGACCCTTGGCTATTGGGAGACCAGGCAAAAAGCTTTCCAGGACGTGGAGGCGATTTTGGCCGAGCCCATGGAAGCAGGGCTCCAGAATGTACTTAACAAGTTCTGGGATGCGTGGCAGGAACTGTCGAAAGAACCCGACAGTTTGACCGTCAGGGCGCTTGTCAGGCAAAGGAGCGAAGCGCTGGTCCATCAGATCAACCATTTGGGAGCGCAGCTTGACAGGCTTCAGAACGATTTGAACACGGAAATAATGGTGCGGATTAATGAAGTGAATGAAATCACAAGGCAAATAGCCGAGTTGAATGTGACAATACTCAAGCACGAGGTGAACGGAGATTCCGCCAATGACTACCGCGATCAGCGGAATACATTGATAGACAGGTTGACAAAGCTGGTCAAGGTAGATGTGGTCGAGATGCAGGACGGGCAGATTGACATAACGGTCGGCGGGTATTTTATAGTGCAAAAAGGCGTCAGCACTGATTTGTATGCCGCGGAACGCAATCCGGGGGATAATTTTTACGTGGTGAAGCTTGCGGGGACCAATATCGAAGTCCCTATCCGCGGCGGTATTGTCAAAGGGCTCATGGAATCGAGAGGAGAAGTGTCGGGCGCAATCGGAAGCTTTGAAAACGGTACTCCGAATACAAAGGTAGATGTTGTCTTTTACGTGGATACGTCGACGATGACGTCCGCCGATGTGGCGCTCAGGGTGGATGAATACAGGAACTGGCTTTTGAGCAGGGACCTGGATGCGAATGTAACGATCGTGGATACGGCGTCGGCCGATGACTTTGAAGCAGCGGTTGCCGGCACAACCGGGCTCAGAGCCGATGCAAGGAAATACGCGGTACTTGTAACGAACGGCACAATCGCAGATCCGGATGAATTGAGAGATTTACAGGAAGCGCTTGCCGCACAGGGACTGGAAACATCGGTAGTTACGGATGATCCGTCAGCTTGGTTGGATGTGTTTGTTGATTCGGGAGGAAAGGCTTACAGCCTGGCTGAGTTTTCCAATACGGATGCGAATATATACGAGGCTTTTGCACGAAGCATGGCTTCGGATACGAATGCCGATATCGGAGCGATAGCCTATACGACGAATATCGTTTCGGATATCAGGCAACGGCTCAACGCATTAATCAACGTGATGCTCCGCGAGATAAACTATCTGCATAGAAGCGGCATGACAATGAAAGATCCGCCGACGCCGGGCGATAATTTCTTTGTACCGATCAACCCGGCGAAGCCGCTGGAAATGGGCAACATCATGCTGAATCCCAACCTGGCGGACCTGTCGAATATTGCCGCATCCAAAACCGGCAACAATGGAGACAACTCAAATGCGCTGGAAATTGCGAACCTGAGGAATAAACTGCTGGTATCCAACAATACCGGCGTGGTCAGCCTTGACGATTATTACCAGGATATAATTCTTCACCTGGGCAACAACGGGTCGGACGCCGCACGGATAGCGGAAAGCCAGACGAAGCTGGTAGAGTCGGCGGACGCCTACAGGACATCCATTACTGGTGTTTCAATGGATGAGGAAATGACAAATATGATGAAATTCAAGTTTGCATATGATGCGGCCTCGAGAGTGCTGAACATCATTGACAACATGTTGGAGACGGTAGTAAACAAGCTTGGAATGGCAGGCAGGTGATAAAAAATGGGCGAAGCGTTTTTTGGATTGAACGTGGCTGTAAGAGGCCTGTTTTCAGCACAGCGCAACCTTAACATC
Source organism: Bacillota bacterium (assembly GCA_050261495.1). GTDB lineage: Bacteria > Bacillota > Clostridia > Acetivibrionales > DTU013 > JBMNKL01. The sequence goes on from JBLNDI010000074.1 coordinate 19,483, forward strand.
GTAAACCACAATTTAAATAATATCAATACGCCCGGGTATTCAAGGCAGCAGGCCATCCAGGTGGCTTCGAGGCCGATGGCGCTGGCCGACGGCACGGGCATGATGGGCACCGGAGCCGATGTCATAGGTGTCCGGCGAATCCGTGACGAATACCTTGATTTTAAATACTGGAGCGAGAACCTGTCATTGGGTGAGTGGAGTGCAAAAAAAGAGGCGCTTTCGGACCTGGAGGTTATCTTCAACGAACCGTCCGAGAGCGGGTTTACAACGATTATGAGCGATTTTTACGATTCGCTGCAGGAGTTGGCAAAAGATCCAAGCAGCGCGGCGGTCAGGGCCCTCGTCAAGCGCAGGGGAGAGACGCTGGCGAAATTTTTCAACAGCATGGCCGTTCACCTGGAAGAACTCCAGAAAGATATCAACTATAGAATACAGACAAAGGTGGAGGAAATTAATTCAATTGCCACCCAGATACAGCAGTTGAACAGGCAGATTTACATTACCGAGCTTGACGGCAACACGGCCAATGACATGAGGGACCAGAGAACGCTCCTGGTTGACAGGCTGTCGAAGCTTATCAACATAGAAGCAAATGAGATTGTAGCGGGGTATCTCCCGGATGGGCGCGAAGACAAGCATTTTGTTATAACGATAAGCGGGAAGGCGCTTGTTGACCATTTTACGATAAGCAAGCTGGCGCTGGTGCAAAGAGACTCAGCTCACAAGGTCAACTTTGAAGACGTTGACAATCTTTACGAAATCATGTGGGAGGACGGGAACCAGCTAAAAATAAAAAGCGGCGAACTCAGGGGGTACCTTGATGTGCGCGACGGCAACGAGGGAAGCAGCGACGGCCCCAACGGGATTGCGTCGCCGAATTACAAGGGGATACCTTATTACCAGAAAAAGCTCAACGAATTTGTAAGGACCTTCGCGCGGGCATTTAACGAAGGCTACATAGATACGGACACCATTAAGGGCTTCAGCGCCGGGGATACGTTTGGAACCGGGCATGCCCACGGATATGGTTATGGCCCGGCTGCTACCGACGGCATACGTTTCTTTACGATAATTGAAGGTAAACAGCCGCTGTCCAGCGCTGATTTTGTCGACGGCGCAACAACTCCTGGGGATATTTACAACCTGTATAATAGCATGACTGCCAAGAATTTTACCATTAGTTTGGATATACTTAATGATTATAACCTGATTGCCACTTCCTCAGCGCCCGGTGAGGCGGGCAACATAGAGGTTCTGAACCAGCTTCTCGCTTTCCGCAGAAATGACGACATGTTTGTCGAAGGAGCGCCCGAGGACTTTATGAAATCGCTCGTGGCTACGCTTGGGATTGATACGGAACAGGCAGGCAATTACGAAGATAACCAGAGAGTTGTAGTCGACCAGATTTTCAACAGGCGGCTTTCCGAATCCGGCGTATCGCTGGATGAGGAGATGGCAAACCTTGTTAAGTTCCAGCATGCATATAACGCTGCCGCAAAAATGATACAAACCATGTCCGAAATATACGACACGTTGATCAATAAACTGTTTACCTGATAAAACATGCGGTTTATAGGTATTTTCAAAGACATTGCAATGTGATGACCGGGAGGTACGGGTATGAGAATTACAAACAACATGCTGATCAACAACATGATAAGGTATATAGGAAACAACCTGACAAGAATGGATAAATACCAGAGTCAGCTTGCGACGGGTAAGAAGATACGGGTGCCGTCCGACGACCCGGTGGTGGCCGCTCGGGCATTGAAACTGCGGACGGATGTGGCCGAGATTGAGCAGTACCAGAGAAACCTGAAGGACGCCAAGTCATGGATGGATATTACGGAGTCTGTGCTGAGCGATATAAACGACATACTGCAGAGGGCGAAGGAACTGGCAGTCGGGAGTGACGGGGCCGAGAGCCCTGTGGATTTGCAAGCGACTGCCATGGAGGTAAGACAGCTCCGCACGCAGCTGATAAAGCTGGCGAATTCAACCTATGCCGGGCGGTATATTTTTTCAGGCTATAAAACGGACCAGAAATTTATGAACGACGACGGCACTTTCGCATTAGCGGTTGATAACAACGAAATGATTTACTATGAAATAGGCATAAGCGACAGCATAAATAT
>JBLNDI010000075.1:0-13569 GCA_050261495.1 Bacillota bacterium
ACAACCTGGCGCTTATAATGAAAACCGATTTAACCACGGTTATTAAGGAAACCATGTACTCGGACAACCTGGTTTACCAGGAGGAAGGCGGCAGGATCGGCATCAGGAACGGGAAAACGGGAAAAACGTCGCGTGTGCCGCTCAAGGAAGCGGAATTGCTGCTGGCTGTCGACGGTTACGATTATATTTACGCTGCCGGCATGGACGAGAACGGGATGGTGACGGCCATATATTACGGCAAAGCCGGGCAGGGGAAGGACGAGTGGAAAAAAATCGGGTTGCCGGGGCCGGCCAAAGCGGAGGATATATTTGTGACGGCGAATGGCTCGGTATATGCCGTAGACCGCAGGGCAAAAATAATTACCGATCTGGAAAGCATGGACGGCGTCAAGTACGAAGGGGAACTGCTGACGGTGCTGGATGATTACCTGGTGTCGGTGGATGGAAACAAGCTGCTTTTCAGGGTGTTGAAGTAAAGAAGGACCGGATGGGAAACAACGGACCATGTTGTTTTATTTTTATATAACGGGGTAAAGATAATAATAGATTAAATCTGACGGAGGTATAAAAATGGCTGAAAGTAGCGTAGTGCATTTAACAAAGGATAATTTTGACCGGATAGTGTACGATTCCGACAAACCGGTTATCGTGGATTTCTGGGCTCCATGGTGCGGCCCGTGCAGGATGGTTGCGCCGGTCATGGAACAGTTGGCGCAGGAATATGACGGGAAGGCTGTTATCGGTAAAGTCAACGTGGACGATGAAAGCGAACTTGCCGCAAAATTCAGGATAATGAGCATACCCACTGTCATAATGTTCAAGGATGGAAAGGTGATAGAGAAGATAATAGGCGCAAGGCCCAAAAGCGATTTTGCGGAACTGCTGGACAGGAATATATAAAGGATGAACACGGCATGTTGTCCGATTCATACGGTTCCTTTATGCCGCCTGACATGCATGACGGATTTTGTCACATGGCATGAGCGGCTTTTATATTTGCAAAATTCATAAAAAAGCAGGATTTTTAAAATATTTATTGAATATATAGCATATGGATTGGTTATATCCGGCAAGCGGACAGCTTTATTTTTATGGTACAAAGAAGGGGGATTGGCATGCCTGGTGAAAAGCGTTTCAGGACTTCGTTCATGGGCGGGTTTAAAAAATCGGATGTCAATGCATATATTGAAAAAATCCTGAGAGAATTTGAGGAAAAATTGAAAGAAAAAGATGACGAAATAGCCGAACTAAAAAGCCAGAACAAGGAGATAAAGACCAGATACGATGAGCTTCACAGCAAGGAGAACCAGATAGAAGAGGACAGGGCAAAGATAGCAGAAGTCCTGATTAAAGCCCAGGAAAAAGCGGACCTGATACTGGAGGATGCGCGCATTGCGGCTCTCGAGGAAAAAAGACAGCTTGAGGAAAGCATTGAAAAGGACAAGGAGAGACTTGTCGATATGCGCAGGGAAGTTAAGGCGTTCAGGGAAGCGATTGTTAATACGCTGAAAAAATTCGATTCCCAGCTTGAGGAATATGTGGGCGAAGACGAAGAAGTACAGGAAGAACAGGAAGCAGGATAAGCCGCGGCAGGACGGGGTGAAACAGGAGTAGGACAGAGGATGGTTCAGTAATATAAGTCAAGGGACGGTTCTGTGTCCCGGACACAGAACCGTCCCCTGTCGTACGGACGGCACGGAACGGAACGGCAATTGGTCGAATGAACCTTTCAGATATTTATAAAAACTATTGCCTAATCAAAATATGCCTGCTATAATAGGTTGTAATTACATATTCCATGCAATGACCAGGAAGAGTATACCCGTGATTTTTAAAGAGAGCCGGAGGTTGGTGCGATCCGGTAAAAGAGCGGGAGGAAAGCAGCCTGTGAGCATCGCCTTGAGAAACCCGGGTATTTGCGAACCGGGATAAAAGGCTGACGTGTCCTCACGTTACAGGGGATGGGTATGAATGTACCCGAGAAAGTGAACGCGAAAGCGTTAATAAGGGTGGTACCGCGGATAACTCCTTCGTCCCTTCGCAGGGATCAAGGAGTTTTTTATTTAGGCTATATGCGAAATTAAGCAGACAAAATGCAAATTAATCTAGAAGGGGTGTTTTACTATGGATGAGATATTGGAAGTATTAGAAAAAAACGGCAGGGCAAGCGCGGAGGAAATCGCCCTCATGCTCGGCAAAAGCGTGGAAGAGGTGCAAGCGGCGATTAAAAAGCTGGAGGATGACAATGTCATAGTAGGATACAACGCACTAATTAATTGGGATAAATCTAACAGGGAGAACGTAACCGCACTAATTGAGGTCAAGGTTACGCCCCAGCGTGGGCAGGGTTTTGACAAGGTAGCCGAACGAATTTACAGGTATCCCCAGGTAAAGGCTTGCTACCTTATGTCCGGCGGGTTTGACCTTACGGTTATAATTGAGGGGAAAGACATGAAGGAAGTTGCGTTGTTTGTCGCCGAGAAGCTGGCTCCGCTGGAATCCGTCCAGAGCACGTCGACGCACTTTGTACTGAAGAGATATAAAGACGATGGCGTTATTTTCGATGAAAACGGAAGGGATAAAAGGGAGGTCCTGATTCTATGAATGTACAGGATATGATAAATCCGGTCGTCAGAAATATGCCGCCGTCGGGCATACGAAAGTACTTCGACCTGGTAAACGAGATGAAGGACGTCATTTCATTGGGCGTTGGCGAGCCCGATTTCGTAACGCCGTGGAGCATAAGGGAAGCCGGCATATACTCGCTGGAAAAAGGCCGCACCCACTATTCGTCCAACCCGGGCTTTATAGAGTTGAGAAGGCAGATAGCAGGGTACGTGGAACGCAAATATAACGTGACGTATGACCCTGCCAGGGAAATCATAGTTACGGTAGGCGCCAGCGAGGCCATTGATATTGCGCTCAGGGCTACGGTTGCGACGGGCGATGAAGTCATCATACCCGAACCGAGCTTTGTGGCGTATAAGGGCTGTACGACGTTTACCGGCGCAACCCCGGTAATTATCGAACTGAAAGCGGAGGACGGGTTCAGGCTGAGACCGGAACAACTCGAAAAGGCTTTCACAGACCGGACAAAGGTGGTTATCCTGCCGTTTCCGAACAATCCCACCGGGGCCATAATGACCCGGGAAGACCAGAGAAAGATTGTGGATGTGCTGAAAGACAAGGATGTTATCATCATTTCGGACGAAATATACGCGGAGCTTACCTATGAAGGCAAGCACGTTTCATTTGCGAGCTATCCTGAAATAAAGGAAAAGACGATACTTGTAAATGGATTTTCAAAGGCGTTTGCCATGACGGGATGGAGAATAGGCTACGCTTGCGGGCATCCGGCGCTGATCGCGGCAATGAATAAAATCCACCAGTATGCAATCATGTGTTCTCCCACTACGGCGCAGTACGCCGCCGCGGAAGCGCTCAGCAGCTGCGACGCCGATGTGGAAACCATGGTGCGGGAATATAACAGGAGAAGGCGCGTGATGGTAAACGGTCTGAGAAACGCCGGACTGGATTGCTTTGAACCTCTCGGGGCGTTTTATGCCTTTCCGTGCGTTCGCTCTACAGGCTTGTCTTCGGACGAATTTTGCGAGAAGCTGCTGGTTGAGGAAAAGGTGCTGGCCGTGCCGGGAACCGCTTTCGGAAGCTGCGGAGAGGGCTTTATAAGGGTTACCTACGCCAATTCCTATGAGAATATTGTGGAGGCCTTGAAGAGGATCTCCAGGTTTGTATCCAAGCATAAGAAATAGCTCGGATACGGGCTAAAAGATGGATGGGTGGATAGGCGGCTTGCAATTTGACATTATGTGCAGGAACGGATGCAGGACATTACAGCCTGCCCGTGACGGAACCTGATGTAAACTGTAAGCCGCCTATCCACTTGCGTATCATTTCTTTCAAGCAACACAAGCAAGTAAAATCGGAGAAGATAATCAGCGATGAGATGTTTCGGTGTTGCATTTTGGCGGCAATCTGGTATATTAAAATAGCGGAATGGAGTTGATAAAGATGATTGAGTTGGAACAATTCAAACTGGATATTGATAACCTTCGCGATATCATCGTCGAAATGGGGAATGCTCTTTGACATTGCCGGATTGAAAGCCGAAATCGGGGAGCTTGAGAACAAAGCTGCGGAACCGGGCTTCTGGAACGACCTTGAGAATTCGCAAAAAGTGCTTCAGAAGACAAAAAGCCTTAAATCGAAGGTTGAGAAATATGAAAAGCTATTATCCGAGCTTGAGGACTTAAAGACTTTAAACGAGCTGGCACTGGAAGAACAGGACGCTGGTGTGATACCGGAGATCCGGGAAGGACTGGAGAAACTCAGGGAAAACTGTGAAAGGCTGAAGCTCGAAACATTTCTTTCAGGACCATATGACAGGAACAATGCGATACTGACGCTGCATGCCGGCGCTGGCGGCACCGAGGCGCAGGATTGGGTGCAAATGCTGCTGCGGATGTATACGCGCTGGGCAGACAAGCATGAATATACCGTGAAAATGCTGGATTGCCTTGACGGCGATGAAGCCGGGATAAAAAGCGTTACAATCAACATAATTGGCGAGAATGCATATGGGTATCTTCGTTCCGAAAAGGGCGTCCACAGGCTTGTCAGGATATCCCCGTTCGACGCTTCGGGCAGGAGGCATACTTCATTTGCGTCAGTGGACGTCATGCCGGAGCTAGACGATGAGATAGAAATTAAAATAAATCCCGATGAACTGCGAATCGACACGTACAGGTCGAGCGGAGCGGGCGGCCAGCATGTCAACAAGACGGATTCCGCCGTCCGTATTACTCATTTGCCGACGGGCATCGTGGTATCGTGCCAGACTGAAAGATCACAGTTCCAAAACCGCGATAACGCGATGAAGATGCTGAAGGCAAAGCTCCTTGAGCTGAAGGAACGCGAACAGAAAGAAAAAATAGAAAATTTGAAAGGCGAACAAATGGAAATCAAGTGGGGCAGCCAAATCCGGTCATACGTGTTTTGTCCCTACACTATGGTGAAAGACCACCGCACCGGCGTGGAAACGGGCGATACGAACGCCGTTATGGACGGGGACATCGACATGTTTATCAATGCTTTCCTTGCTTGGCGGAATTGATCCTTTCGTATTCCACGATGCGTTTTTCAGGATTGTAAAAGATTTTAAAACATTCGGTGCCGGTGAATTTGCCGGCGCCGTCCTCCACAGGGAGGCGCAAAGTGAAGGTTTCAGGGTCAAATTGCATGGAACCTGCAGTTTTTGAGGCTTTTATGCCATATTGCTTCTCTATTTTGTCTATGCAATAATCCAGCAGGACAAAGCCTTTTGCAAGTGAGAACGAATTGGTGACCGGATCCATCAGCAGCGCCATGAAGCCTTCAAGGTCCTTTTCCCTGGACCGGCAGTAGGTAAAGACAGGGTATTTAAGCCCTTTGTGGGCGTATATATCAATGCCGGGGAACGTATTGCCGCCGTATATGTACACTTCGGCGTCCGGTGACAGGATAGATTTGATAAAAAGGTTGCATTCCTGCATATAATCCTCAATTCCGGCTATTCTCCTGGTATTCCAGGAGAAATTGCCCCTGTCCCCGGACACTTTGACCTGGTATACCCGGGAAATCCTGGTCCTGGTTATATCATCCTCGCATTCAATCAATATGGTCATATTGGGTTCATTCCTGATAATACCGGTAATTCTCACGCCTTTGAACTTTTCTCTCAAGCGGTTCGTTTCCGTTTCAAGTATTTCTCTTTTCAGCACCCGGTCGAGCACTTCCACGTGCCTTGCCGGGTAATCGAGCATTATCCTGTAATAACCGCTGTCCGCCGAATTGTCTACTGTCACCGTCGTGCTGCCGTCCGGATGTAATTTTCCGACGGACGTAATCTTGAGATGCGGATCGATAAGGTGTTTAAGATACTTCTCGGCCAAAACAATCTTCCTGTTCCGGGATTCCCCTTCAAGCATTCTTTTGCGGGATTCCGGCGTGTTCTCATGGCCGAAGGAAGACGCCACCATGTTTATCAAATCATTGGTTTTTTTGTCAAGGAAACTGCCGTCTTTTGCATGGTATTCTCCCGTTGTTATAAACATCGAGTATATTTTCCGGCCTCTTATAATATCGACGGAATAGCAAAGCTTGTTTTTGCCGCTGTCGTCCGTAAAAACACTCAGACGGTATATCGTGGACACCGGGCCGTCTATTGAAAGGCCCGTGAAGAGCAGCCTGGAAGTTTTCCCGGCAAAGGGCGGATCATAGTCGATTGTCAGGTCCGGCCAACTGCTTACCGGGTTTCCTTCCACACCTCTCGCCAGGTCGCTGAATGACACCATGCTCTTTAAATCGCTCTCCTGGAAAGTAATCTCAAGGACTCCCGAAAGGCCCGGCACAACCAGGTTCAGACGGTCATAAGCAATATTCCTGGAAACCTCCTCGACCCGCCAGTTTTCAGGATAGATAAAGCTGTAACCTTCTTCGCGGTTTAGATACTTAGATGTGGATATTCCCTCGATTTCGGCGTAATTGCGGTAAGAGACCGCCTCACCCGTAATCCTGAAGCTTATCAGGATTTTTTTCATTTGCATCAATAAGTTGTCCCCGGGCTCGCTGTGATTGTATTCGAACTGCAGCCTGTACAGTCTTGAATTGCTTGTGATAAAATATGTATAGAAAAATTTCTTTACTCCGCCTACGGTATTGGTATAGTATATGAAATTGTATTCGTTGTTACCGTAATAGCGGCTTCCGCTTTCAATTACCTTTATCGAGCTTAAGGATGTAACCTTGAAGCTGCTCATTGCGTTTTCCAGGCCGCTGTCGCGCAACGGTTCGGATGATATTGAAAACAGGCTGTTCGGGTTGATTTTATAGCTTGTGTATGTAAACTGGCCCCCGAGATTGTTCTGTATGAACGGGACGTATGTATCCGGCAGCATTAATGCATAACCGGCAGCCTCGTTGATTGCATCGACGTAATTGGGCTGTTCCTGGTATGCGGCCGGGTAAATGCCAAGCTTCGCCTTGTCAATGACATCCCGGTTATTAAGAACAATGGGCGCGGCATATTGGGGCGCAAGGCCGTCATGCCTTATACCCTGAAGGATTGCGGATACGGCATGGAATGCTTCTGCGCCAAGGAGTTCCCTCGGAATGGAAATACCGACTGTTAATATGGAATGACTGGAGCGCACCGGGACGATAATGTCAAGATAGGTTTGCTCAATGTGTTTTTCGGCTTTAAAAACGGCAATATTGTATAGGTAAACGTATGATTCAATTCCGAACAGCCTTTCATTGCCGCTGTGATAGATTACCATCGCGGTTTCGGACGAGGTTTCTTCACTACGCAGGTAATTCGTGTTATAACGGTTTTCCAGGGCAATGATATAGCTTTTTTTTAGCTCGACATATCTTTCAAACAGCTTGTCATCCGATAATGTGCGGTTGTTGTAATAATCGCGCAGAAACTCGTATGCTTCCTCATCAAGGGTTTCCCAGTTTATTTCCGCATGAATTCCGGTGTTTTCATCGGTCAGTGAATACGAGGCGTTTTCATCGGCGGAAAGCGCTGCGCCCACTACTCCGACTGTGCCGGCTGCGCTGGCTGTTCCGGCTGCACCGGCTTTGCCGTCTGCTCCGGCCGATCCGGCTTCGCCTACCGGGCTGCCTGCTCTGGCTGCAACAACTGTGCCCGCTGCTTCAACTGCTCCGACTGTACCTGCCGCCCCTGCCGCGCCGGTAACCTTGACCAAACCGGCCGGTGAAAACAGGATTATTGCTGCAATGACTATAAATACCGGTATTCTCTTCATTACGCGTATCACCTTGGTTTTATAATAGCAGACATTGCCTGTGAATACAACGATGTCAAGCAATTGATAAGTAACTGTAACTTAAAGGACACATATTTTATTTCTTTACTAAACTATTGACAATTGATAATATTATATTAATGGGATATTTTCCCCAGGTATGATTAAATTGCAACCTAATTTAAAATTTTAACGAAAGCATGACAAAACCCACATAACCAAAGCAACAGTCCATATTGCCATCCACAATAATCAATGAAGCCTTGCGGGTTTTTAAGTATATTTCGAATATTGAGGTAGGTAGTATTAATGTTAAGAAGAACTATTATAGAAAATGGCGCGGTCGAAGGCCTTCCCGCCGCCGACCCAAGAATCACCGCGTTTAAAGGAATTCCTTTTGCAGCTCCTCCTACCGGCAATTTGCGGTGGCGCCCGCCTCAGCCGGCTCAAAACTGGGAAGGCGTTTTAAAAGCTTATACGTTTGGACCGATTGCAATGCAGGAAACGCCAGGCCTTAATCCTGATAATATTTATACCAGGGAGTGGCATGTAGACCCGGAAGTGCCAATGAGCGAGGACTGCTTGCAGCTCAACGTGTGGACGCCCGCGAAACGAACTGATGAAAAGCTGCCTGTAATGGTCTGGATATTCGGCGGCGGCCTTAATGTAGGCTATCCGTCGGAAATGGAGTTTGACGGTGAGAGAATAGCCAGGAGGGGTATTGTTTTTGTCAGCATTAACTACCGCCTGAATGTATTTGGTTTCCTCGCGCATCCCGAAATAACGGCGGAAAATCCCGGCAAGGCAACTAATTTCGGTCATTGGGATCAAAAGACGGGAATTGAATGGGTAAAGCGAAATATCGCAGCGTTCGGAGGCGATCCGGAGAACATAACAGTTTTCGGCCAATCGGCCGGAGGCGGCAGTACCATAATACAGTTGGCGTCTCCGCTAAACAAGGGATTGTTCCGGAGGGCAATCGTCCATAGCGGGGGAGGACTTCTTCCGCCTATACTTAACAGTCCGACTCTCAGGGAAGCCGAAAAGGCAGGCGAAGAGTTCTTTAAGTTTATAGGCGTCAAATCGCTCAGTGAGGCAAGGGCTCTGGATGCAAAATTCATACTTGAAAAAGGCATAGAATTTACATCCCAATATTTTTGGGGAAGCGTCATTGACGGAAGCCTGATACCGGACTACCCAAGCTATGTTATCATGGACGGCAAAGCAAACAATGTTGATTTAATCATCGGAAATACGGCCAATGAGTTTATAGTAAACCCCAACGCCGCATCCCTGGATGAACTTGAAAAATATGCAAGAGACAAGTATGGCGATGATGCCGGCAAATACCTGGACATATGCAAACTGAACGCCGATTCCGTTGAACAGATGAACAGGAACGGCAGCTTTAACTGGTTTGAAATAGGAAACCTGCTTTGGGGAGAAGTCAACAACAGGCAAAAAGCGTCCAAATTGTACTATTTTGTTTTCGATCCGGAAATACCGGGTCCCGACCGTCCCGGGTCCTTCCATTCATCGGACCTTTGGTTCGCTTTTGAAACCCTGGCCAAGTGCTGGCGTCCTTTTACAGGCAAGCATTATGATTTGGCAAGGCAGATGTGCAACTACTGGACAAATTTCGCCCGCTGCGGCAACCCGAACGGCAACGATTCCGACGGGACTCCCATGCCCGAGTGGTCCGGGTATTCGGCTGAAAACCCGTACCCAATGCTCTTCGGGGACAAGGCCGGAATGGATAAAACGGCGAGAAGCGAATTAAAAAACTTCCTTGTTGAATATTACATGAAAAAGCTTGAAAAAAGAGAGCTGAACAATGTTGAATCATTATTGATACCCAGGCCCGGGGCAAGAAGGAACAGGTTATAATTTTGCGGAATTTACCGGCAAGGCCGTTATGACAGAAAATTGCAAAGTGAGGTTTCAGTATGGGGAAAAAGGCAAAAGTTACAATCAACCCGGATTATAAAATTTCAAAGGTAGAGGACCGTATCTTTGGCGCATTCCTGGAACCAATCAGGAGCTGGGTCTATGGCGGAATTTACAATCCCAGGCATCCCGAAGCCGACGAGCTTGGTTTCAGGCAGGATATAATCAGGGCGGTAAGAGAGTTTGGAGTTCCGGCTGTGCGTCTGCCCGGCGGCAATTTTGTATCAGGCTGGGACTGGCGTGATTCGATCGGCCCGGTGGAAAAACGCAAGGCGCATCTTGACCTTGCATGGCGCCAGTACGAGCCGAACCTGGTTGGGCATGACGAATACATTGAATGGACAAAACGCGCCGGAGTTGAGCCCCTGTATACCATTAACCTGGGAACAGGCGATATAAACAGCGCTATCGAGTGTATTGAATATTCAAACCACCCCGGCGGCACGTATTGGTCCGACTTGCGCAAGAAGAACGGCCATCCTGAGCCTTACGGGATTAAAATATGGTATCTTGGCAATGAGGCGGACGGTCCCTGGCAGATACGCTCCTGGGAGAGAGACCCGAAGGGATACGGGGTCCTGGCGCATGAAACATCCAAGGCCATGAAATGGGTAGACCCGAGCATAGAGACCGTGGCGTGCGTATCGTCATCTCCCTACAGCCGCAGGTATCCTCAATGGGATGTCGAGGTTCTGGAGCAATGCTATGAAACAGTTGATTACATTTCACTGCACCATTACCATGGAGCCCCGGTAGGGAATCTGGAAGCCTTTTTGAACGCTTCGTCCGAATATGAAAAATACATAAATACGGAAATTGCCGTCTGCGATTATATCAAGGCAAAGCTTCGCACGGATAAAACCATGATGCTTTCCTTTGATGAGTATGCCGTGATGTTTAGAGAGCAGGGAGATACTTTTGTCGGCCGCGCAGGAAACATCCCCTTCTCCCATTTCACTGACGGCAGCAAGAACAGGCCATTCCTCTATTTCGACCCCAATTCTTCCGAGCCGGACAGCTTCATGCAGCGGATCCAGCAAAGCCAGGTTCTTAATGCGCTGGTGACGGCGTCAATAATAATGACGTTTATCCGCCATGCCGACCGCGTAAAAATAGCTTGCATGACCGGCGGTATCCATGGCGCAATCGCATTCGATAACCGGCATGTCTGGAAATCGGCTGCATATTATGTATATCATCTCCTTTACAAGTACGGCCGCGGCATGTCAATATTGCCGGCGGTAGACAGCCCCAGGTTCGATGTCCCGGGATATGACATCAACGGATTTATGCAATGCCCGCCTTATGAGGGGGTACAGTCCGTCGAGGCTGCGGCTGTTATGGATGAGGAAAAAGGCGAAGCAAGCATATTCCTGTTAAACCGCGATATTAACGACGATATCCAGGTTACCCTTGACGTCAGGGGCTTCGAAGGTTATAAGCTGGCAGAGCATATCGAGTTTTATTCCGAAGACCTGAATGCCGGCAATACGTATGAAAACCCCGATAACGTTAAACCAGTTGTTAACGCGGAAACAAAAATGGATAGCGGCAAAATAACTTTTAGTGCGAAGAAGCTTTCGTGGAATATCATACGGCTGAAGCGTGATAAAATGTATTTTTGATTGTGCACGCGCGATATTATGTGATAATATAATTTTGCGGCAAGAGAGGGACCGTTTTTTTCGATTGTCGAAGGACCCCGGCAATAAGGTATGCGGGAAGATATGGCGGCATGTATCCGGGCATGTTGAAGCCGCATATGAACATATGAATAAACGGTAAGAGCAAAGGTGTGTGTAACGGTATGAAAAAAGGCATGAATAACGGTGCAAATAATGAAATGGTGATTGTGCTGGATTTTGGCGGGCAGTACAACCAGCTTATTGCAAGAAGGGTGAGGGATTCGAATGTGTACTGCGAAGTTCTCCCGTTTAACACGCCCGCCGGAAAAATCAGGCATATGAACCCCAAGGGCATAATATTCACCGGCGGACCGGCGTCGGTGCTGGATCCGGACGCGCCGTTCTGCGATAAAGAGATTTTTGACCTCGGGATACCTGTTCTCGGCATCTGCTACGGCATGCAGCTGATGTGCGAAATACTGGGCGGCAAGGTCGATAAAGCCGATTTGCGCGAATACGGGAGGATGGATGTAAAAATCGATGAAGAAAGCGAATTGTTAAAGGGCATCGGGCCGGAAACGGTATGCTGGATGAGCCATACGTATTTCGTAAGCAGCATGCCCGCAGGCTTTAAAAGAACGGCTTATTCGCAAGCGTGCCCTGTAGCGGCGATGGAAGACATCGAAAGGAAACTTTATGGAGTCCAGTTCCATCCGGAAGTGCAGCATACGCCCAGGGGGAGAAATATACTGAACAACTTCCTGTACAATATTTGCGGATGCAGCGGCAACTGGAAAGTTTCGTCGTTTGTCCAGAACACAATTGAAAGCATCAGGCAAAAGGTCGGGAACGGAAGGGTGCTTTGCGCGTTATCCGGGGGAGTCGATTCGTCGGTTTCGGCGGTACTTGTCCATAAAGCGGTGGGAAAGCAGCTCAGCTGCATATTCGTGGACCACGGCCTTTTGAGAAAATATGAAGCCGATCAGGTGGAGAGCATATTCAGGGACAAATTTGACATAAACCTTACCAGGGTAAACGCTGAAGAAAGGTTCCTCGGAAGGCTCAAGGGCGTCACGGACCCGGAAATGAAGAGAAAAATAATAGGGGAGGAATTTATCCGCGTTTTTGAAGAAGAGGCAAAGAAAATCGGCGAAATTGATTTTCTTGTACAAGGAACGATATACCCGGACGTTATTGAAAGCGGCACAGGCAACGCGGCCGTGATAAAGAGCCACCACAATGTAGGGGGATTGCCCGAACACGTGAATTTCAAGGAAATAATCGAACCGCTCAGGTACCTGTTCAAGGATGAAGTGAGAAAGGTCGGGGAGGAACTGGGCATTCCCGGGGAAATAGTATGGAGGCAGCCGTTCCCGGGTCCCGGCCTGGCGGTGCGGGTGATAGGCGAGGTTACTAAGGATAAGCTGGATGTTTTAAGGGACGCGGACTATATTTTCCGGACCGAAATAGCAAACGCGGGGCTTGACAGGCAAATCGGCCAATACTTCGCAATACTGACGGGCATGAGAAGCGTGGGGGTGATGGGTGACGAGCGCACCTACGATTACACGCTGGCGCTCAGGGCGGTAACGACCACCGACTTTATGACGGCGGACTGGGCAAGGATACCCTGGGAAGTGCTTGAAAAGGTCTCTAACCGTATCGTCAACGAGGTAAGGCATATCAACAGGATAGTATATGACATCACGGGAAAACCGCCCGCGACCATTGAGTGGGAATAATTCTTTATGCCATGTTTTCAACAAACCAATAAAACGTCTTGCGGCTTGCGCCGCTGATCGGCGTGCTGTTCCTGATACCAAGCTGAACCTTCTTCCGTTTTGGGCTGCGGCGGTACAAATCGACGGGCTCATAGGGAAAAAACATGACAATATATTGGCAATAAGTAACATATGGTATAAAATATTTGGGTAGCGTATACGATAGGCAGTTCGTATAACTACAATAACCCGGTTCGCTAAACACAAACAGGATTGCCCGGATTAGTTTTCAAGCCGGCGAGTCAGGTTTGAAGCGGGCGTGCGGGAATAGACGGGAGAAATGCTGCTGTGGAGTATATAAAAAACATTATTAAGGGAGCCGTTACAGGAATCGCAATGCTTGTGCCGGGAGTCAGCGGCGGGACCATAGCCATCATGTTGGGCATT
>JBLNDI010000076.1:0-17930 GCA_050261495.1 Bacillota bacterium
GATGCCGGGCGCATCAAGGGCAGAAATTGAATACCGTGTTGTCGAGCTGATGGAAACCGTAGGGCTTGCCGAACGCCTAATAAACACATACCCGCATGAGCTGGACGGCGGCCGTCGTCAAAGAATAGGCATAGCGCGGGCGCTTGCGGTGAACCCGAAATTTATCGTTTGTGATGAGCCGGTGTCCTCGCTGGACGTATCCATCCAGGCGCAGATACTAAACCTCCTGAAAGCCTTGCAAAGGGACAGAGGCCTGACATATATATTCATCACGCATGATCTTGCCGTAGTAAAATATTTTTCAGACGACATTATGGTTATGTACCTTGGACAAACCGTAGAAATGGCGCCGTCCGAGGAACTTTTCAAAAACCCTCTGCACCCGTATACAAAGGCGCTGCTGTCTGCGGTGCTTGTACCGAAGGTAGGCGGGAACAAGGAAAGGATCCAACTGAAAGGTGAAATAACTTCCCCGATAGATCCGCCGGACGAATGCCGGTTCGCAAAACGATGCAATTATTGCGCTGAGGAATGCAAAAAGAGAACACCACCTCTTATCGAGGTTTCTCCGAATCATTTTGTGGCATGTCACGCTGTAAAAGGATAAAAACGCTTTTAACCAGAAAGGCGGAACCGGAAGAATAGCGGATAAACCAGTATTTATCTGAAGGAGGAGAATAATGAACAAAACTTATATTGAATCACCGAATACATTGCCGGTTTATGACGAATGCGACGTACTCGTTGTCGGCGGCGGTGCCGCAGGACATAGCGCGGCTCTTGCTGCAGCTCGCGCAGGCGCTGAAAAAGTTATCCTTATGGAGCGCTATGGCTACTTTGGCGGAGACGCAACCGGAGGTTATGTTATTATGCTTCCGCACTTAAGCTGGCGTAAATATCCGATGGTCCGCGGCATACAGGAAGAATGGTGCCTGCGTATCGAAAAGAATCAGCCTGATGCCTGTTTGGGACCTTCGTATGAGGATCTTGGCAAGACGGATCCCATCCTGCTTGACCGCTGGGAATCGATAGTCGGCTGTACAAACCCGAGGAGCGTCACATACAACCGTGTTATTCGTTCATGGTATTTCGAACCCAATCAACTAAAGATAGAATTGGATATGATGATCCAGGAAGAGCCAAACATAAAGGCTTTGCTTCACTGCTGGGGGACAAAGCCCATTATGGAAGGCAATACCATCAAGGGCGTTATTTTTGAGAGTAAA
This sequence comes from Bacillota bacterium, assembly GCA_050261495.1. GTDB lineage: Bacteria > Bacillota > Clostridia > Acetivibrionales > DTU013 > JBMNKL01. The sequence goes on from JBLNDI010000076.1 coordinate 1,227, forward strand.
GAGGGGCGTCAGTGCATCTTTGCAAAGGTTGTAATTGATGCAACCGGGGACGGAGATATCTTTCAACAGGCCGGCGCTCCATGTCTTGGCGACATTAAGCAGGAGGACCGCAAAGTCGCGTTTACTGCAGGCAACCTCGGCACCCGCTTTACCAAGACTGCGCTTGTATGGCGTATGGGAGGCATTGACTGGGAAGCTTATTGCGAATGGAGACGCCATCATCCTGAACTTCATAAGAGCTTTGTCGACGGGATGTGCAAAATTGCAGGCTACCAGACGTTCTTCCTTCCCAGTGAGCGCAACGACGTATGCTGGGCCAATAACTTGCTGCCGTACAGCTGCATAGAAATTGAAGGCTTGAAAAACACCGAGTTCATGGTTCGCAATTCGATTCGCAAAATTATCAAGTACGCCAAGGAAGCGTTGCCTCTTGCATTCCGAAACGCTTACCTGTACGATATAGCTCCTCAGCTCGGAACGCGCGGCTCGCGCCGCATTGAGGGCGAATATGTCATGACAAAGCTTGATTTTGCATGCCATATAACGCATGACGATGTTATAGCATGGCACAGCTGCCTTCCTCATATCACCGACGGCGTGCCGGTTGAGATTCCTTACCGCTGCATCCTGCCGAAGAAGGTTGAAAACCTTCTCTGCCCTGGACGTCATCTCTCTGCTGACGACGGTGCAATCGACATGCTTAACCTTATACCGCAGTGCGTCGGTACAGGCCAGGCTGCAGGCGTTGCCGCTGCTGTTGCGGCCCAGGACAACACAACGACGCATAATGTCGATATCAAACGTGTGCAGAAGATACTCTGCTATGAGCAGAATGTTCCGCTGCCGCGCCAGGAAAACACGGATCCGGAACTGGTAAAGGAACTTGAGGACTGCAAATACGGCACAATGACACCGGTGGCTATAAAGGTCCGCCAGGAAGCCGGATTGGACTGGTAAAGCAGATATATTGGCTATATGGTTATATTGATACAAAACATGGCGCATATCCGATGGGATGCGCGCCATGTTTTTATTTCATTTTGCTTGTTTCGAAATAAACGGTAAAAGGAGAGAGAACAACTGCTTTTTGTTATTCCGCCTTTAAGTTTTTCTCCTCGGTATACCTTTTGGTTGCTTCCGTAAACAATCTGCCCGGAATTAAAGACAAATGCTCAGCCATAATTTTTTCGGCATTTTTGCCTTTCTTGTTGACAATCGCGTCAAGCAGCGATTTATGAACGTTAAATGCATTGCTTGTAACGCCTTCGATATAGTTAGACTTGGACTGCTGCTCAAGTATAAGCGGCGAGATGAGATCCCAGAATTTCGAGATAAAAGTATTGTGCGCCGCATTTATTATAGCCTGGTGAAACTCAAAATCCAATTTTGAATATTGCGATTCGTCGGATGTTTCCAATGCATTCAGCACCCGGGATATTTTATCAATGTCCTCAGGGGTTGCGCGTTTTGCCGCAAGCCCTGCAGCTTTTATCTCCAACATTTCGCGGGCTTCAAGATACTCCATCAGGTTATGGTTGTCGTTTCCGAGAGTGAAGGATGACCGGAGCCACGCTTGCAATCTCGTATCCTGGGAATTATCATTCAGATAAGTCCCGTCACCCTGGCGTATCGTTATGGTTCCCATGAGCTCCAATTTCTTGAATGCCTCTCTGAGCGAGGTGCGGCTTACATTGAACTCCTTTGCCAGCATTTTTTCCGAAGGGATTCTTTCACCGGGCACAAATTCGCCGGACTTTATTTTGTTCAGCATTGCCTCAATTATAGCATCAACAGTGTTAACTTTTTTTACCATGTTCTCCTCTCCTTGTGCCAGAATAACTACCGTTATATTAAAATAGCAATTGTAACATTGTTTGATGAAGTAACATTTAATTCTATCACTTCCCGGTATTATATTGAATATTTTGAATTCCGTGAAAGGTACAAATATATAAGTATTATACCATAGCAGCAAATAGTTCGCAAATTTTAATGCTTTCTGGTTTGTGCGTGCAAATACGTGGGAAGGATGCAAAAGGATAGGAGAAATTATTGACAGGGGCGCCTTCGTAATGGTACAATCCGAGAACAGTATACTTGTTGCGTAGCAATGCAGGAAAAAGAGGCACAGGCTGTGCCTCAGGAGGGGAAATTAGAAATGTCAAAGGATGAAATGCAAAAGGGCAGGTTTGGCATCCACGGAGGGCGGTATGTCCCCGAGACCCTTATGAATGCGCTGATAGAACTCGAGGAGGCTTATGAAAGGTTTAAAACCGATACCGGGTTTATATCGGAATACGAGGATTTGCTTGCGAATTATGCAGGCAGACCCTCGATGCTTTATTATGCGGAGAAGATGACGAAGGACCTCGGCGGCGCGAAAATATACTTAAAACGCGAGGATCTTAACCATACCGGATCTCACAAGATAAATAACGTGCTAGGACAGGTTCTTCTTGCAAAAAAGATGGGCAAAACCAGGGTTATAGCGGAAACGGGCGCAGGGCAGCACGGCGTTGCGACAGCCACCGCCGCCGCGCTCATGGGGCTCGAATGTGAAATATTCATGGGAAAAGAAGACACGGAGAGGCAGGCCCTGAACGTGTTCCGCATGGAACTGCTGGGAGCGAAGGTGCATGCGGTTATGAGCGGCACGCGGACGTTGAAGGACGCTGTCAATGAAACAATGCGCGAATGGTCCCGACGTGTTGCCGATACGCATTATGTGCTTGGCTCCGTTATGGGACCGCATCCTTTCCCGACCATCGTAAGGGATTTTCAAAGTGTCATAGGCCGTGAAACAAGAAAACAGCTCATGGAAAGGGAAGGAAGGCTGCCGGACGCGGTGCTGGCCTGCGTGGGAGGAGGCAGCAACGCGATAGGCATATTCTATGAGTTCATAAACGAGCCATCGGTGCGGTTGATCGGCTGCGAAGGGGCCGGCCGCGGCGTTGATACCGGTGAAACCGCCGCTACCATGGCTGTCGGCAAATTAGGCATATTCCATGGGATGAAATCTTATTTCTGCCAGGACGAATACGGCCAGATAGCGCCGGTATACTCCATTTCGGCAGGGCTTGATTACCCCGGCGTCGGACCCGAACACGCGTATCTCCGGGATAAAGGCAGGGCGGAATATGTGCCGGTGACTGATGAAGAGGCGGTAAGCGCCTTTGAATACCTGTCGAGGACGGAAGGAATAATCCCGGCGGTGGAAAGCGCGCATGCGGTCGCGTATGCAAGAAAGCTTGCACCGACCATGGGCAGGGACAGTATAATAGTCGTTAACCTGTCGGGAAGGGGCGACAAGGATGTCGCGGCGATAGCGCGCTACAGGGGGGTGCGTATTTATGAATAGGCTCGGGAATGTGTTTGCCGGCAAAAAGGCGTTCATACCGTTTATAACGGCCGGCGACCCGTCCATTTCGGTAACGGAGCGGCTGATTATAAGCATGGCTGAAGCAGGGGCGGATTTGATAGAAATAGGGATCCCGTTTTCCGACCCCGTTGCGGAAGGCAAAGCAATACAGGATGCCAACGTAAGGGCGCTAGCGGGCGGTACGACCACCGATGGAGTTTTTTCCATGGTCCGCCGTGTCAGGGAAAAATGCGGCGTTCCGCTGGCATTTATGACGTACGCGAATCCCATATTTGCATACGGTACGGACAAATTCATGTTAAATTGCCGTGAAGCTTCGGTTGATGCAATTATTGTGCCGGACCTGCCGTTTGAGGAAAAAGGCGAGTTGAAGCCGGCATGCGATAAATATGGCATTGCGCTTATCTCCATGGTTGCGCCGACGTCTGCCGGCCGCATACGTATGATCGTATCCGAAGCGGAAGGCTTTATATATTGTGTATCGTCAATGGGTGTAACGGGAGTCAGGGAACAGATCGGCAGCTTTGCCGAAGATATTGTAAAGCTTGTAAAGGAAGTGAAAAACATCCCGTGCGCCGTCGGGTTCGGCATATCGACTCCCGCGCAGGCGGCTGAAGCGGCCGTATATGCGGACGGGGTCATCGTAGGAAGCGCCATTGTTGAAATTGTCGGACAGCACGGGGAGAAATGCGTGCCTTATGTAGCCGAATACGTGAGAAAAATGAAAGAGGCGGTATCAGGCCGCAATACATGACGTCAGGGCCATATATTCCCCGGATCCACGCCATAGACCTGCACGATTTCCAATAATGGGCTGTTTGCGATATCATTCGGCGTCACGAGCGGACCGCCGTCCGAATCCAGGTCGAAACCATGCATTCGGTAGGCCTGCCAGACAAGATGCGAGCAGTGTGTACTGGCAATTTTATCTGTTGTTTTAAACTTGGTATTGAAAATACCTACAAACAAATCATACGGAATGTCAAACAAGTTTTTGACCGCCGTCCTGGCAATATTTTCCCTCAACTCGGGGGAGGCGTCTTTCAGGCGTAAAAGCACGAAATTCGGGTATTTAGTCCACTTGCTGATATCCTGGATAGTAGAGTTGGTGCCCAGGACAACAGATTCAAGGGTTTTCCCGTTGGCAGCGTCGATGACGATAGCAGAGTGCCCGTTCCTCCAGCCGTAGGTATGGGACGACTTGGTTACCAGGATGTCGCCGTTTTGTATGGACGCCAGTTCGGTACCGTTCACGGGTTTGCCCTTTTCATCGACCAGGCGCTCTTCCCTGGAAACCGGGCTGTTTGGTTCGCATATATACCTGACCTTGCCGAAAAAATTATCCTGGATGCGCAAAATCCGCTCCGTGGAATCCGGGTACCGGGAACGAAGCTCATCCACCGCCGGTTTCCCCAGCCCGGACTGGAAATAAATCATTTTGTAATCCGCCTCGCCCAGGTAATCTTTTGACAGTATGGGCGTAAGGTCTATTTTGGGATAACCAGGATAAATATGGGCGGTATCCTCGTCCAGGATTGCATAAATGACAAGGGCCAAAACGGCAATAAGCACCGCCGACAGTACAATTGCGAACACGTGGAATAGTTTTTTCGTTCTTGAGGATTTCACCCGGTTGCCCCCTACATTTGCAGTTTCGTTATGATTTGCGGGTTGCGCTGATAGCTGCATGCCTTGAATGGTTACCTGCTTTCGCCGCCGTTTTTCCGGCTCAATTATATTGTACTGCTCATTCATGGATTGTTCAATATCGTGTTAATATTATCCGGCAAAGCGTATCAGCACCGCCCTGCACGCATCCTGCCGGCCGTTTTTTCCTTACGGCGGCTTTTCAGGATGGCTTGCACCAAAATGACATTATTAATGCCTGTTTTGTGGTAAAATAATACTTGCATGACTTCTTGGAGTATAATAAATAGACTGTTATTATATATTAACGATAAGGGCGAGGAGAAGAAAATCCATGATGTATCACCTGAAAGAAGCCGACGCGGTGCTGCGCGAACTCGAGTCGGCAAAATCGGGAATCGACTCTGCTACTGCAGCCGCAAGACTGGAAAAATACGGCCCGAACAAGCTTGCCGAAGGGAAGAAGAAAACAGTTCTGCAAAGGTTTATCGAGCAATTGATAGATCCCATGGTTATTATCCTGTTAGCGGCGGCGTTAATATCAGGCGTGGTGAAGGAAATAGCCGATTCGATCATCATAATGGCGGTTGTTGTCGTCAATTCGATCCTGGGAGTGGCGCAGGAAGGAAAGGCTGAAAAAGCGATCGAAGCCCTCCGGAAAATGTCGTCGCCTTATTCAAAAGTAAGGCGGGGTGGGCGCCTGATGCGGGTCAGGTCCGAGGAAATAGTGCCCGGGGATATTGTCCTGCTGGAAGCCGGCGATGCGGTTCCGGCCGATATGAGACTGATAGAGGCTTCCAGCCTGAAAATCGAGGAAGCGTCGCTGACGGGTGAATCTGTTCCGGTGGAAAAATCCAGCCGTGTGATGACCGCAGGAAGGCAGGATATATCATACGGGAGGCATGATATGTCTGCAGGGCCGGGTACACCCGCAGAAACAAGTATGCCCGCAGAAACGGGTGTGTCCGCGGGACCGGGTACGTCTGCAGAAACAGGTGTGTCCGCGGAACCGGGTACGCCGGGAGAACTGGGCGCGTCCGGCGGGCGGGAGACGCCGGTAATGCCTGATATACCGCTTGGGGACAGGATCAACATGGCTTACATGGGAACCAATGTAGTGTACGGGCGGGGCGAGGGCGTTGTGGTGCATACCGGCATGTCGACGGAAATGGGTAAAATCGCAGGCATCATATCCGGCGCCGGCGATGAAAAAACACCGCTGCAGAAAGCATTGGCCGCTCTCAGCCGCGTACTGAGCATTTGCGTGATTGGCATCAGCGTCTTTATTTTTGTATTCAGCGTGTTGCGAAACGGCGGATTTTCAGGCGGTTATGTACTGGATATGTTTCTTTTGGCAGTGAGCCTGGCGGTTGCGGCTATCCCGGAAGGGCTTGTCCCGGTCGTTACGGTCGTGCTGTCCATCGGCGTAACCAGGATGTCCAGGCGCAATGCCATTATAAGAAGGCTTACGGCAGTGGAAACACTGGGATGCACGCAGGTCATATGCTCGGATAAAACGGGTACTCTGACCCAGAATAAGATGACGGTTGTCGATACGTTTGGAGACGCCAGGGAACTTGCCGTATCCATGGCGCTTTGCAATGACGCCGGCTTTTCGGACGATAAAGGAACAGTAATCGGAGAACCGACGGAGAGCGCGCTTGTCCGCCATTCTTACGAACAGGGGTTCCATAAGGCCGAACTGGAAAAAGAAATGCCCCGCGTTGCCGAGGCGCCCTTTGATTCGATAAGAAAAATGATGTCAACTATTCATAATGATCCTGGAGGCAATTTTGTTCAATATACTAAAGGCGCTCCGGACGAGGTATTGAAGAAATGCACGCATATGCTGGCGTCCGGAGAGGTTGTGCCGCTCACCGACGAACTTCGCGCCAAAATACTCGGGGAAAACAGGAGAATGGCAGGGAAGGCTTTGCGCGTCCTGGGTTCTGCAATGAAGCGGATGGATGAAATGCCGGGAGACATATCGCCTGAGAACCTTGAAAAGGATATGGTTTTCATCGGCCTTGCGGGCATGCTGGACCCGGTCCGTCCCGAGGTGAAAGCAGCGATAGAAACATGCCGCGAAGCCGGCATCAAGCCTATTATGATTACAGGCGACCACCGTGATACCGCGGTGGCTATTGCCGGAGAACTTGGCATTATAACCGATGAAAGCCAGGTGATTACAGGGGTTGAACTGTCGCAGATGACGGATGAGGAGTACGCTGAAAAATGCGGCCAATACTACGTTTACGCCCGTGTTCAGCCCGAGCACAAGGTCCGGATCGTAAATGCCTGGAAAGAGAAGGGATTTGTTACCGCCATGACCGGCGACGGCGTGAATGACGCGCCGGCGCTGAAATCAGCCGATATAGGCGTCGGCATGGGGATTACCGGCACGGATGTTTCAAAAAATGTATCCGACATGGTGCTGGCGGATGACAATTTCGCCACTATTGTTACCGCGGTCGAGGAAGGACGAAGAATCTACGATAATATCCGAAAAGCGATCCAGTTCCTGCTCTCGTCAAACCTCAGCGAAGTGATTGCGCTTTTTACCGCTACAATCATGAATTTCAGGCTGTTTGCGCCGATACACATATTATGGATCAACCTTGTTACGGATATGTTCCCTGCAATAGCGCTGGGAATGGAAGCGCCCGAACCCGATATTATGCAAAAACCGCCGCGAAGCAGGGAAGAAGGTATTTTTGCGGGCGGCATGGCTGCGGGCATAATATTCGGGGCATTTATAATAGCGGTGCTTACGCTGGTATCCTATTTTATCGGCAACAAGGCGTCGCATGCCACCGGGACGACGATGGCGTTCCTGACCATGGCGGTCTGCGAGATTTTCCAGTCGTTGAATCTCAGGTCAAGAACAGTTTCCATATTCAGGCTGAATACACGCAACGACTACTTGATTGGAGCCATGGTACTGTCGGTTGTGCTGACAATTGCTGTAATATATATACCGGGGGTCAATGCGGCTTTTGGACTTGAACCGTTGGCGTCCGGCAAATTAATAACGTCCGTGGGACTTGCACTGCTGGTCATCCCGTTTGTTGAGCTTTTCAAATTGGTTTATTCATTTGCCGGCAAACAGACTTCGGATGAAAACAAGCTTTAAACGGAATATGTTTTGCAGCAAGAAAATAACAGGAGGAATACTATGGATTGGTTAAGAAGATTTATGGCGGGCAGATACGGCGTGGATCAGCTTTCAGTGGCGCTGCTTGTATTTTCGGTTTTATTGACCGCTGCAGCCCGGGTGGCGGGGCTGCCGCTTCTTATTTATATAAGCTACCTGCCTCTTGCGTTGTGTATTTACAGGATGTTGTCCAGGGATATCAACAGGAGGAGGATGGAGAACTACAAGTTTTCAATGCTGGTGAGTCCCGTCTATTCGTGGCTGAGAAAAATGCAGATGCGCGTAGCTCAAAGAAAAACCCACAAGTTTTTCACCTGCCCCGTATGCAAGGCCCACCTGCGGCTGCCGAGAGGCAAGGGGAAGGTTATTATAACATGCCCTAAATGCAAGACCGAATTCAGGGCCAAATCGTAATTCGCCGGGTTTATCATATATATCGCGTTCGCAAATCAGAATTTCTTCCTGATTTTGCCAACAATAAAAGTAACGAGGAACAAGCCGAAACTGAGAGCAATATTTGCGGGAACGGCAATATACTTTGAAAATGCTTCAAGCTCGTAAACATGGCTGCAAATCAGCAGTGAAATGAAGAAAACGGCAATGAAGAAAGTATTGATAAAAGGCTTGTTATCCGGGCTTTTCAGCAATGTTTTGGGTATGTGGAGAGCGGCAAAACTCAGCGCGAAAAGCAGGACATAGTCGGTAAGTATCCATATGCTTATAACGGCGGTTTCGATTCCGGCAAGCTCGTTCAATGTGGATATTTCCTTTATAGCTTCGTAAAACGGTATCGGCATTTTATTGACAACCGGCGAACTGAAAAGCCCGATCGGTATCAATAGGACCAGGGTTGTCAAAAGCGTGAGGAACAGCATTGAATTGGTACCTTCCTTTTTTAGTTTTTCCTTGTTGTTGACAAGGTCGGAAAACAGGAAGATAAAAGGGAAATATGCCCATACTGCCATGATGCCGATGCTGCCGGTCATGACCGGGATTATGTCGAGATAAGTTATAGGCGTCAGGTTTGATACCCTTATTTCAGGTATGAGCAGCAAGTTCGATATGGCATATATAAATACAATAACGGGCAGAAAGATTTCATTCATCCTTGCCAGCACCACGATGCCGGATCTCAATGTTAACCCGACAAGCAGCGACATCACGAGGAGGAAGAAAATGATGTCGGAATTGGGGAAAATCGTGGTGACGATCCTCTCGGCAAAATATCTCATATTGAATGCCACACATATGGCAATCCATATAAACAAGACTATGCAGACGGCTTTCCCGGCAACTTTCCCCAATATGTCCTGCAATATATCGACAAGCGAAGCATTCCGGTAACTGTTGAATAATTTTTGAAGAGGGAAAAGAAATAGAAGAATTAAACCCAGCGAAACCAGGGGGCAAAGCCAGGCTGCCTGTCCTGCCGCTTCAGAGGCAAAGACCGGTATGAACCTTATGGAAGGCGAACCTGCCATGTTTACAAATATAAACAGCATTTGCCTGAGTGAAATTTTATCGCTCCTGTTAAGCATGTTTTTTCCCTTATCATATTCCAACGATTTATATTTCACCTATTCATATATTACGGCAAAACCTTCAGTGTCACGGCCGGATTCCGGCCATTTCCAGCACCATCCTGGAAATGCTGGCATCTCCGTCGGGATGCGCCAGGTAATACAAGCCTGCCGCCGTTGCCGCGCAAAGCAGCATAAGATATACCATGATATCCTTTTTGCGGTTGTTCTTCAACATGTGATAAATTTCTATGATTCCTACTGCAAGCATAAACAGCAAGAAAACTATCATGGATGCCTGCTCCTCTCTCCCTGCGCAGCTATTTTTTTTCTCCTCCTAAATCTATGCTTTGTCTGAATACGAATGACCTGACAATATATGATTTTACCTTTATGTTTATTTTTATTCCGGGGTATATTTTTTCCCAGTCGGCTTTGATTTTTTCCCACTTTAGCGGGTATTTATGCCTTATCGCCTCTCCGATTTCAAAAATGTCGACACCGTGGCGGCGGGCGAATGAAAGCGCGCTTTCAATCTCGCTCAGCACAATTTCGGCTTGTTTTTTTTCCAGCTGATCAATTTCAAAATTTCTAAAAATATTCATTTGGGATTTTTGTTCCGTTATATAGGATTTAAGGTTTACTGTAATTGTGACCTCGTCGGGAACATCATTTTTAAAATCGGCTGTTATTTTTGAGCCTGAAACAACGGTTTCCAGCATTACTTCCCGGTCGGATGAATCTTTTACCGCAAGCGTACATGAACGCACTTCACCGGCAGCCCAGTTTACGCCTCTTGCGGCGCTGCCGGGCATGAAACCGGCCAGGCTTTTGCCTTTAAACACCGCGAATCCGTCAAGCACGATAGGCGTTTTGCTGCTTTCGGATCCGGCGCCGGTTTCCTGCGATAGATGAATAGCCGGAAGATATACGTCGGATAGGCCGTAATCGAATTTAGTGATTGCTTCCCGTATTTTAACCGGCCTTGTGGTTGACGTGTGTTCCGATTCTTTAAACAAGCCGTCCAGAACGTCGGCAATCAGGTCGTTGGTCGAGCTGCCCAAGCGGATAACCTGATCGGCGTCGGAACCAATAACGACAGCCATCCTCACGTAAAGCCTGTTTTCCCTGTTGCGTATGAAAAAGTCCAGGTAGTCCAGGATATTCTTCTTTGCAAGTTTTTCGCCAATAAGGATGAACTGGAGATGTCCCCAGAAAATGTGCTTGTATAAAGAGTGATTCAGATTCCTGACCGCATCATATAATGTTCTGCCTTCGGAGGAGATAATATCCGGTTTTGTTTGCTCCGGCTTCGCACCTTCGCCGCCGGTGCTTACAAATGACCTGGAGACGACGGTCAGCCTGACGTTTTCGCCGCTTTCGTCGGCGTCAATGGCAGCCGTGGAGACAATAAAGGTTTTCTCGATTTCGGTCATTCCCGCTATGAAAGTTCTGCACCCCGAGGCCGATACAAGTAAAAACGCCAGGGCCGACAACGCAAATACCCGCTTTATCATGTACCGCCGCCCTTCCTTTTCTTGTTTCTTGGCTTAAGATTGGCGGGACGGACCTTGTTGAATTTCAGCGGTAACCGGAAGAACGTGTCCTCCGCCTGCTTCATTCCCTCGCCGGAAACTAATGGCGAAAGGTAAGGCACCCCGAAGGATTCCAGCTTTGCCAGGTGCCATAACAGGATGATCATGCCGACGACAAGCCCGAAAAGACCCGCCAGGCTTCCCATGACTGTAAGGAGAAATCTCCACAGCCTGATTGCGTTGCTGAAATCCTGGTTCGGCATGACGAACGATGCGGTCGATGTTATTGCAAGCACCACTACTACGACAGGTGAGACCAATTTTGCGGTAACCGCGCTCTGTCCTATTACTATTGTTCCGACTATTGTTATGGCCTGGCCGACTGAACGTGGTATCCGGAGGCTTGCTTCAAACAATACTTCGAATGAAACCAGCATGAAAAGCGTTTCGGCGAATGTGGGAAATGCGACGTCCTTGCTGGATTCGGCTATGGCAATAGCCAGCCTGAAAGGTATGAGCTCGGGATGATAAGATGTGGCTCCTATATAATATGCGGGAAGGACTGCTGTCAATATCAAAACTGAAAAGCGGAGGACCCTGATTATGGTTCCGATCATCCAGCTTCTTGAATAATCCTCGGGCGCCTGCAGGAATTGCACCAATGTGCCCGGAACTATGAAAGCCACGGGAATTCCGTCAATTATTATCCCCACGCGTCCTTCGACAATTTCGGAGCAGAATTTGTCAGGCCTTTCGGTGCTAAGGATTTGCGGGAAGGTGGAATATACGTTGTCCGAGACGAATTCTTCTATTGACCCGGAGACTATGGCGCTATCTATATCGATTGAGTCAAGTCGCCTTTTGAGCTCATCAATGATCCCGGTGTTTGCCAAGCCTTTTATGTATACGATTGCGATGGGCGTCAGCGTTTGTTTTCCCACAATTGTCTGTTCAATGCACAGGTTCTGCGTTTTTATTTTTCGTCTTACTGTCGCGGTATTGGTTCTGAGTGTTTCCACGAAAGAATCTTTTGAGCCTTTGGTTACGTTTTCGACGGTGGGCTCGGTGATTGCCCTTTTGTCGAAGCCTTTAGTATCAAACAGGATTGCCGTTTCGCAATTGTCCAGCACCAGCGCGCAGCTTCCGCTCATGACGGCGTTGACCGTTTTCATGATATTATTGGTAATGATCTGTGACGGGAAATATATTATGCCGGATTCGATGAGCCGGATTACGTCTCTCATGTTTCCGGCCTCCAGGAACCGTTGCTCCGTTACCAGCGGCTTTAGGACGAAGTCGCCGACGAGCGAGGAGTCAGACAGGCCGTCTACATATAGGAGATATGCGGGAAGCGTCGCGTTGCCGCCTATGTTAAAATTCATGAAAACCACGTCCGAATTGCCGTCTAGGATTTTCCTGAGATTTTGCGATGTCAGCGGCATGTCGTTAGACGGCTCCCTTATATTCTGCCGGTTGTTATCATTTTCTCCGGCATTTAGTGTGCTTTCACCGCAATTGCTTTTTCTCTTCTTATTGAAAAGCATGACTGATCACCTGCCGTTATTTTTGGCAGATACGGATTTATTTATGCTTGTTTTATTTTTGTTGACTAGTGCACTTAAATAATTGGCTAAAAGGTGTATGTCTTGTGATAAAATAATAGGCAAATTGGTTTATTCGTTTGCCGGCAAATAAACTTCGGGCGGAATTGTATCTTGGCCGGGAATTATGCTTTAACCTGGAATTATGCTTTAACCGGGAGCGAACAACAGCGGAAACAACCAACAGGAGGATAGCTATGAATTGGTTAAGAAGGTTTATGGCGGGAAGATACGGTGCGGATCAGCTTTCAACGGCGCTGCTCATATTATCGGTTTTATTGACCGCCATTGCCCGTGCGGTAAATTTGCCGCTTCTTATTTATATAGGCTACCTGCCCCTCGCAGCATGCATTTACAGGATGCTGTCAAGGGATATCAACAGAAGGAGAATGGAGAACTATAAATTTTCAATGATGATAAGCCCTGTTTATTCATGGTTCGGAAAGATGCGGATGCGCGTGGCCGAAAGGAAAACCCACAAGTTTTTCACCTGCACCGGGTGCAAGGCTCATCTGCGGATTCCAAGAGGCAAGGGGAAGGTTATTGTCACATGCCCGAAATGCAGGACCGAATTCAGGGCCAGAACATGATTTGCCGGGATTATTACATCGTTCAAAAACGTATTATTTGCAACAAGGTTGTTTTTGCCATATTACCGATCCGGTCCTTCAGTTACTTCGGGCTATTAAAAGATAAGGTTCTAACGCAATCTGTCCTGTCAGATTCAAACCACTGTCAAACTGCTATTCCTTGAAAAACTCTATTCTGTCTATTGAGCACCAGTTGCCTGCATTTGCGTTGGAATAAATGCCGCCTGGATCTGCTGATTGAAACTGAACAGAAAATTAAAGGAGTGGCGCTAGCAGACTGGACCACTCCTTCTTGCTTCATGTTATATGTTAATTGCTTTGCATGCCCTTATTTACTATTTCAACCACCCTGTCAACAAATTCGTCGGATGAAACCTTGCCCAGAAGCCATTCATCCATAACAGCGTTAACATTTTGATCGATTTCTTGATACTTTTCATTGTACGGAACAGCGATTGTGTGGTCTAGCCCGTTAATGAACGCTTTTTCATCTTCCTCTGTAAATTGTGTTCCAATCATTTCATTCTTTAGCGATTCCAACGTGGCGCGGACAACCGGCAAACCTCCGACACCCGTAGGAGCAAGGGCGTCAAATCCTTCCTTGCTGATAATTGCCTTAATTGCCTCCCAAGACTCCCTTTCATATTTCGTTCCTTTAAAGATAAGGAAATTATCAACGAACATTGACGAATACGCTTTGCCGTTTCCGGACGGAACAGCCGCAATTCCCACTCTGAAATTCTTGATGTCGTTTTTGATTGAGGAGTGCATCCATGTTCCTTCAACAATCATCGCCAACCTTCCTGCCTTGAACATGTCAATGGCTCCCATAACCTTCGTGTCCGTGGGTCTTGGCATTGACTTGTCGACCCTGAGCATGTCGTCAAACCATTTATACACCTGCCTGCTTTCAGGTGAACCCAGCGCGCATATGCCGTCCTCATTGAACACGTTCTTCCCGCCGTTGGAAACGGAATACATTCCGATATACGCCATGTATGGTCCCGCTGAAAAGCCGAATATTTTGTTGGCGCCTTCGCCTTTTGTCAGTTTCTTTGCATACTCTCTTACCTGGTCAAATGTTATGGAATTATTCCAATCCGCGGAAGGGTATTTGAGGTTTTCCTTGTTAAGCATGTCTTTGTTGTAATACAAAAGCATGTAGTAAACACCGGAGGGAACGCCGTAGTATTTTCCATCCTTGAAGCCTGAGTTCTTGAAAGTTGCCTCGAAATAATCCGCCATGTTGAGTTCCTTTAAATAATCTGTGAGATCAACGGCCTGTCCCCTATTTATTATCTGGGGCATGAACGATTCTGCTATTCTTCCGATATCCGGTCCTGTTCCTGCTGCAATTTGGGTAATTACTTTCTGATAGTATTCAGGCCAGTTCTGAGCCGGTATTTTTTGAATATTAATTTTAATACCTTTATCCGCCAGCTTTTTGTTTGCCGCATCAATCATAGCCGTCCATCCGGGAATTTCGTTGGCGAATGCAATCATGGCAAAATTCAGTTCCACCGGCTTGTTCTCCTCTTGCTTGTTTTTCACGGTGCTGGTAGCATCCTGTTTGTTGTCATTGGTACCTATGACTTCCGATCCCTGTTTTGATCCGCAAGCCGTCATTGAAAGGACAAAAGTGACCAACATAATGTAAATAACGAGTTTTTTTACTGTTTTCATGCTAATTTCCCCTTTCTTTTTTATTAAAAATACCTGCGCAGTATGCATCTATCCCTTTATACCGGTCAGAGCTATTCCCTCGATGAAGAAACGCTGGAAAAAGAGGTACAATACTGAAATAGGTATTATTGACACTGTTGAAGCTGCCATCAATAGCCCCCATTTAACTGAATAAATATCCCTGAAGGAACTTATTAGCAATGGAATTGTAAATTTTGTCTCGGTGTTTAAAAAAATCAGCGGACCCAGGAAGTTATTCCAGTTACCTATGAATGTAAAAAGGCCTAGCGTGATAATTGCCGGCTTGCAAAGGGGCAGCATTATTTTAAAGTAAATTCCGAAGTGGCTGCACCTGTCAATTTTTGCCGATTCAATATAAGAATTGGGTATAGTCTGCATGAACTGCCGGATCATGAAAATCCCATAGGCATTAAGCAATATGATAGGAACCATAATGGGAAGATGAGTGTCTATCCACCTGATTTTACTGAACAAAATATAAAGCGGTATCAGCGTAACCTGTCCTGGTATCATGAGTGTTGCAAGAAAAGTACCAAATAAAAAGCGTTTCCCGCGGAAATTTATTTTCGCGAAAGCATAAGCGGCCAGGGTGCTTGTGAAAAGCGTGCCCAACGTAACTATTACAGTTACCTTTATGCTGTTTAAAAACCCTAGCCACATTGGCATCAATTCAAACACCTCGACGTAGTTTAATGTGTAAAGCGGGATCGGTAATACCGACGGCGGCATTTTGAATATGTCCTCCGGCGTTTTCAAAGAAGTTGATATCATCCAGTAAAATGGCAAAATAGTAGTTACAGCCAAAGTAATCAAGATTATATGTATTGCTAGATTGCGGAATACTTTACTTTTAGATATCATAATTCACCAACTTTCGCGATAATCTGAACTGAAGCAATGTTATCAAGCCTACGGTAATGAAGAGCACCATACTGGCAACGGATGCCTCACCCATCCTGAAAAGTTGGAAAGCCCTGAAAAATATATACATTACCAAAGTATATGTGGCATATGACGGGCCTCCTCTTGTCAATATGTATGATTCGTTAAACATATTAAATGTGCCTATGAACAATGTAATAAGTACGAAAAACGTGACCGGCGAAAGCATGGGCAGCGTTATTTTGAAAAATACTCGAATGCTGTTTCCTCCATCAATATATGCGGCCTCGTAGTACTCATTTGGTATGTTTTTTAAGCCTGCCAGGAAGATAATGTAAAAGTAGCCCATTTGAAGCCATGCAGACATTATAATTATAGCAATTCTAGCCCATGCAGGGTCTGCCAGCCACGGCGGGCCTTGTATTCCAAGTATGTTCAAAAAAGTGTTGATTAGTCCGAAATCAGGGGCGTACAGCCAGTACCAGACCATTGCAATTGATACCGACGATGTGACCATTGGCAGAAAATATGCGCATTTATAGAAACCCACCCCCGCTATCCTCCTGTTGGTCAATACTGCCAGCAGCAAGGAAACTGCCATTGTTAGCGGTATTGTTCCTGCCGCAAATATAAATGTATTGTAAATTGTTTTATAAAAGACCTCATCCCCAAACACTGTTTTGAAATTCACG
>JBLNDI010000077.1:0-2810 GCA_050261495.1 Bacillota bacterium
GCATTCAAATGGAAATTATGCCTGCATGATTTGGTTATATCGCGCAATCCACCTTAGCCGGACGCATACAAAAAAGGAACCGGTATGGTTCCGAAAAAATTCTGTTGATTCGCATTTCAACCAAACGGATCCGGCGAAAGCCGTATTATTTAAAATTGTTCTCCGCAGCCCATTTGGCCGCCTCCTGGACCAGTGCCTGGTGCTTTGGATCAATCTTGTTATTATAATGGTTCTTGCTTCCAAGGAAGTGGATATCGAAAACCCCGTTCATATTGTTGCCTTTGACGGCGTCGAGATTGGTCCCGCGCCCGTATCCGCCGCTTCTTGAATTTACCGTCTTGTTTGCGGCATATTTATCGACACCCGCATGCGGATATCCTGTCATGCAGGCGGCTATTTTCACATTGTCTACAATTACTATGATCGGTCTCCTCTCCCAGCTCCAGGTGCCGCTGTATATTGCTTTCATAATGGCGGTATCTTCTTTTGTAAGCGTTTCGCAGTCCGCATGGTTGGTCCCGTAAGTCCTTTTAATTTTGAAGCTTTTGCCGGTTCTTATGTCATAAACCGTGGCAGTGTCGCCCCTGGCAAATATTTTCTCCACGTTTCCATACCAATTTAATAAATAGTCATCCTTGGTTTTTTTCTTCGTGTTGCCCGAAGCATCTGCCGCATCTGAAGCCGCTGTAGCAGCATCCGCCTGCTTGTCCGAGCCGGCATCCGCACCGGCTTCCCCGCCTGTGCCGCCGGTTTCTGCCGATTCTTTCCCGCTTTTAGCGGCAGATGCGGTTGCCTTTTTAGCCGCGGCGGCATCCATATCGCTTATCAGCTTGCTTACAAGGCTCAGCGTGGCGCTGCCGGCTATTCCGTCAACCTCCAACCCGTGCTTTTTCTGCAGGGCCATAACAGCTGCTTTTGTTGCAGGGCCAAAATAACCCGTAGCATCTGCTTCAAGATATCCGAGCCTTATCAGGTTTTTCTGAAGGGCGGTGACATAACTGTTTTCATCGCCTTCCTTCAATAGCTTGGCGCTGCCTGACGCAGAAGACGTCCTGCCCCTGAGCCTGTCTATTAGTGACAGCGTGATTTCGCCGGCGATTCCATCGGCTTCGTATCCATAATCTTTCTGGAGTTTTCTTACGGCTGCCTCGGTCAAATCCCCGTAATAACCCGTAGGATCGACAGAAAGGTATCCCAATTTGACCAAATCTTTTTGCAGGGCTGTGACTTTGCTTCCTTCAGATCCTTTTTTCAATACGATGGAAGAAGCAAAAACGGAAGCATAACCTGTCACCAGGACAATAAATACGACAATTGCTATAGCGCAGGTTATTCTTTTTTTGTTCATATGTACTCCTCTCCATTCCGCTTACGAGGTTAGCTGACGGGTTAGGCGGAAGAGACCTCCTTTATACCTTCGTGCAACCGGAACACCGGTATGCGGCCCGGTATAATTCACCCCATAATTGTATATCCCCCGTTCCTCTGCGATGCTTTTTTGCAAAGGATTCAGCGTATAACGGCGGACCATGCCGGTCCGGTTGCCGGCATGTCCGCACGCCATGATATAATTGTACCAGAAAATTCTTCATTTTCAAAGTATAAAATATATGGTTTTTCCAGCAAACTGATGTATAATATATAATTACCGAAAAATTTGCCGACCGGCGGGCTTTACCCAGTTGTAAAGCTTCGTAAACGGTAAGGCGTTACCAGGTTGGGAGCCAATGAAATCGATTATAGTCCCGGCAAAGGATGCAAACATAAAAATCGGGAAATACTTGCAAACCGTGTATCCGGGCTTGAGTTACGGAACGCTTATGAAGGCTTTCCGCAAGCGTGACATCAAGGTTAACGGCGTCAGGGTCGAAAAGGATTATACCGTAAAACCCGGGGACAAGCTCGAAATATACATCACGGATGATCTGCTGTCAGGTTCGCCTGGCAAACCCCGGCAGGGTTACGGGGAATATTTCTCCGTCGTTTATGAAGACGAAAATATACTGTTGGCAAACAAGAACCAGGGCGTTCCTGTCCATCCCGACAGGGAAAGCTCGCAAAATACGCTGATCGAACAGGTGAGGGAATACCTGCGTGAAAAGAATGAGCACCATGAAAAAAACGGCAGCTTTCAACCTTCCTTATGCCACAGGCTCGACCGCAATACCGGCGGTCTTGTGATAATAGCAAAAAACCAGGCAAGCTATTCCGCTATACTTGACAAGCTTAAATCCCGGGAAATTAAAAGGTATTATCAATGTCTTGTAAAAGGTATATTGAAAAATGAAGAGGCCGTACTTAAGGCTTACCTTTGGAAAGACGCCAAAAAAAGCCGCGTCTTCGTGTCCGGGGAAAAAACGCCGGGAGCCCGGGAAATAATTACTCATTACAAGGTCGTCGGGTATGATCCGGCTAGTGACGCCAGCAGGCTTGATGTTGAACTGCTGACGGGACGGACACACCAGATAAGGGCTCATCTCGCATTTATAGGCCATCCTGTCATAGGTGACGGCAAATATGGAAGTAATGCCGTTAACCGCGCTTTTGGGCTGAAATACCAAGCATTGTGGGCATACAAGCTGAAATTCGCGTTCGCAAAAGACGGCGCCCCGCTGAATTACCTGGACGGAAAGGAATTCACGGTTGAACCAAGGTTTGGCTGATTATTCCTTTCCGCCTTGTCCCAGACGATCGAGTAGGAGGTAGGCGATTATTTCGCCTACCGACCTCTCACACCACCGTACGTACCGTTCGGTATACGGCGGTTCAGTAAGAATTAATGTACTAGCAAGTACCTTTCGGTTAAAGTC
>JBLNDI010000078.1:0-2949 GCA_050261495.1 Bacillota bacterium
ATGGCGCTTCCGCAGCCTCCGCACCACATGATGCCGCTCAGGATGTGACCCGTTCCCCTTCTCGTTCCGCCGCTCTTTTTCCTGCTTTCCCTTATTCTTTGCGTTTCCTGATATTCTTCCCTTGAGATAATGCCCTCATGCGTGCTTTCCGTGATGACCCATTCATCCTGCGGAAGGCGCCTGGTTTTTTTGCTTTTGAAACTGACTTTCTCGCTGATCCCCTGGACAGTATCGCCGACATATACCCTGGAGCAAAGAATACGTCTTACGGTTATCCTGTTCCACCCGGTCCCTTTCGGAGACTTCATACCTTTTTCGTTCAGCTCTTTTGCTATGGACGAATAGCCGAGACCCGACCGGTAAAGCCTGAAGATAAGCCTTACAATGCCGGCTTCCTCCTCAACCACGACAAGCTTGTTTTTTTCGGCACTGGACTTCCTGTACCCGAAAGGAGCATTGCCCAGGTATTCTCCCCTTTGGATCTTGAAACGGAGACATGAACGGATTTTCCTTGAAATATCGCGTATATACCGTTCGTTTGCCCATGTTTCTATGCCGACCGTATCGTTGTCCACCAGGCTGTCGTACCTGCCGTCGCTGGTCAGGATGCGAATCCCGTACTCTTCAAGGAAGTCTATCCATTGCAGCGTCTTGGCATTATTTCGGCCAAGCCTGGACAGGTCCTTCATAACGACCATATTTATCCTGGCGTTGAGCACATCCTCCTTGAGGTTTATGAGTCCCTTCCGCTCGAATGCCGAGCCGGAAACGTTATCATCGACATAAACGGCGTAAACCTGTCCCAACCGGTGCTTCTCAACATAATCGAGGAGCAGTCCCTTCTGGTTTTCAATCGTTTCATGGTTTTCGCCGTTTTCATCCCTGCTTATCCTTACGTAAATCCCTATGCTGTACTTTCCTGCCGCACTCATCCGGCAAAGCGCACCTTCCTTTATATCCTGCAATCAGTTTTAATATTTTAATAATGGCTTCGGACTCGGAAAACTCTCCCGCATGGTTTATTATGATTTCCCTCGATTTGCCGCGTCTCCCGCCCACGTGGGACACTTCCCCCTGTGATATGCTTCATATTATTTATATTTCAAAGGTTTTGTCCCTTATCCTCCGAAAAATTGTTTTATCACACCATAACGTCCCCGGTATTAACGACCCCCCTTTATTGTCTCGCTGCAAAAGTAGTATAATAGATTTGTGCTGAAAGGAGGTTGACATGTGTGTCAAGAGCAATTCCTGACAAGCTGTCGAGATTTTTGAAAACTGCCCTGGACGACGTGGACGACGGGTTCGAGTATGCTTCCGAATTAAGGAGGATTCTGAACTCCGACGAGTGCCAGGCCGCGCTTTCCCCAAAAGAAATAGACGCTTTGCGGGAATACGCCGATGAAGTGAAAAAAGTAGGTGAAATAGATTACTATTCCAAGGAGCGGATATTGGAAATAGAAAGGGCGCATTTCGGTGCAAGGGGTATCCTCGGTTACCTGAAGGCGGACCATGGCGAGCCTGAGAAGCCTGTCTGGCCGTTTTGAGCCACAGGACAGGTGACGATATATTGTGCTAAAAGTCTAGTTGATTTTGAGTAGGACAGAGAATTAACTCCTGTCCTAAATTGTCCTATTATAATAAGCGCTGAATATTGTGAATGTAATACTTTTGTGGTATAATATGATCACAGGAAAGGTAAAGAGGTGTAATATATGAAGCCTACGATGACGTTGGGTAAAATCAGCACCACAAATCAAAAATATAGTCCTAGCCCATATTGGCACGTATCTAAAGTATTACAGGAGGCAACGAAAAGGACACTCGAAAGAGTAGGCCAGAACAAATATAAGTCCTCTAAGTTGTTTAAGCATGAGTAAACTGATATTTGTGGTGGGTCCAAATGGTTCTGGAAAATCCACAATTATTGTGGATTTTTTATTGTCTCCGGAAATAGAATATGTTTGCCCGGACGATTTTTTTAAGCAAATTGTCTTCGAAGGAACAATAGAAGAAAAGTATAAAATAGCAATGGAGCAATGTAAAGAGTACAGATATCAAGCAGTTGAACAAGGCAAAAACTTAATTGTTGAAACCGTCGGTTCAACTCAAGGGAAAATAGATTTTGTAAAATTCGCCAGAAGCAAAGGGTACTATATACAAAGCATCATTATCACAACAAGAAGCCCTGAAATTAATTTAAGGCGAATAGCTAAAAGGGTAAAAGAAGGTGGTCATGACGTCCCTCCTGAAAAAGTCATCTCCCGTTATTATAGGATGATGAATATGTTACATACATACATAGATTTGTCTCATAATGTAGCAGTATTAGATAACTCAATAGATGAACAATACCCAAAGCATATACTGATCAAAATCAACAATGATATGGGAAATATTTTGCTTTATAGTGACAATTTGCCGGAATGGGTTGATAAGTATATAATTGGAAAAGTAGAAATTGAGAAGAGCTTGAATACTGAAGAGTCAGAAATATTTCTAAGAAAGTATTCAGATGAGATTGCTTGTGCGCGCAGTATATAAAAACGGCTCCTTTTTGGGAACTGTTTTTTATTTTTTAATGGACAAGGGAACAGATATCTTGCCCCTTACAGGTGGTGTAGCTATAATGCAATGCAGGGTATGTACTAATCAGTATCTAGGGCGAGCCAAAGCATTGCAACCTGCCAATAATGAGCCTAATATTCTAGATTACGCCATGCTTGCCTATAGCCCATAATTATAGCTACAGTTACAGATATTATTGAAGTGGTAAAGATGATGAAAATTTAGAATCTGCACACCAGTTTTTCGCTTACCAGATTTAAAGAGAGTGTGAAGAAAAGTCTGTAAAATAAGCTTTCTATGATAAAATAAGAAATCATAGGAGGCATTTATATGGGAAAAAGACGAGAGCCCATGAGTGAGGGCAAAAAGAACATCATAGCA
>JBLNDI010000079.1:0-10695 GCA_050261495.1 Bacillota bacterium
AGGGCCTCGCTGCTGAGTTGCCGCGTCCCTCCGTTGCTGCGCTGCTACCTTTTCCCGGCTTTTATTCTCCTTATGATTTTATCTTTAAAAAACAAGCCAGTCAAAAAAAATGCAATTGAGGCGGCGGAAAGCAGTATTGCGGCAGTATAGTTTCCGGTCTGGGTGCTGTATCCCAGGATGGATGAACCAAGCAACGCCGGCAGCCTGCCGATGATGGAAACCGTGAAAAATCTGACCGGCTTTACGGGCGTAACGCCGGCAATATATGTTAAAACATCTTTCGGCATCCCCGGTATCAGGAACAGAACAAACATCGCAATCTCAGATTTGCTGCTGTTTATCATGAAGCTGAATTTTTCAAGGTTTTCCGGCGAAGCCAGCATCCTGACCAACGGGTATCCCAGGAGCCTTGCCGCGAAAAAAACAATTGCCTCGCCTATGATTATTCCTATTACGGAATAAAGCAAGCCAAGCCATGTCCCGTAAATATATCCTCCGGCAATCTGCACGACCCCGCCTGGAATAACGGCAATCAACACCTGCAGCGCCTGCAGTCCCAGGAAAACCAGCACACCCTTCCATCCCAGCGAATTTAATTCCCTGCTCAGTTTCCCGGGATCTTCCACCAGCCCGGTAATAGCAGAACCGTACTTTATTCCCATGAAAACCAAAACAGCAAGAAATATAGCTATGGCTACAATGTTAACCGCCAGTTTCAACGCCTTGACGTTATCCCTTTTGACCTTTTCGTCATCCAAAGCCCAGTTATCCCTTCTTCCTCTATTCCTCCGCCGGGACGGAAACCTTCTCCGCCGGTGCGGAAACTTCCTCCGCCGATGTGGCGGCTTCCTCCATCGGTATGGAAATCTGCCTGTCTTCGGTGTCTTCCTCCCTGAAATATTTCCCTATGGCGGGTATGCCAGTGCGGTAATAATCGGGGTTTTTTATTCCCGATTCTTCTATTGTCATAACCGCGCACATCCTGCTCCCCTTCTTCTCCTTCATAACCTGTACGCCCTGGGAATCGCGCGTGGATTTTGGGTTGATGTCGGCGGTGTTGAATATGATCACTTTATTTATGCTGCTGAAAGCCACCAACTCCGTATCGGCGGCAAGATGCCTTATGCCGGTCAGCGGCGACAAACCCGAATAAGCGTTGGCCAGCTTCTTTCTGTTTGTCTTCGTCTCATAGCTCTTCATCTCGATTTTGGCGCATTTGCCGTTTTCGAAGGAAAAGAGCAGCCATCCCGAATAGTCGTCGGTAGCAACCATGTATATTATTCTTTCACCGTTTTCCAGCTTCAGGAAGTTTGACAGGTATTCACCCAGCGAACTGGCCTTGCAGCCGGGAATATCAAAAATACGCAGCTTATATACCGTCTGCCTGTTGGAGAACAGAAGCAGATCGGCCTTGTTGTGGCTCTCTGTTTCCTGGATTATTTTATCGTCTTCCTTGAGCTTGTGTTCCGGGTTTGCCCTTAACGAAACCAGCGGGATCTTTTTCAGGTAACCCTCTGCCGTCAGGAACAGCTTCAGGTTATAGTCGTCTATCATATGCTCTTCCGTGATTTCTTCCACGTACGTTTCCGGTATGATTTCAGTCCTCCTGGGCTGTCCGTATTTTTTGGCAACCTCCGCCAGCTGCCTGGCAATAAGCTTCCGTATCCTCCTGTCATCGCCGTGCAGGTTCCTGAGGTCGGCGATTTCATCCCGCAGCGCGTCTACTTCGCCAACCCTGTCAAGGATATATTCCCGGTTGAGGTTGCGAAGCTTTATCTCGGCAATGAACTCAGCCTGCAGCCTGTCGATCCCGAAACCTTCCATGAGGTTCGGAACCACCTGGGCGTCGTTCTCCGTGTTCCGGATTATCGCTATAGCCTTGTCGATATCCAGCAGTATTTTTTTCAGACCTATCAGCAAGTGCAGCTTTTCTTCCTTTTTGCCGATATCGAACAATGTCTGCCTTTTAATGCAGTTGGTGCGGAAGTCAAGCCATTCCCTGAGTATCGTGCGGATGCCCATGACCCTCGGCGTGCCGGATATCAGCACGTTAAAGTTGCAGTTGAACGTGTCCTGCAGCGTCGTCAGCTTATACAGCCTGTTCATTATAGCGTCGGGATCGGCGCTTTTCCTGATTTCAAGCGTGATCTTCAAACCGTCCAGGTCGGTTTCATCCCTCACGTCGATGATATCCTTTACCCTGCCGTTTTTAACCAGGTCGGCAATCGCATCGATAATGGCTTCCGACGTCGTCGTATAGGGAATCTCATATATCTCTATCAAACTGTTGCGCTTGTCGTACTTGTACTTTGCCCTTAACCTGAAGCTGCCCCTGCCGGTCTCATAGATCTCCCGCATCTCGCTTTCGTTGAATATAAGGCTTGCTCCGGTCGGAAAATCAGGGGCCTTTATGTACTGCATCAAGTCGGCTTTTTCATCGTTTATGTACGCAATCGCCGCGTCGCATATTTCCTTCAGGTTGAAACTGCACAGGTTGCTGGCCATTCCGACGGCTATGCCCTGGTTCGCATTTACGAGGATGGTTGGAAATGTGGCCGGCAAAAGCGTGGGTTCCTTCATTGTCCCGTCATAATTATCCACGAAATCCACCGCGTTCTTTTCCAGGTCACGGAACAATTCCTCGCATATCCTGTCCAGCTTGACCTCGGTGTAACGTGCGGCGGCGTAGCGCATATCCCGCGAGTACTGGCGTCCCATGTTGCCCTTGGAATCCACGTACGGGTGCAGCAGGGCGCCGTTGCCGCGCGTGAGCCTGACCAGCGTTTCGTAAATGGCTGCGTCGCCGTGCGGGTTGAGCTTCATGGTTTGTCCCACCACGTTGGCGGATTTCGTCCTGCCCCCGTTTAAAAGGCCCATTTTGTACATCGTGTAAAGAAGCTTCCGGTGGGACGGCTTGAAGCCGTCAATCTCCGGAATAGCCCTTGAAACGATTACGCTCATCGCATACGGCATGTAATTTTGTTCAAGCGTGTCAGATATTTTTTGCATTATAAGGTTTTTTTCAGACATATCCTTATTCTCCCCACACGTTAATCCCGGCAATCAATTCAGCTCACGTCGATCATATCCAGGTAGCGCGCGCCGTTTTCCTCGATAAAGTTCTTTCTGCCCTGCAGGTTGTCGCCCAGCAAAAGGTCGAACATCCGCTCCGTCGTTTCAATATCTTCGGGCACTATTTTTATAAGCCTCCTGGTTTCAGGGTTCATTGTCGTCTGCCACATCATTTCCGGCTCATTCTCGCCAAGGCCTTTTGAACGCTGGATCGTATACTTGTTTCCGTCCAGCTTTGCAAGAATTTGGGTTTTCTCCTTTTCATTGTAGGCAAAATACGTTTTCCCCTTGCATGTTATCTCGAACAGCGGGGATTCCGCTATGAATACCTTGCCTTCGTATATCAGCGTCGGCACCAAACGGTAAAGCATCGCCAGGATCAGCGTCCTTATCTGGAACCCGTCCACGTCGGCGTCGGTGCATATAATTATCTTGCTCCACCTGAGATTGTTTATGTCGAACGTGTTCAGGTCCCTGTTGTGCCTTGATTTTATCTCGACACCGCAGCCGAGCACCTTGAGAAGGTCCACTATGATTTCATTCCTGAAAATGCTGTCATAGTCCGACTTGAGGCAGTTCAATATCTTGCCCCTTACCGGCATGATCGCCTGGAATTCTGCGTCTCTTCCCATTTTGCAGGAACCCAGCGCCGAATCCCCTTCCACGATGTACAACTCACGCTTGCTTACGTCCTTTGTGCGGCAGTCCACGAATTTTTTAACCCTGTTTGAAATGTCAACCACGCCGCCCAGTTTCTTCTTTATGTTAATCCTTGTCTTTTCGGCGGTTTCCCGGCTCCGCTTGTTCAGCAGCACCTGCTCGACAATCTTGTCGCTGTCCTCCTTGTTCTCTATAAGGTAGATTTCGAGCTGCTGCTTTAAAAAGTCTGTCATGGCCTCCTGTATGAACCTGTTGTTGATGGCTTTCTTGGTCTGGTTTTCATAGCTTGTAACCGTTGAAAACGAATTCGTGACCAGGATCAGGCTGTCCTGTATGTCGGCAAACGTGATTTTAGTCTCGTCCTTATTGTATTTGCCCTTGTTCCTGATGCACTTGTCTATTTCGTTGACGAACGCCGCCCTCACCGCCCGGTCGGGCGAGCCTCCGTGTTCAAGAAAACTTGAATTGTGGTAATACTCAAGCAGGTTGACTTCATTATTGAAGCAGAAGGCTACCTGCATTTTGACCCTGTATTCGGGCTTGTCTTCCCGGTCCCTGCCTTTTGCGGAGGTCTCAAAAAACTGCACGCCGGTGAAAGACTTGCCCGCCCCGACTTCTTCGACATAGCCGGCTATCCCGTTTTCATAGCAGAATTCGTAAACATTCCCGGACTCCTCGTCCGTCAGTATGAACCGAAGCCCGGCGTTCACAACGGCCTGCTTTTTCAGCGTGGT
This sequence comes from Bacillota bacterium, assembly GCA_050261495.1. Taxonomy (GTDB): domain Bacteria; phylum Bacillota; class Clostridia; order Acetivibrionales; family DTU013; genus JBMNKL01. Next base: position 4,467 of record JBLNDI010000079.1, read on the forward strand.
CAGGTAATACTCCAGCGGGATATCGATATCGGTAAACACTTCCAGGTCCGGCTTCCATTTCTGGATGGTCCCGGTATGCTCATAATTGCATTTTACCTTTTTAAGCCCTCCGACATTCTCTCCCTTTTCAAACCTCAGGTCATACCTGTAGCCGTCCCTGAAAACCGTAACGTCCATGTACTCGGAACTGTACTGCGTCGCACAGCTTCCGAGGCCGTTCAGTCCAAGGCTGAATTCGTAATTATCTCCGGAATTGTTCTGGTACTTTCCACCGGCATAAAGTTCACAAAACACCAATTCCCAGTTGTAACGGTTTTCCCTCGGGTTGAAGTCCAGCGGAATACCTCTCCCGTAGTCCTTCACGGTAATAGACTTGTCTTTGTGCCGGATGACCTCGATCCTGTCGCCGAAACCCTCGCGCGCCTCGTCTATGGAATTTGAAAGGATTTCAAAAAATGAATGCTGGCATCCCTCAATGCCGTCCGAACCGAATATGACGCCCGGCCTGAGCCTTACCCTTTCGGCGCCCTTAAGCGAAGAAATGCTTTCGTTATCGTAGACTTTGGCTTTTCTTCCCTTTGTCATTTGTAACCACCCTCCGGGTTTGTATCTACCATAATTATTTAATAAAGGCATGCCAAAGTCAAGCCGGAAATTGCTCGAATAATGCCGTCCGCTGTCAATCCTGCCAATTACCGCGCTTTAAAATTTTACAGGCGTGATTGAATTTACCAGCATGTTTATATGACATTTTTCAAATTATAAATCCGAGGTGATAAAATGAGAAAAAGAATTTTCAATATTATAGTTTTTATTTTAATAATAATATTGTCGGCGTCTGTATTCGCCCAGTCTACTTATACGGTTAAACCCGGCGATACGATGTGGAAAATAGCTTCCAGGTACCAGGTGGGGTTAAGCGAACTGATAGCCGCCAATCCGCAGATTAAAAATCCCGCGCTGATATACCCGGGCCAGCGGATTACAATACCGGCGGTTACCACGACAACCCAGGAAAACGAAGTGATAAGACTTGTCAACGTTGAGAGGGCAAGAGCCGGCCTTCCCGCGCTAAAAACAAACTGGCAGCTCAGCCGCGTAGCCAGGTACAAGTCCGCGGACATGGCGAACAGGGGTTATTTCAGTCACACTTCACCAACGTACGGTTCACCGTTCCGGATGATGGAATCCTTCGGACTGCGTTTTTCAGCGGCGGGTGAAAATATCGCGTACGGCCAGCGCACCCCGGCGGAAGTGATGCGCGATTGGATGAATTCCCCCGGTCACAGGAACAATATATTAAGCCGCAACTATACCGAGATAGGTGTCGGCCTGGCAAAGAACAAAAACGGTGTATGCTACTGGACCCAGATGTTTATGAAACCGGCATAACTTAGTGGTATGACAAGGTGATGTCAAGAGCTATACGGCTTTCAGGCGGCGGGCATATCCCCCGCCTGATTCTCTTATGGAGCAGTTTGACCTCCCGCCTGTCGTTGACACGTCCATATGCTTTGAATATACTAATATTTGTTAATATGCTCATCATTATACAAAAACAATCCGCGATCCGGGCATGAGCATAGCATAAAGGAAAAAGCCGGCCGGCCCATCTGGACCGGTAAAGTAAAATCGAGGGGTGAAACCGCCATGGAAAACAGGTTTAAAGGATTCCAGGAGAAAAGAATGAAAATATTCGGCGAGCTTGTAAAAATGTACTGGAACGGAAATTTGAATTCCGTTGACGATCTTGACAAGCTTGCGACAGAGATCAGGGACAAACTCGGTTTTACGGACGGCGAAATGCCTTTCATAAAAGATCACATCCGCATCGCCATGGGCTTAGATCCCAGGGGAGACATGGGATTCACCGATGAACTGGATCTGGTGAAAAAACCGGGTGTCATCGGTGAACCGATTATTGCCAAGATAGACGGTGCATGCGAATACTGCGACGATGAAAACTGCAGCCAGGTTTGCAAATACGAAGCCCACATCTACAAGAAAGGCGAAGGGCCGGTCATAGTCGACAACAAATGCCTGAGCTGCGGAGAATGCGTGGTAAAGTGCGATTTCGGCGCGTTAGCCGATAAAATCGAGTTCATACCGCTGGTCAACCTGCTTAAAGATAAGGATTCAACCGTATTTGCCGCCGTCGCGCCCGCTATTGCCGGGCAGTTCGGCGAAAAGGTCACGCTCGGACAGCTCAGGACTGCGTTCAAGGTAATGGGATTTGCGGATATGGTGGAAGTAGCGATGTTTGCGGATATCCTCACGATACATGAGGCGTTTGGGTTCAGCAAGCTTGTAAAAACGGAAAAAGATTTTTTCATCACCAGCTGCTGCTGTCCCGTTTGGTTCAATCTTACCAAAAAAGGTTATCCTGGCATGTACAAGCACATGTCCCCTTCCGTTTCCCCGATGATCGCATCCGGCCGCTTTTTGAAGGACCTGTACAAGGATGCCAAGGTCGTTTTCATAGCACCATGCATTGCAAAAAAAGCCGAAATAAACGAACCGGAGCTCAGAGGCGCGATCGACTTTGTAATCAATTTCAGGGAGCTCCTGGAGATATTCAACGCGCTGGATATACACCCCGAAAACCTCCCAGGCGACGAAAAGGACCAGGGGTCCCTCGGCGGAAGGCTTTACGCCAAGACGGGCGGGGTCAGCTTTTCAGTAAAAACCGTCATCAACAGGCTGGAGCCGGAAAGGGTCATCAAGCTCAAGGCCAAGCGTGTCGACGGTGTAAAGGATTGCAAGAAGATACTTGACGACCTTTCCGCGGGCAAAGACATCGGCGCGAACTTTATCGAAGGCATGGGCTGCGTTGGCGGATGCGTTGGCGGTCCCAGGACGAACATCGATGTTCAAAAGGCGACCATACTGGTTAATGAATTCGGCGAGGATTCGGTTATCATGACCCCGTTCGACAATTTGAACGTAATGAAGATACTGAGGCAGTCCGGCATCCGCTCAATAGAGGAAATAGAAGAGAACAAGCACGTTATGGAAATGCTGAGAAGAGAATAAGTTCCTGCCCGCATTGCGGTAACAGGGATTAATAAGGCCGATATGTCACATTTCAACTTAATGGCAATAGGATCGATGCCTGTGCCGGAAGTTGGCTTTAAACTCCAGGTCAATTTTTAATTGTGCAAAAAATACTGAAGGGAGAAAATCCTGATGAAATTAATTGATTTGTCACGCGTGATTGAAAATAACATGCCGGTTTACCCGGGAGATGCGAAAACCAGCTTGATTCAAGCAAATTACCTGGGTACGGACGGGTACAATAATCACAGGCTGGATACCGGCATGCACGTGGGTACGCATATTGACTCCCCAATGCACATGACCGGCAACAAACAATACATATCCGAACTGCCGCTGGATTCGTTTATTGCGGAAGGGTGCCTGCTGGATGTAAGGAATCAAGCCGTAATTGAATTTAAGTCCGAATATGATTCATTGGTAAAAGAGAACAGCATTGTATTGCTGTATACGGGCTTTGACAAATACTATGGCACAAAAGAGTATTATGAAAACCATCCATGCATAGATATGGGTTTTTGCAGGTTCCTGGTCTGTAAGAATATCAAAATGCTTGGAATGGACATTCCTGCCCCGGACAGACACCCTTACGGGATGCATAAATTATTGTTTGAAAACAACATATGTGTATTGGAAAACCTGACAAATCTTGACCGGCTGCTTAACGTAGACAAATTTGAGGTCATAGCTTTTCCTCTGAAAATAAAAGCCGACAGTTCCATGACAAGGGCTGTGGCAAGGATAATTTAACGCATTGCAGGGCGTCACTATAGCAAGCAAGGGAACCAGGATAATATTTTCAGCATCGAAACATACTATATTTTAATGTATACGGAGGTTATTGAATGCTTAAAAACAAGACAATCAGGCTTGCCACGGAAAACGACAGCGAATCGGTTTTAAAAATATATGCGCCTTTTATTACCAACACTGCCGTTACATTTGAATACAAAGTTCCAACTATAGCGGAGTTTAAGGAAAGAATGGCCAATATCCTAAAAATTTATCCCTGGCTTGTTTGTGAAATTGACAACAAAATAGCGGGGTATGCCTATGCATCCCGTTTCGGCGAACGGGAAGCATATAAATGGTCGGTGGATTTCTCGGTTTACATAGACCCGGAGCATCACGGGAAGCATATTGGAAAAGCTCTTTATTTTGCATTGTCCGGGATATTAAGGCTTCAAGGTTTCTACAATGCTTATGCCGCGGTTTCGGTGCCTAATATTAAAAGCGAACGCCTGCATGAATCCTTTGGATTTAAAGCAATAGGCGTTTACCGCAACGTAGGGTACAAACTCGGCAGTTGGCGCGATATTAAAATGTACGAGTTAAAAATCCAGGAACACGCCCAATCCCCCGCAGAACCGGCGCCTATTAATGAGATAAGCAATACCGATGAATTTAAAGCAATAATTAAAAAAGCGGAACAAATGATAAAAACCGGATAGCAAAACGCTAAAAAGACATGGGAAGAAACTTCCCATGTCCTCTATTGCTTATCATTTTTTGCAGCAACAAGGAAATCTGCCCGGTATATGATATTCATAATGCCGCTTTGAAATAATAATGTTCCAGCTTTAAGAATAGCTGCATCCCAAGTGACTCAGCCAATTTTATTGAAGGCAGATTTGAGTGAACAACTTGGTATTTGGGCATATTTCCACTCTTCAGTATCTCATTCAATGCCGCATTTACAACTTTTTTCGCAAATCCTTTTCCTCTTTCACTTTCTATTGTGTGGACAGTGCCAACTTCCCAGATATTGTAACAGTTATGAAAAATCAGGCATGTGCTTATTGGCTCGTTATCTTTATAAATAGAAAATGAACTTGCTCCCTTCGCAAAGTATTTTTCAATGTCACTTTTGGAGTACCCGTTTTTGGCCCACAATGGCAGAAGCCTTTTATCTATACGGGTAGATCTTATTACATCAAGGTAATTTTCATACTCATCGAGACTATGGCAGGTATACGATAAATAAGCTTTCTTCCAGGTAAGAGGAAATCGCTTTTCAACTATATCCTTTAAAGCTGAATTATGTATCTTAAAAACTAAATCTTTATCACTCGGGATTTCCTTTACAAGCTGATGGATTATCCATTCGTCGGAACCCGCTAAATATACTATATGCTTTGCTTCCTGGTACATCGCGATATCAAAAGATGAGGAGGCAACAGGGATCAATAATATACCCCCCCAAGCATTCTCCTTCTCAATTAACCTAAACTCTATGGAGTTCTCATACTCCTCCAGCATTTTTAAGTGACTCACATGTATTAATCTTTGTGTATCCAGCAACTCCTTTACTCTAATTAGCCCGTTCAATAAAATTTCCTCCTTGAAATAGAAATATGTATAATTATACATATGAATACATTAATATGCAATACCTTTTCTCCTCTTCTCCTTAAAAAATATGGTATAATGAAAAAAAGTTGATTATGGAATGGTTATTAGTGCAAATGTGTGGAGGTTTATCACATGAGCGAAATAAAAACAAAGCCGACCGATCTTGATGTTGATAGTTTCCTGATGAGTATCGAACCTGAAAAAAAGAGACTGGACTGTATAGAATTGAAAAAAGTGTTTGACAGCGTATTAAGTGAAAAAGCTTCGTTATGGAATAACAACATGATAGGATACGGTTCTTATCATTACAAGTCCGAGAGAAGCAAGCAAGAAGGCGATTGGCCATTAATAGCATTCTCACCGCGAAAACAGAATATAGTTATATACATTATGCCAGGGGCAGACAATTATAAAGAATTACTGTCCAAACTCGGCAAGCATAAAACCAGCTCAGGCTCATGCATATACATTAATAAAATTGAAGATATAAATCTTGATATTTTAAAAGAAATTATTTCTGCTTCAGTTGCAGATATGAAAAGAATATACAATGTTAATTGAACATGCAACCGATATTTTCTATATGAAAGAATAAATTAAATCTATAAGTTAGAATAACTTTATTCCGAATACATCATTACTTTCTTTCAAATAATAGTCTGGGGTAAATATATATAAAACATTACCGTAAAAAGCCGTCAAACTATTAAATAATGAAAGACCAGCTAATAAAAGTCAAGAGCTTTTTAGAAAAGATATGAAGAATTTTTTGAAGTTCCTGATTTGAAAAAAGTGCATAGCAATAAGACCACCCAGGAGAAGT
>JBLNDI010000080.1:0-19477 GCA_050261495.1 Bacillota bacterium
GCTTCGTGGTACCACCTTGTTTCGTCCATACCTCGCGATATGGACCTTGTAGAGTACGGATCCGTATCGATACTCCTGCGCTGTTACGGGCGCTCCCGTCGCAGCCTGTGCATAAAATGCAGTCGGTGCGCGGCTCCAAGACCATCTTCAACAATATTCGGCGCGCCCTTTTCCACCGGCCGGGTTCTCTGTTGCGCTTCTTACTGCCTACTCTTCTTTTCATTGCCTTTAGCAGTTACTATATTTAATTTATCAAGCTTGCAAATTTTAGTTTTGTTTCAGTTTACATCATACCGGCCTTTTCGTCAATAGCCGCCATAAAATAAAGACGAAAAAAGGGCGGCATATTGTAAAAATTCCTTGACACTGCCATACCCATGCTGATAAAATATTATACAATTAATTTTCAGCCGGTATTAGTTTAAGCAGGAGATTTGCAAAAAAATTAATTTATGAAATCGAAAATGCGATGAAGGAAAAAAGGCAGGCCTGATTTGTTCAAGAGAGCCGGTGCAAGGTGCGAATCGGTACATAAGGTTTGCGTATAGCTCATTCCGGAGCATCGTCGCTGAAATCATACGATCCAGGTGATGACGTTGACCCCGTTACAGTCGAGTACGTCAGTACACTAATTAAGGATAGGTCTGATGCCTGTCGAACCAGGGTGGTACCACGTGGGATTTTGCCCTTCGTCCCTGCAGCGATGCAGCCGACGAGGGGTTTTTAGCATAAGTCGGGGAATATGTGCTTGAAAATGAAGAGGAGGCATCATGAAAATAACCGGTGCTGAAGCTATAATAAAATCGCTGGAAGCGGAAGGCGTGGAGGTCATATTCGGTTATCCCGGCGCGGCCATATCTCCGTTCTACGACGCTTTGCTCGGGAGTTCAATCCGACACATACTTACGCGGCACGAACAGGGAGCGGCGCATGCGGCAAACGGCTATGCCCGGGTAACGGGGCGTGTCGGGGTCTGCGTTTCTACTTCGGGCCCGGGGGCGACCAACCTGATAACCGGCATCGCGAATGCATACATGGATAGTATTCCTTTAGTCGCGATAACGGGACAGGTATCCAGCAAAATGATCGGGACCGACGCGTTCCAGGAAGCCGATATTACCGGCGCCACTGCGCCGTTCAGCAAGCATAATTACCTTACAAAAGATGCGGAGGAATTGCCGGGAAAAATCAAGGAGGCATTCCATATAGCGTCTACGGGAAGGCCCGGCCCGGTTGTGATTGATATACCGGTCGATGTCCAGAACCAGACGTTTGATTTTAAATACCCGGAAAGCATAGATATCAGGGGATACAAACCCACATACAAGGGACACCCGATGCAGATAAGGAAGGTAGCGGCAGCGCTGGAAAACGCCAGGAGGCCTGTAATATGCGCCGGTGGCGGAGTAATCAGCGCCAATGCTTCCGAGGAATTGAGGGAATTGGCTGAAAAGCGGGGCATACCGGTCATAACGACCTTGATGGGGATCGGGTCCATACCGTCGGACCATCCGCTCCACCTGGGCATGGTAGGGTCTCACGGAAGCCCTCTCGCAAATTATATCCTCCACCATTCCGATCTTGTATTGATACTGGGAGCAAGGGTCGGCGACCGTGCTATAGGGACTGCAAGCACCCTGGGCAAAAAGGCGGTTATCATCCATATTGACATAGACCCTGCCGAAATCGGTAAAAATATTGATACCGCGATACCGGTAGTCGGCGATGTCAAGCTGATACTGAAAGATATCCTTGCAATTGTAAAAGAAGGCGAAAACAGCGATTGGCATGCCGTTATTGACGAACAGAAACGGCAGAGGGGCGTGAAGCCGCATACCGGTTCAAAGGAACAATATGTAAACCCGAAATACCTGCTTTCAATACTTTCCGAATATTTGCCCGAGGACGCCATAGTCTGCACAGAGGTAGGGCAGAACCAGATTTGGGCCGCCAATCACTACCGCGTGCGCAAACCGAAAACATTTTTGACATCAGGCGGCCTGGGAACCATGGGATACGGGCTGCCCTCTGCAATCGGGGCGAAACTTGGCAGGCCGGACGTGCCCGTTGCAGTTGTCAGCGGCGACGGCAGTTTCCAGATGTCAATGCAGGAGCTTGGTACTATAAAGCATTACGATATCGGGGTTAAGATTATACTGTTTGACAATTGCTGCCTCGGCATGGTTAGGGAATTGCAGTTGAACAGGCACGGCGGGCGTTATTCAGAGGTCTGCCTCGATAAAAACCCTGACTTTGTGGCGCTGGCCCAGGCGTACGGAATCAGGGGGGAAAAGATAAGTTCGGACGCGCAGGTCAGGCCGGCGCTGGAAAGGCTGGTCTCGGAAAACGGGGCGTACCTTTTGCATTGCCTGGTGGATCCGATGGAACCCACTTTATAAGTTACTCAAAATACCGCGCCAGGAAAAAGAGACGGATTTTGTCACCGGCAGTAGTTTACGCAGGCATGAAAATATTTGAAAGGGGTAAGTTAAAATGGCCAAACATATATTATCGGTCCTGGTTGAAAATCATGCGGGCGTGCTTTCAAGAGTTGCAGGCCTGTTCAGCAGGAGGGGATTCAATATTGAAAGCCTCGCAGTCGGTGTTACGGAAAACCCCGAGGTTTCCAGGATGACCATCGTGGTCGATGGGGACGATTACACGGTTGAACAGGTCGGCAAACAACTGAACAAGCTGATAGATGTAATCAAGCTGAAAAACCTGGATAATTCAGAGTCGATTACAAGGGAGCTGTCGCTTATAAAAGTGGCGGCAAATGCGTCTACACGTTCTGAAATCGTACAGCTTGTCGAAATATTCAGGGCCAAGATTGTTGACGTATCGAAGACCACTCTCACGATCGAGGCTTCAGGCGACGGGGAAAAGGTAGCGGCGCTTGAAGACATGCTGAAACCGTTCGGGATAAAGGAAATCGTGCGAACAGGTACCATTGCCATCGAAAGGGGCAATAAAATAATAAAGGCAGCTAATAATGAAGAGGAGTGAATAATATATATGGCCAAGATGTATTATGATGCTGATTGCAGTCTTGATTTGTTAAAGGGAAAGACGGTGGCCGTCATAGGGTACGGAAGCCAGGGACATGCTCATGCGCAGAACCTGCACGACAGCGGAATCAATGTTGTTGTAGGGTTGCCGGCGCATTCTGAGAGAAGACAGAAAGTTGTTAATGACGGCCTGAAGGTCATGGATACGGCCGAAGCCGCAAAAGCGGGGGATCTCATTATGATACTGACTCCCGACCAACTGCAGGCCAAAATCTATGAGGAAAGCATCAAGCCGAACCTGGAAGAGGGAAACGTGCTGATGTTTGCGCATGGTTTTAACATTCATTTTAAGCAAATCATACCGCCTGAATTTGTTGATGTAATAATGGTCGCTCCGAAGGGGCCTGGGCATACCGTGAGAAGCCAGTATCTCGAAGGGAAAGGGGTGCCGTCGCTGATAGCGGTTTACCAGGATGCGTCCGGAAAAGCGAAGGATTACGCGCTGGCTTATGCTTCGGGCATTGGCGCCGGCAGGGCAGGCATTATTGAAACGACGTTTGCAGAAGAAACGGAAACGGACCTTTTCGGGGAGCAGGCAGTTCTTTGCGGCGGGGTCACCGAATTGATGAAGGCGGGATTCGAAACGCTGGTGGAAGCCGGATACCAGCCTGAAATCGCATATTTTGAGTGCATTCATGAAATGAAGCTTATTGTTGACCTCATCAACCAGGGCGGCTTCTCATTCATGAGATACTCCATAAGCGATACGGCGGAATACGGCGACTATATGACCGGCAAGAGGATTATCACGGAAGAGACAAGAAAAGAAATGAAGAAAATCCTCAGCGAGATACAAAACGGCACCTTCGCTTCCAAGTGGATAGCGGAAAACAACGCCGGGGGCAAGGCGGAGTTTCTTGCAATGAGGCGGCGTGAATCCGAACACCGGCTTGAGAAGGTTGGAGCGGAACTGAGGAAAATGATGAGTTGGCTGAAGAAATAGGATGTTTGAAGAGCCGGGTACGGCTCTGTAGAGCGGTAAAACGCATGTATCAGCGTAATTGGAAGGATTGTCGACAGCTTTAGGGGCACTCAAAAGGAGGGAAACTGCTTGGGTGAAATCATTGTTCTGGATTCCACTTTGAGAGACGGCGCCCAGGCGCAGGGCATATCATATACGGTGGAAGACAAGCTGAAAATAGTAAAAAGGTTGGATTCGCTGGGAGTAGCCTATATTGAGGCAGGAAACCCGGGGTCAAATCCCAAGGACCTGGAATTTTTCGACAGGGTGAAGAAAATCCGGCTGAAACACTCCAAGCTGGTTGCTTTCGGCAGCACAAAAAGAGTAGGCATTCCGGTGGAAGAGGATTCAAATGTCAGGTCGCTGCTGGCGGCAGGCACCGACGAGGTGGTAATATTCGGGAAATCATGGGACTTCCAGGTTACCGATATTCTCAAGACCACGCTTGAAGAAAATCTTAAAATGATTTACGAGACGGTTAAGTACTTCAAAAGCATGAACAAGGGTGTGATTTATGACGCCGAGCACTTCTTCGACGGATACGCTTCCAACCCCGGATATGCGATGGAAACTCTGAAAGCTGCGGCTGATGCGGGAGCGGACAGCCTTTGCCTTTGCGATACGAAGGGCGGCTGCCTGCCGATGGATATTTACAATATTACGGGTAAAGTATGCGCGGAATTTGATTTGCCGATAGGAATCCACTGCCACAATGACGCGGGTATGGCTGCCGCAGGCACGATCCTGGCGGTCCAGGCAGGCGCGACGCAGGTGCAGGGCACAATAAACGGCTTCGGCGAAAGGTGCGGCAATGCCAACCTTTGCACGATTATTCCGACGCTTCAATTGAAGATGGGATACAAGTGCATTCCTGATAAAAACCTGTCGGGGTTGACCTCGGTGGCGCGCGCCATTAGTGAGATTGCCAATGTTATCCATGATGAAAGGGCGCCGTACGTAGGAAAGGCGGCTTTTGCCCATAAAGCCGGGATGCACGCGGACGCAGTTGCAAAGAACACCGCGGCATACGAGTTGATAGATCCCGCCCTGGTGGGAAATGAGAGGACATTTCTTATGTCCGAGGTTGCGGGCAGGAGCGCGGTTCTCAGCCTTGTAAGGAAAATCGATCCGTCTCTTACCAAGAATTCGCCTGAAACCATGGCTATTATTGAAAAATTAAAAGAGATGGAGCATAAAGGCTATCAATACGAGGGAGCCGAGAGTTCTTTCGAGCTGATTATCAGGAAAATCCTCGGGAAATACCGTCCTTCTTTTGAGCTTAAAGGCTTTAAAGTAATAGTGAATGAGCCCGCAGGATCGGGCGAGAGTAATTCATCCGCAATGATCAAGGTAAAGGTGGGCGACGAGGAGGAAATAACCGCAGCGGAAGGATCAGGTCCGGTCAATGCACTTGATAACGCGGCCAGGAAGGCGCTGTCGAAATTTTATCCCGGCATAAATGAAATGAAGCTTACGGACTTCAAGGTCAGGGTCCTCGATTCAGAGTCTGCGACAGCAGCGAAAGTAAGGGTTTTGATTGAATCTACGGACGGAAATGAAGTATGGACCACCATAGGCGTCTCGACCGATATTATTGAAGCCAGCTGGAAAGCGCTTGTGGATTCGATCGAATACAAGCTCGGCAAACCGGAAACATCCTCCGTTGCAAATAATGGGATAAATAACGGGGACTAAAGGCAGGAAATGGAAAATTGACTTTAAACGGGAGAATTTATGTTAAAGGAAAACTGATAAGGGAATCGACCGCCATGGACAACGAGCAGGAGCATAGCTTCAGGGACAAACTGGAGAAATGCCTGACCGGGTTATGCGCGGATCTGGATATCCCTGTCCCGCTATGGCTCAAGAAAAACACCCGTGAACTTGCCGTTTTCAAAAAAACCTTTTTCACATCGGAGCAATTTATCGAAAAGGTTTGGTTTGACAAGCTGGAAATCATGCTGTCGGGAAGTTAATATTAAACAGACCGGCAGGGTAAAATTTCATCCCGTCCATAGTACGGCATTAAGAAGAATCAGCATGTGAAATAGCGCATATAAATAACATGTAAAAAGAGAAAATGCATAATCTTTATTATGCATTTTTCACATGTTTGGGCGAGGAATCGAACCAAGAGGGAGATTCCGGCCGGAGGTGCTCTTGTGGGCAGGTTCAAGCTGCTGTTGGCGTATTTCATGGGAATTCTTCTTGCATTGTCCGTCACACAGGCTTTTATTGACGCACGGATTGAAGCGTCTTTATATGTCGGCACTTCGGGTAAAAGCGGCACGTACAGCATTTTTATCGAGATAGAAGATAAGACCCTGTACCTGCTGCAGGACGGAAAACGCATCAAGGAGTACAGGATAGCTTCGGGGAAATCGGGATTGCCTTCGCCTCTCGGCACATGGAGGATAGTTGAAAAAGGGGATTGGGGCGAGGGTTTCGGAGGAAGGTGGATGGGGCTTGACGTCCCCTGGGGAAAGTACGGCATCCATGGAACGTTGGACAGCGGATCGATAGGTTCGGCGGCAAGCCACGGCTGCATTCGGATGTTTAAAGATGATGTGGCGGAGTTGTACAATCTCGTGCCTATCGGAACCGTGGTGACTATTGTTAACGGGCAGTTCGGCCCTTTTGGCAGGGGCTTTGACGAGATAAATCCGGGGGACAGGGGCGCGGATGTGCTTGCCATACAGCAGCGCCTGAAGCAGCTTGGATATTATGGCGGTCCGCTTGACGGCATATACGAGGACGGCCTTAAAAAGGCCGTTCACCAGTTTCAGCGCGCCAACGGCCTGAAGGCGCAGAACACCATTAACCGCGAAACATGGCTGAAGATGGGGTTCCGGGAATTTGAGTGAAACCGTGATCATTCATCACTATCTTCATCAAAACCGACCATTTCGCTTATTATGTAAATAGGCCTTCCCTTTGCCTCATCGTAAATCCTCCGTATATATTCGCCGATTATACCGAGGATAATCAAAATTATTCCGTTGAAAAACAAGGTGATGGCAACCAATGACGCCCATCCCTGTATTGTTGTGTCCGTGAATAATTTTTGGCAAACCACTACCAATAAATACAAAAATCCAAGCGCGGATATGACGGCTCCCATATATGACGCCAGCTTTAAAGGCTTGTATGAAAAAGAAGTAATACCGTCGATCGCTAATTTTATCATTTTGCCTAAAGAATATTTCGTTTCTCCCGCCAGCCTCTCTTCTCTTTCAAACTCGACTCCTGTTTGCTTGAAACCGAGCCAACTGATGAGCCCGCGTACATAACGGTTCCTTTCGGGAAGCTTTTTTAACGCATCGCATACTTTCCTGTCAATCAGACGGAAATCGCCCACATCGGCAGGAATGTCCACATCGGTCAATTTATTTAGTATTCTGTAATAAATTTTTGCAGTAACCTTCTTGAAAAGCGTCTCGCCTTTTCTTTTTATCCTTAGCCCGTATACTACTTCGTATCCTTCCTTCCATTTTTCGATCATTTTGAGCATGACTTCAGGCGGATCCTGAAGGTCCGCATCTATGACTATAACAGCCTGTCCTTTGCTGTAATCCATCCCGGCGGTTATCGCGGATTGATGCCCGAAATTCCTTGAGAAGCTGATCAGGCATATATTCTTGTCTGATTTTGCAATCTCTCTTATCTTGCCGAGCGTACCGTCCCGGCTTCCGTCATTTACAAAAATGATTTCATATGGCTCCCCTGTGCTGTCCATTACTGCCCTGACCCGCTTGTACGTCTCATTAACGACCAGTTCCTCATTGAACAGAGGTATGACTACCGAATAAGTTTTTTTGCATTTCGACATACCTATCTCCCCACCGATTGATTATTTTAGGCCAAACACAAACGGATTCTTCCTGCTGCCGTTCCCCGCAGTAACGGCGGCATCTTTTTTTATATACATGGCCGGCATCACCGCTATATTGCCTGTTGCGGCATCCTTCATATATACGGTTCCGTCCGTGTCCACAACGCGCACCATGCTTGAATTGTTAAAATAGGCAGTTTCCAGCCAATACTGGAAATTCCTCGCATGCGGCAGCTTCCCGTCGACCAGATGCTCCCTGAATTGCCGAACGTCGAATAAGAATACCTTGTCGTATACATAAGTGGAAAAGGCTTCATCATACCCGAAATCAACCATCGACGGCACATATGTCCAGAAAAAATCATTTTCGCCGCTTGATGCCAGTTCCAGGTCATACTTTGAAAGCAATATTTTATTATGATACTCATTCACAAGCTGAAGCTCGTCCGTATCGAATCCTTGCAAAAAATCGCCGTTGAGCCAGCTTCTTAAACTACTTTCCGTCCATAGGTTGCTTCCATATTTCAACCTGTTCGCGTCCCCTGCATCAGGCTGCGCATCAAACGGCCTGCAATCCACGGGAGTGTCTGAGATGAGAAGGATGCCTTCATCGTTGATATCGGCGACCCTCCATAAGAGTTTTTTGCCTTGATAGCTTCCGATGTTCACGTATGAGCCGGGCTCGGGCTTTTCGTATTTGCGGAGACCGGACGAAAACGTAAAAATTAACGCTGCCGCGGCAAGTACAATAACAAGTGCAATAAAAGGAAGAGACCTTAACAGGATTCTTATATTTATAATGCCCGCAAGTTTATATAAAGTCCATAGCAGTGCCGACAAGAATATAATATCAATGCAGTTGATGAATCCGAACATGTGCTTTGCCAGATCCGCCTCGCCGTTTGTAATCACCGGCACTGCAAAATTTATCGCTGTTGCGGCCAGCAGTACGGCATAAAATACGCATGCGATTATCCTTTTGTCTTCTCCGCCCTCTTTTCGAAACGCCGTTTTCAACTCTGTGAAAATTATAAATGCGCTGTAAATAAAAAGTGCCGCCACAAAGTAAATATTGTCAAATGGCATCCTTGCTCTCAACGAACTCCAGAAACCGAACCTTTTGCTTAATGTCAGCCTCTCGCGACCCTGCCCCGCGTTCCCCAGGTATTTGGGATTGATATGCATGCTGTTCCTGCAGGATATGTCAAGTTTTCGCCACAGCCTGGCGGGATTCGCAAGGTAATATTTCAAGACCTTGGGTTTAGTTACTTTTCCGTAAAAATCATCCTGGAATTCAGTAGAATTAATATCAATTTTATGGTCCATATAATAATTCGTGTTTTTCAGCTCAATCATGTACTGCGGCAGGCCAAGCCATTCAAGATCTTTTTCAGCGTCCGGGGAATCCTTGAGAATGCCGAAAAACACCGCCTGGTATGTAGTTTGCTGATCCATCCAACGGGGAACGTTTATAAAAAAATAAGCGGCTGAAACTATGGAAACTGCAAAACAGCCGGCTATTAAAACCTTGAATGATTTGCCGATTCCTTTCAGGCTTGCGAACGAAAGCCCTGCAAGCGCCATAAGCACGCCGACGGGTATGTTTGCAAACTTTGAGCCTGCAAAAAGAATCGTGCCCGCAAAATACAAGATGCAATATATAACGCTTGGCTTCCTGGAAAATATCATGGCAATCAAACATGCAAAAATAAATATCAGCGATAAAAATTGGAGGGCTTCACCGTAAAATGAGTTGAAATAGGCGGTATATCCTATATCACAGAAGAAAAACAGCATCAGGATGCAGAAGCATATATCTAGCCACCTTTTGCCTGAACGGAACATGAAAAAAGCTATGCCGAGAGCTAAGGAAAACAGTGCGCAGTAAACCGCGCCGAGCCATTCTATGTTATATATGCCGTAATTCGCGCCGGTTGCCGCGTTAAAAACAAGATTGGCCAAAATAGAAAGCTTTATAAATATATTTTGCGTTGTTACATACTTACTGTCCAAACTAAAAAGAGTATTAATTATTTTGTCAAAAGTGTTCTTTCCAACTATGGACAGTTTATAACGGCTGGTAAATACAAACGGCTCCCTGGAGCCTTCTTCATAGGAAATCCTGTTGGGTGCAATCACACGGTTAAAATCGCCGTTATCCGAAAGGCCTGTCGTATATCCGATGAATAGCGTTCCTGCAAGTACCATAACGGCAGCGAATATCATTATTAATTTATAGAAATTATTTTTATATATAAATTTCATCGGCGGCGGCTGTCCTTATGTAATAGAATGGAATCACACAATTATTATACATTTTTAACATATTTTTGTCCACGTATTATGAAAAACAATGATAGCATGCATATAGCAATATTTACATGTTTATATGCAATTAAAGCAAAGAAATATTTTTTTATTTTATATATAATTTATAATTAGATTGTACGAGAAACAAGGCTGCGCTTTCCCGGCATTAAAACCGAAACAAGGTAACAGAAAATGAAATACGGAATAATGAAAGGGAGGGAGAATTGCAATGGATTTGTTCAACTTGAAAGGAAAGACGGCGGTTATGCTTGGAGGCGGCGGAGTTCTTGGCGCTGCAATGTCCCTGGGTCTTGCGGGCGCCGGAGCGGACCTGGCTATATGCAGTTTGCACCTGGAAAAGTCGCAGGTTGTTGCGGAAAAAGCGGCGGCAACAGGGGTCAGGGCAAAAGCGTATAAACTCGACGCCCTGAACCTTGAAGAGTTAAAATCCGTATCGGCAGCTATTCTCGGAGATTTCGGAAAGGTTGACATCCTTGTGAATGCCGTGGGCGGCAACACGAAAGCGGCAACGACATCGGATGACATTTCATTTTTCGACCTCCCGGAGGATGAAATCGAGAAAGTGATCGACCTTAATTTGATGGGCGGCGCCATACTTCCCAGCCTGGTATTTGGAAGAGAGATGGTAAGAAACGAGGAAGGCGGGGTTATAATATACATTTCATCCATGTCCGCCTTCAAACCGTTAACCCGCATACCCGCGTACTCGGCTGCGAAAGCCGCGGTAAGCAACTTTACGCAATGGCTTTCGACCGACCTGTGCAGGCGGTATGGAGATAAAATCAGGGTAAATGCCATCGCCCCCGGTTTTTTCCTTACGGAACAGAACAAGTTCCTTCTGATTGACCCTGAAACAGGCGAATTTACCCAAAGGGGCAAAGCGATAATAGAGCATACGCCAATGGGAAGGCTGGGCCGGCCCGAGGACCTGGTTGGAACACTGATATGGCTTTGTTCCGACGCGTCAAAATTCGTTACCGGTGTAGTCGTTCCGGTTGACGGCGGTTTTTCATCGTTCACTGGGGTATAACACCGGCAGGATAAGGACGAGTCCCGGACTTGCCGGGAGTAAATTATGCAGGGGAGTGAGAATATGAGCAAACAGGACATTGGAATTATCGGCCTTGCGGTGATGGGCAAGAACCTCGCGTTGAATATCGAAAGCAAAGGATTTTCCGTTTCGGTTTATAACCGCACGGCGGAAAAAACAAGGGAAATGCTGGCGGAATCAGCCGGGAAACGGATTTATGGCGCTTTTTCGCTGGAGGAATTCGTAAACTCGCTTGAGAAACCCAGGAAAATCATCATAGTGGTTAAGGCAGGCAAGCCGGTAGACGACATGATAGAGAACCTGAAGCCTTATATATCAAAAGGCGACATAATTATTGACGCCGGCAACTCATATTTCGAAGACACCATGAGGCGGAGCAGGCAGCTTGAAGCCGAAGGCTACAGGTTTATCGGCACAGGCGTGTCCGGCGGGGAAGAAGGAGCGCTGCTTGGTCCCGCTATTATGCCCGGCGGCGAGAAGGAAGTCTACGAAGCAGTTGAGCCGATTTTTACCGCGATATCGGCAAAGGTGAACGGCGATCCCTGTTGTACGTACATTGGCACGGATGGGGCTGGGCATTATGTAAAAATGGTGCACAACGGAATAGAGTACGGTGACATGCAGCTGATTTGTGAAGCCTATTCGCTGCTTAAGAATATACTGGGCATGGATACCGGCGAGCTCCACGAGGTATTTGCGGAATGGAACAAAGGTGAGTTGAATAGCTATCTCATAGAAATCACGAGCGAAATTTTTGCAAAAACAGATCCCGAAACAGGCAAACCCATGGTTGACGTAATCCTGGACAAAGCCGGGCAAAAGGGAACCGGGAAATGGACAAGCAAAAGCGCGCTCGACCTTGGGGTGGCCATCCCGGTCATAACCGAAGCAGTTTTTGCCCGCTGTCTTTCTGCTATCAAGGACGAAAGGGCCAGAGCGGCAAAGATCCTGAAAGGCCCGGATTCAGCCCGGTTTGAAGGGGACAGGGATGATTTCGTCGAATCCGTAAGGCGCGCCCTGTATGCGAGCAAAATTTGTTCATACGCGCAGGGATTTGCGCTTCTGAAGTCAGCGGCGGCCGAATACGGATGGAACCTGGATTACGGGCGCATTGCGATGATTTTCAGGGGCGGGTGCATTATCAGGGCGCAATTCCTCCATAAAATCAAGGAGGCTTTCGACAGGGATCCCGGGCTTGCGAACCTCCTTCTTGATCCATATTTCAAGGATATTATTGAAAGGTACCAGGAAAGCTGGAGGCATGTCGTATCCGCCGCGATCAGGCACGGAATCCCGGCGCCGGCGTTTTCCGCCGCGCTGGCGTATTATGACGGTTACAGGAGCGAGGTCCTGCCGGCAAACCTGCTTCAGGCGCAGAGGGACTATTTCGGGGCGCATCTTTATGAACGCGTCGACCGCCCGCGGGGAGAGTACTTCCACACCAACTGGACGGAACACAGCGGTTCGACCCCTTCCTCGGCATACACGGTATGATGCGCGGCATGCAAAACGCCGGACAGGGTGATAACGATGAAAGAGATTATTGTAAAATCAAAAAGCGGCAACGGCATTACGGACGAAGAATTGCGCGGCATCTTGGAGGAAAGCATATTTGAATGCAGGGCGAATCTGAAAAAGGTACTGCTTGTCCCGCCTGATTTAACCAGGATGCATTCCGGCGCCGGCAAGATATCAGCGCTTTACTATGAAATGCTCAAGGACAGCTGCCGCATCGATATCATGCCGGCACTTGGAACCCATGAGCCAATGACGCCCTCGGAAATAGACGAGTTTTTTGGCGGGACCATCCCCCATGATGCTTTAATTGAACACAACTGGAGGACCGATGTGGTAAAAATCGGCCAGGTCCCGGCGGATTACGTAAAGGAAGTCTCAGAAGGACTGGTGTCGGAACCCATCGACGTAGAAGTAAACAAGCGCATACTTGACAAATCCTATGACATTATCATATCAATAGGCCAGGTTGTGCCCCACGAGGTAGCGGGAATGGCAAATTACAATAAGAATATATTCGTGGGATTGGGCGGCGGCAGCATGATAAACCGGACCCACATGCTCGGAGCTGTCTATGGCCTTGAAAGAATCATGGGGCGTGACCATTCGCCCGTCAGGAAAGTATTTGATTACGCCGAAAGGCATTTTGCCATGGATATTCCCATTATGTACGTCCTGACGGTAACAACCGAGGTTGAAGGAAAAGCCTTTATTCACGGCGTTTTTACCGGCAGGAACAGGAGAATATTTGAGGAAGCGGTATCGCTCAGCCTGGAAAAAAACATCATATTTTTGGACAAACCCATAAAGAAAGCGGTTGTGTACCTGGATGAAAAAGAATTTAAAAGCGCCTGGCTTGGCAACAAGGCTATCTACAGAACCAGGATGGCAATTGATGACGGGGGCGAACTGGTCATATTAGCCCCGGGTGTCAGGAAATTCGGCGAAGACGATGAATATGACAGGTTAATCAGGAAATACGGTTACATAGGAAGAGAAAAAATTCTCGAGTTGTGCAGGCAGGAAGAAGACCTTAAAAATAACCTTTCGGTCGCTGCGCACCTGGTTCATGGTTCGTCGGACGGCAGGTTTGCAATTGTATATGCGCCCGGAAAGCTGGCAAGGGAAGAAGTTGAAGGCGTCAATTTCAAATATGCATCTCCTGATGATACGATAAGGCGGTATGATCCGGGCAGGCTCAAGGACGGCTTCAATATAACGGATGACGGGGAAGAGATTTATTATATCGGCAACCCCGCTGTCGGCTTGTGGGCGTACAGGGACAGGTTTTGGAATACAAGGGGGATCAGCCTGTGAAAAAATTCATGAATGAGAATTTTCTGCTGGAAAATGGAACAGCAATAAGGCTCTACCACGAGTATGCGGCGAAAATGCCGATAATAGATTATCATTGTCATCTAAGCCCGAAGGAAATAGCGGAGGACAGAAAATACCGCAATATCACCGAGATATGGCTGGGAGGGGACCATTACAAATGGCGCGCGATGAGAATCAACGGGGTCGATGAGAAATATATCACCGGCGACGCCGATGACAGGGAGAAATTCTTCAAGTGGGCGGAAACAATGCCGTATTGCATTGGAAATCCGCTTTACCACTGGACGCACCTTGAACTTAAAAGGTATTTCGGGATAGACGCACTGCTTTCGCGAGACACCGCAGGCGAGATCTGGGACAAATGCAACGAACTGTTGCAAAGGGACGAATTTTCAGCTAAAAACCTTATCAGGCGTTCAAACGTTGAAGTAATCTGTACAACGGACGATCCGGCGGACACCCTTGAGTACCATGATGCCATTAAAGATGACAAAAACTTTGGCGTAAAGGTTTTGCCCACTTTCAGGCCCGATAACGGTATTAATATAGACAAACCCGGATTTGCCGCCTGGGTGAAAAAACTCTCAGCCGTCTCCGGAATGGAGATTAAAAACTACGAGGACCTGAAGAAGGCAATGACAAGCTGCATGGAGCATTTTAACTCCAGGGGATGCAAATTGTCCGATCATGCCTTGGACCCGGTCGTATTCATGGAATGCGGCGGACAGGAAGCGGCGGAGATATTTGAAAATGCCCTTGCGGGGAAAAAGCTCAAGCCGGATGAAGTCAAGAAATATAAGACGGATATCATGGTTTTCCTGGGCCGGCAGTACTCAAGGCTCGGGTGGACGATGCAGCTGCATATCGGGTGCATCAGGGACGTCAACAGTTCATATTACAGGATGCTCGGCCCGAATACGGGATTTGACGCGATAGATGACCGCAGCTTTGCGGAATCCCTTGCCAGGCTCCTGGATAGCATAAATGAAGCGGGGGGACTTCCCAAAACCATTATTTACTGCCTGAATCCCGGCGATAACGAGGTTGTCGGAACAATTACGGGCTGCTTCCAGGGCGGTGGGATCCCCGGCAGGATACAGTTCGGGCCTGCATGGTGGTTCAATGACCATAAGGATGGCATGCAAAGGCAGATGACGGCATTGGCCAGCTTGGGGCTGCTAAGAAGGTTTGTCGGGATGCTGACCGATTCGAGAAGCTTTTTGTCCTATACCCGCCACGAATATTTCAGGCGGATTTTGTGCAATATGATTGGAGAGTGGGCGGAAAAAGGCGAAGCGCCGAATGACATGAAGTTATTGGGGAAAATGGTTGAAGACATCTGCTGTAATAATGCAAAGACTTATTTTGGATTCTAAACTATTGCCAATATTTTAAAATATAGGTTAAAATAGCGGGGGATGAGCTTGTATTAGAATTCTGGAAGAATAACGGAGGATATTCGATGTTGCTTAAAGAAAAATATGATTTCAAAGACCTTCTGGATATCATGGCGCGCCTTCGTTCCGAGAAGGGATGTCCATGGGACAGGGAACAGACACATGAATCCTTGCGCATATACCTGATCGAGGAAACGTACGAGGTGCTTGATGCTCTTGATGCGGGAGACATGGGCAAGTTTTGCAACGAGCTTGGCGATCTGCTTTTGCAGATCGTTTTTCATGCGCAGATAGCAAAGGAAAACGGAACTTTTGACATTGGCGACATTACGACGGACATATGCAGGAAATTGATTTCCAGGCACACGCATATTTTCGGGGAGGACAAGGCGGATACGCCGGAGCAGGTCCTTAAAAACTGGGAAGAGATAAAAAAGAAGGAAAAACACCTGGAAACCCACACCGGCGTCCTGAAAGACATACCATCCAGCCTGCCGGCGCTTATCAGAAGCTTCAAGCTTCAGCAAAAGGCAGCCCGTGTCGGATTTGACTGGGACAATATTGAAGACGTATTCAGAAAAATAGACGAGGAAATACGGGAGCTAAAGGATGTATACAAGAGTAAAAACGTGGAAAGAATAACGGATGAATTGGGAGACGTGTTTTTTGCCCTTGTAAACCTGTCAAGGTTTCTTGGCGTTCAACCTGAACTTGCACTTACAAGCACGAACAACAAGTTCATCAGGAGGTTTGAATATATTGAGCAGCAGAGTGCAAGGGAAGGCAGAAAGCTTGAGGATATGAGCCTTGCAGAAATGGATGCGCTTTGGAACGAGGCAAAAACACTTATCCCGGAAAAGGAAAAAGATGTGCCCGAAAAAGGAGGATTAATTTAATGAACAAAGCCGATCTTGTAAAAAGTATTTCTGAAAAAAGCGATTTGACAAGGACAGACGCCGAGAAAGCTTTGAATGCTTTTATTGACAGTGTCGAAGAGGCGCTTGTGAACGGCGACAAGGTACAACTTGTCGGGTTCGGTTCTTTTGAAGTGCGGGAAAGAGCCGCAAGGAAAGGCAGAAACCCGCAAACCAATGAAGAAATAACGATAAAAGCTTCCAAGGCTCCTGTTTTCAGGTCCGGCAAGGCGTTGAGGGACCTTGTGAACGAATAGGCGAATATATGGGGGATGTATTTTATGAGGCTGGATAAATACCTGAAAGTGTCGAGGCTTATCAAGAGGCGGACACTTGCCAACGAAGCATGCGAATCAGGGCGTGTCACGGTAAACGGCAAAACGGCAAAACCCGGTACGGACGTAAAGGTAGGAGACGTAATTTCGATAAGGTTCGGCAGCAGCCTCACAACAGTCGAGGTTACGTCCGTAGCCGAGCATGTTTCAAAAGCGGATTCAAAAGAAATGTATGTAATAAGGTGACTTATTAATATATTCTATTATATTCTATTGGCATGATACATGTTGTACATGCATATAAATCAATTATGTAATGTATATATAGATTCAGGCAGCCTGCCGCGGATATCTGCCGATTGCAAGGGGGTGCAACATGTATGGCCGAAGATAAAAAGATATCGAAACCCAGGGTACAGAATTTGATCCTGGAAAACAGGCAAAAGCTGAGCATTTCCGGGGTGATTGACGTAGAAAGCTTTAACGACGAATGCGTCGTCGTTGAAACAGAGCTTGGAACACTGATAGTCAAAGGAATTGACCTTCATATCAACAAGTTGAATATTGACAGTTCGGAGCTTGGCATAGAAGGCGAAATCATAAGCTGCGAATATTCGGACAGGGAATCAAGGAACAGGGGCGGCTTCTTTGCCCGGATGTTTAGATAATGTTTTATGTAAACTACCAGGTATACGCTTTTCTATGCTCTGTGGCAGGGGGCATGGCTATTGCATTGCTCTATGATATTTTCAGGATATTCAGGAAGACTGTCAAAACGGGCGTCCTGGCGGCCTATATTCAGGATCTGCTGTACTGGCTGATCGTGGCTGTTATCATGTTTATGACCATTTATTACAGCAACGACGGCGAATTAAGGGCGTACCTGTTCCTTGGCGCATTTCTGGGTGTTTTGCTGTACGCGCTCGCATTCAGCAGGATTGTCATGGAATCGTCGATGCTGATTATCAGGGCGGCGGCGAAATTGTTCAAGCTTATATTCCTGATAATATCATATCCAATAAGGCTGATATTGCGCGTATTTTCCGCGCCGGCAAAAAAGCTGGCCGGAAAGGCGGCCGCGTTTATGCGGAAATTGAAGCGCGGGAGCAAGATAAGGGCGTCAAGGCGGGCGTTTTTTATAAAATCGCTAAAGCATATTATGAAAAAGATTTGACGGCCAAAGAAGGATTTTCAGCAAATGCATAGAATTTAATAAATATATTGAATTTATATAATTTACCTTGTTTTAAGGGGAGTTTAAATGAACAAAAGAAAAAAACCGGGGTTTGGAATATATATACTGCTTATTATCTTTCTTTACTTGTCATATATTGCTGTTGACCAGCAAAAGCTGCTCAATGCAAAAAATCTTGAATTGGAGAAGATTGAGAACAAGATAAAGGAAGAAGAGCGTTTAAATGAGGAATTAAAAAAAGAGAAAGAGTTGATCCAAAGCGACGAATACAAGGAAAAAGTCGCCAGGGAAAAGCTCGGCATGGTGAAAAAAAATGAAAGAGTTTTTATCGACGTAGGGAAATAATGTGCGGCGGCAAACATGCCTTTAATACCCATCAACGCCTGTAAACAGAAGCTTGACGGAATATTCGGCATGATATATAATCAAATTGTTTTCAATAATAAGATAATTACATACCGGGGCATATTTAAAAGCGGCATTGTCCGTTTTTTATAAATTTAAGGAGGATTTCTTTTTATATGCTTGTTGAGGTTGGTAATATTGTGGATGGCAAAGTCTCCGGGATAACCAATTTCGGGGCTTTCATCCAGCTGCCGGGTGGGAAAACAGGTCTGGTTCACATCTCAGAAATCGCCGAGGAATATGTAAAGGACATCAAAGATCACCTGAAGGAAAATCAAAAAGTCAAGGTCAAGATCCTTTCCATGGAAAACGGAAAAATCAGCCTATCAATTAAAAAGGCAATAAGCCAGGAGACGGCATCCAAGGCGAACAAACAGCCCGTCGAGATAGATTGGAGCAAAAGCGCATGTGAAGCCATGACTTTTGAAGAGCGCTTGGCGAAATTCCTGAAGGACAGCGATGAAAGATTGCATGACCTCAAGAAAAGCTTCGAATCAAAAAGGGGCAGCGGGGGTTATAGGAAGTCGACGCAGTACTTCTAATTTTTCCGGGTATACGAAATACGTGGGAAATATATCCGCAACCACAGAGCAGACTGTGTAAAATTGACACGCTGCAACTATTCCTTTACCTGATGTCTTGATTACGCCATGCTTATCCATCTTTACAGCGGCTTTCCGGTCAAGTGGTCATTTATAGGCACTTGCATTTTGAATGCCATGGTGTTATTATATTGTAGTCGAAAATACATGCCGAAGTGGCGGAACTGGCAGACGCACAGGACTTAAAATCCTGCGGGCCTTAAAACCCGTACCGGTTCGATCCCGGTCTTCGGCACCAGGGTTTCGGGGTTTTTCCAGGAACCTATTTTTTATGCGTTGGCACCTATTTTGGCATCCTGCCGCGCTTTTTCTCCTCGTGTATTCTTGAGTTGCCGTTGCGATATAATATCATACACCCTGCCCATTGCGGCGGCATTTTATAAAATAATTAACAAGGCGGAATTATCAAAAGATAATTACATTTGTACCGCAATTTATATTGCAGATAGCGATATATTACCTGAAAAAACCGCTGTCAAGCGTTTGTGATTTTGTCTTGTAATTTTAAGCAACATTAGCTGGGAAATATTCTTTCAAAAAGGCAAGCCCTTTTTAATCCTCAAACCGAGGTAAAAAGGGCTTCTTTTAGCTGT
>JBLNDI010000081.1:0-37955 GCA_050261495.1 Bacillota bacterium
GGGACGCGGCAACTCAGCAGCGAGGCCCTGTTGCGCATTGCGGATTGGAAGTGGGAGAAACGCGATGAATGGTTACTCGGACAGGAATCCGAAAGACAAGCTAATCGAATACTACAATTACAAATTGTTAATTTCCCGAAAATACCTTGGCATTGTGGCTTTTATTGCCGCGGTGTTCAACCTGCTGCTGCTGGTTCCTGATCTGACGTTGATAGACGGTATTACGAAAAAAATAAGTATTGCTGTTGTGCGTGTATTTTTTTCATTAATCCTGTTCGGAGTGATTTTTATAGTCAAGAGAATTAAAACATTCGGCATGTTTTCAATTATCATTACCGCCTGCGAACTGTTTTCCGTAGCAAATTTCCTTTTTGTTTTCATCCTTTATGACAACCCTGATTTATTGATACAGGCAATGGGCTTGATTACAATCATTATAATCGTTTTTAACGTCCCGAACCGTTGGGTTTACATGCTGGCAACTTCCATCATTGGATCCGTTGGATTTATTGTATTTGCATACTTCTTTGATGAATCCTTTATTCTGAATAGGTTTGCCGCAGCTTCGGTGTACATAACCATTGCTGTTGTTTTATGCGCGATTTCCGCGTGGAATACGGAAATACATCAACGTAAAGAGTATTTTGCCAGGGATGAATTGAAACGCATCGGCACGACCGATTACCTGACCAATACGGCAAACAGGTTTAAAATAGAGGAAGAAGCCGACAGGTGGATTGATTTTTGCAAAAGGAACGGTTTGCCTTTGTGCTTGGTATTCATAGACATCGACAACTTAAAGTCTATCAATGACATCCATGGGCATCATAAAGGGGACTCCGTGCTTGCGGAAATGGCAAACCTTATCCACAGCAAATTGCACAACTCCGATGTTTTAGCCCGCTGGGGCGGGGATGAATTTGTCCTGCTTCTGCCAAACGTAACCCTTGAAAATGCTGTTGCCATAAGCGAAAGGATAAGGGAGGCAATATATAATTACGACTTTGTGGAAGGCGTCAAGGTAACATGCAGTTTCGGGGTAGTGGCCATGAAGGAAAATTCCGTTTTCGAAAGCATGGTGCGCGAATCTGATGAATTAATGTACAGTGGTAAAAAGCTCGGTAAAAACATAGTGATATCTTCTTAAATAACAAATTCATCAGTAATATACGAAGCCCGGGTCATTCATATGAAGCCCGGGCAATTGCTAATTCTTGTTATTGCCGAAAAATTCATCGTAAAGGGCACGTATTGCCTTGTTTTTATTGCCTGACCGTATTCCGAATATCATGCTGACCTCCGACGGCCCCTGGCTTATCATTTCCAGGTTTATGCCGGCATTAGCCAGCGCGGCGGAAGCCCTGGAGGTAATACCGATGGTATTGCGCATTCCTTCGCCGGCGATTATTACCAGCGCAAGGTCCCTTTCCACGTGGATATCGTCTACGTCAAGCTCACTCTTGATGCGGTTCACTATCCTTGCTTCCTTGTCTTCAACAAGGTGGTCTTCTTTCAGGATGATTGACATGTTGTCAATTCCTGTCGGCATATGATCAAACGGTATATGCTCATCTTCAAGTATTTGCAGTACCTTGCGGGCGAAGCCGACTTCGCGGTTCATCAGGTACTTGCTGAGATAGATGGAGCAAAAACCTACACTGCCCGATATACCTACAACCGGGCGGGTTATGTTTTTCCGCTCTTTTACGATCATGGTCCCGGGCGCCGAAGGATTGTTTGTATTTTTAATGCACACGGGAATCCCCTTGCGGTACACCGGCAGCAGGGCTTCCTCGTGAAATACGCTGAATCCCGCGTAGGAAAGCTCGCGCATTTCCCTGTAAGTCATCTCGGAAATGGGCGCCGGTGAATCTATCAAGTTTGGATTGGCCGAAAAAACGTTATCAACGTCCGTGTAGTTTTCATAAAGGCTGGCATCAACCGCGGCGGCCAGTATGGAACCCGTAATATCCGAACCGCCCCTCGGGAAGGTGACCACGTCGCCCTGGAGCGAGTAGCCGAAAAAGCCAGGGAATATAGTGATTCCGGGATAATCGGAAAGAGATTTCAGATTTTCATATGACTGCGGAAGCACCTGTGCGTTCCCAAACTCATCACTGAGAAACAGGCCGGCTTCCTTGGGGTTTACATAGCGGGCGTCCATGCCTATGCTTTGCAGATAGGCAGCTACCATCCTGGCACAGTTATCTTCGCCCGCCGCTTTCAGGCAGTCGATATATCTTCCCTCGTTGCTTTTATCGCCATTTACGCGCGATTCCAGGTCTGCTGCGACTGTTTTGGCTATTTCGTCAGACAAACCAAGCCCGGAAGCAATTTCCGCAAACCGTGAAACGACGGTTTGAATTTCATTTTCCGCATTGCCCTTTTCCAGGCCTGCTTTTGCACAGGAAATCAGCAGGTCCGTTACCTTTATGTCATCCTGAAAGCGTTTGCCCGGGGCCGATACGACGACAAGCCTGCGCCTTGGATCGGATGTAACAATTGAGCAGGCCTTTTTTATTTGATCGGCCGACGCCAGTGAAGTTCCCCCGAATTTTGCTACGATCATAAGTCAATCCTCCGGTTTTTGTTTCATAATTGCATAATATTATCACACTTGAAAAATGCATCTGTCAACATAATTTTTTTATCCAGAACATGTGTTTGCATATATATGGGTATATGTTATAATAAGAACCGTACAAATTAGGAGGCAATATGGCGGAATTTAAAATCGTATCCGAATATAAAATGTGCGGCGACCAGCCGGAAGCGGTTGAAAAGCTGGTAACAGGGCTGAACAGGGGTTACAGGCACCAAACCCTTATGGGGGTCACCGGCTCCGGAAAGACCTTTACCATGGCGAATATTATCGAGCGTGTCCAGCGGCCGACGCTCGTCATTGCGCACAACAAAACGCTCGCTGCCCAGCTGTGCTCGGAATTCAGGGAGTTTTTCCCCAATAATGCGGTGGAGTACTTTGTGAGCTACTATGATTATTACCAGCCGGAAGCTTATATAGCCGCAACCGACACCTACATCGAAAAAGATTCTTCCATAAACGACGAAATCGACAAGCTGAGGCACTCAGCGACCGCGGCGCTTTTTGAGCGGCGCGACGTGATAATTGTCGCCAGTGTTTCATGCATATACGGCCTGGGCGACCCGGAGGATTATACCGAGTTGATGCTTTCGCTGAGGCCGGGCATGCAAAGGGACAGGGACGAGGTTATACGAAAGCTCGTGGATATCCAGTACGAAAGGAACGAGATAGACTTCAGGCGCGGAAAGTTCAGGGTCAGGGGCGACGTGCTGGAGATTTTCCCGCCGGATTCGTCCGAGCGCGTGCTGAGGGTGGAGTTTTTCGGCGATGAAATCGAGCGTATATCCGAGGTGAATTACCTCACCGGTGAAATACTTGGAACCAGGACCCATGCGGCGATTTTTCCCGCCAACCATTACGCGACGACCAGGCAAAAGATGCTGAGGGCCGTAGCCTCGATCGAGCAGGAGCTGGAGGAGAGGCTCCGGGAGCTCAGGGGGCGGAACAAGCTGCTGGAAGCCCAGAGGCTGGAGATGAGAACAAAGTACGACCTTGAAATGCTCCGGGAGATAGGTTTCTGCCAGGGGATTGAGAATTACTCAAGGCATATCAGCGGCAGGGCTCCGGGCAGCCCTCCGTACACGCTGCTGGATTATTTCCCCGAGGATATGCTTGTGATTATTGACGAATCCCATGTTACCATACCGCAGATAGGGGGAATGTACAACGGCGACCGGTCGCGGAAGGAATCGCTGGTCGAATACGGGTTCAGGCTGCCGTCGGCGTTTGACAACCGTCCCTTAAGATTTGATGAATTTGAGCAAAAAGTAAAACAGGCCATATATGTCAGCGCAACACCAGGCACGTACGAGAGGAAGCACTCACAGCAGATAGTCGAGCAGGTAATCAGGCCGACGGGATTGGTGGACCCGGAGGTCATTGTGCGTCCCGTAAAAGGGCAGGTGGACGACCTGATCGGGGAAATCAGGAAAAGGGTTGAAAAGCAGCAAAGGGTACTTGTAACGACATTGACGAAGAAAATGGCCGAGGACCTGACAGCATACCTGAAAGACCTTGATTTGAAAGTGGAATACCTGCATTCGGATGTGGATACCCTTGAAAGGATGGAACTGATAAGAAACTTAAGGCTGGGCGTTTTTGACGTGCTGGTTGGCATAAATCTTCTAAGGGAAGGACTCGATCTTCCCGAAGTTACGCTGGTGGCCATACTGGATGCGGACAAGGAAGGGTTCCTGCGCTCCGAGACGTCCCTTATACAAACCATCGGAAGGGCGGCAAGGAATGTGGAAGGGACCGTCATTATGTACGCGGACACGTTGACCGATTCGATGCGGAGGGCGATCAACGAGACGAACAGGAGAAGGAAAATCCAGATGGAGTACAACCAGAAGCACGGAATTACGCCGAAGACAGTGCAGAAGGGCGTCAGGGATGTGCTGGAGACCCTCAGGACGGCAGAGGAGGAAGCGAAGTATTCATACAGCATCAAGGCCGATGAAATGAGCGAAGCTGAAATTTCGGCGCTTATTGAAAAGCTGGAGAAGGAAATGAGGCAAGCGGCAAGGGATTTGCAGTTTGAGAAAGCCGCCTCGCTCAGGGACAGGATTAAGGAACTGAAAGGCTTGAAATCCGCGCGCCGTTAAGCAGAATGCAAAATAATATCGAACAAATGTTTGCATTTTCCTGCGGTATTGGTTATAATATGAAAGAACATTTGAAAGCGGATTTATGAAAGCGGGAAAAGGTGTGACTTATGAGCAAAAGCAGCATATTTGTCAAGGGAGCCAGGGAACATAACCTTAAGAACATAGATGTTGAAATACCCAGGGACAAGCTGGTGGTGATCACGGGACTCAGCGGTTCCGGAAAATCATCGCTGGCCTTCGACACCATTTATGCGGAAGGCCAGAGGCGTTATGTCGAATCGCTTTCCGCGTATGCAAGACAATTTCTCGGGCAGATGGAAAAGCCGGATGTCGACTATATAGACGGGCTGTCGCCTGCCATTTCAATCGACCAGAAAACAACCAGCAGAAACCCCAGGTCCACGGTTGGCACCGTTACGGAAATATATGATTATCTCAGGCTTCTATACGCACGCATTGGCGTGCCGCACTGCCACAGGTGCGGGAAGGTGATTTCGCAGCAAACGGTGGACCAGATGGTTGACGCCGTCACCGGGCTTCCGGAAGGCGCAAGGATCCAGCTGCTTGCTCCCGTTGTCAGGGGCAGGAAGGGCGAATACCACAAGCTGATAGACGACGCGCGCAAAAACGGGTATGTAAGGATAAGGGTGGACGGTGAAGTACGCGACGTCAACGAGGAAATCACGCTTGACAAAAACAAGAAGCACACGATTGAAATCGTGGTGGACAGGCTTGTTGTCAGGCCGGGAATAGAAAAGCGCCTGGCGGATTCCATGGAAACCGCGCTGCGCCTGAGCGGAGGTTTATTGGTTGTGGATGTGGTGGGCGAAAGGGAGATGCTGTTCAGCCAGAACCTCGCTTGCAGCGATTGCGGGATAAGCATCGAGGAACTTACGCCTAGGATGTTTTCCTTCAACAACCCTTACGGCGCATGCCCGTCGTGCAGCGGTCTTGGCACGCTTTTGGAAATAGACCCCGACCTCGTGGTGCCCGACCGCACAAAATCACTTGATGAAGGCGCCATAAAGGTGGGCGGGTGGAATTTCGAAAACGGCGACAGTTATTCCAGGATGTATCTTGACGCGCTGGCAAAGCATTACGGGTTTAAAACGTCAACCCCGGTCAACAAGCTTCCGGACCATATCGTGGACATTATACTTTACGGAACGAAAGGCGAAAAAATAAAGATAGATTATGACAGGGAATACGGGAGCGGGTCTTTCACGGCCCCGTTTGAAGGCGTCATCAACAGCATGCAGCGGCGCTACAAAGAAACCCAGTCCGAAGGAATGAAGCAGTACTACGAGGGATTCATGAGCAGCAATCCCTGCCCGGAATGCAACGGAGCAAGGCTTAAAAAGGAGAGCCTGGCAGTGACGGTAGGCGGACTGAATATTTATGAGCTGACATGCATGCCCGTGGAAGAAATAAAGAAATTCTTCGACAACCTTGCCCTCTCCGAGCGGGAAAACATGATCGCGCACCAGATCTTAAAGGAGATCAATGCCAGGATCGGTTTTCTTGCGGACGTCGGGCTGGATTATCTGACGCTGGCCAGGTCCTCGGGAACGCTTTCAGGCGGTGAAGCACAGCGCATAAGGCTTGCAACGCAGATAGGATCCGGGCTGATGGGGGTGCTTTATATCCTGGACGAGCCCAGCATAGGCCTGCACCAGCGGGACAACGGAAGGCTCCTGAAAACCCTTGCCAGGCTGAGGGATTTGGGAAATACGCTTATAGTGGTAGAGCATGACGAGGAAACCATGTA
This sequence comes from Bacillota bacterium, assembly GCA_050261495.1. Taxonomy (GTDB): domain Bacteria; phylum Bacillota; class Clostridia; order Acetivibrionales; family DTU013; genus JBMNKL01. Next base: position 6,479 of record JBLNDI010000081.1, read on the forward strand.
CGCGGCCGACCATATCATAGATATGGGGCCGGGTCCCGGCATCCATGGCGGACACGTGGTAGTGCAGGGTACCATAGATGAAGTAAAAGCATGTGAAAATTCCCAGACCGGCCTGTACCTGAGCGGCAAAAAATCGATCGAGGTGCCGGCGGAGAGGCGGAAGCCGAACGGAAAATGGCTGAAAATAATCGGAGCCAGGGAAAACAACCTTAAAAATATAAATGTTGACATACCGTTAGGTGTATTTACGGCAGTAACAGGCGTTTCAGGGTCTGGCAAGAGTTCCCTTGTCAACGAGATTCTGTATAAAAAGCTTGCCGCCGAACTCAACGGCGCCAGGACCAGGGCGGGCAGCCACGACGCAATTCTCGGGGCGGAGCACCTGGACAAGGTGATAAATATAGACCAGTCGCCGATAGGCAGAACGCCGAGGTCCAATCCTGCGACTTACACGGGCGTTTTCGACCTGATCAGGGAAGTGTACGCAAGTACGGCGGAAGCCAAAATCAGGGGCTACAAGAACGGCAGGTTCAGTTTCAACGTCAAGGGCGGCCGGTGCGAAGCATGCAGCGGCGACGGGATTATCAAGATTGAAATGCACTTTTTGCCGGATGTTTACGTTCCATGCGAGGTATGCAAGGGAAAACGCTACAACAGGGAAACGCTGGATGTAAGGTACAAGGGGAAAAACATAGCGGATGTCCTTGAAATGACCGTGGAAGATGCACTGGAATTTTTCAGGAATATTCCCAGGGTTGCCAGGAAGCTGGAAACCCTCTATGACGTGGGGTTGGGTTATATAAAAGTGGGACAGCCGTCAACCACGCTGTCGGGAGGCGAGGCACAGAGGATCAAGCTGGCTGCCGAGCTCTCAAAGCGGGCGACCGGGAGAACGCTTTATATCCTTGACGAGCCCACTACCGGCCTCCATATAGCTGATGTGCACCGGCTTGTAAATATTCTTCACAGGCTTGTGGACGCCGGCAATACCGTTATTGTTATTGAGCATAACCTTGATGTGATAAAAACCGCCGACCATATCATAGACTTGGGACCGGAAGGAGGCGGAAGGGGAGGTTACGTGATAGCCGAGGGCACGCCGGAGGATGTTGCGCGGATGGAGCAGTCTTATACGGGACAGTTTCTCAGGAAGGTCTTGAAAAAGACTTGAGAAGTAATGAAAAAAAGCTCGAGTTAATCGAGCTTTTTAAAGTATATTTTCGGATATCCGCTTTTCCAAAGACCTACTTGGGGTCGCAAAATACGTGACCGCGCGGGCATACGAACAGTAACAGGAAAACAAGTATGAAGAACAAAATGGCACAGTCATCGTTAAAAAAGCTGCCGAGCACTCCTCCCCTGTCTGACATTGAAAACACCTCCTCATGTCCTTGCACAATCATGTTAATCATTTACTATTGGTAATATAAATATATTCCGACGCGAACCAATAGGTTACAGAAATAATAGCCGATAATGCAGATTTCGCTGTAGTGGTAGACCGGGACAAAAGAAATGTGCTATACTTCTTATATGAGAAAGCAATTGACGCCGGTATACATACCGGGCTTTTTATACGTAATATATCAAAGGATATATAAAGGGTGGTGCATGTAAAGCGACAGCGGCAGTGAAGGGAGTGAATAATCATGGTATTGTGCTCTATATGCAAGGAAAACTACGCCGTAGTATTTATAACAAAAATAGCGGACGGCAAACAGACCCAGCAAGGTCTTTGCTTGTCCTGCGCCAAAAAACAGGGAATCCAGCCGATTAACCAGTTGATTGAGCAAACCGGCATGTCCGATGAAGATATTGATAATTTAAATAAACAAATGAGCAGCTTGTTTGGCAGTATCGACTCGGAACTTGATAACAACGCGGCTCCGGGCGGAAGCCCGGAACCTTTTGACGGCAGCAAACTGAGCCCGTTTTTCGGATTTTTGAACCGCGCTTTCCCCAGAAGCGGAGAATCCGAATACGGCAGCGATTCCAGGGACGGTTCCGAGGAAAAGGACGGCAAAAACGGCACCCGTACAAAGACACAGGAGAAAAAGACGCTGAAAAGGAAAAAATACCTGGATATGTACGGCACAAACCTGACCGACCTGGCGCGCGAGGACAAGATCGACAGGGTCATCGGAAGGCAGAGGGAGATAGACAGGGTAGTGCAGATACTGAACAGGAGAACCAAGAACAACCCCGTTCTCATAGGCGAACCAGGCGTCGGGAAGACTGCGATCGCCGAAGGCCTTGCCGTCAGGATAGCGAAGCGCCAGGTGCCTGCAAAGCTGTTTAATGCCGAGATATACCTGCTGGACATGACGGGCATCGTTGCCGGCACGCAGTTCAGGGGGCAGTTTGAAAGCCGGATGAAGGGCTTGATTGAAGAGGCAAAGGCGCTGGGAAACGTCATACTCGTTATTGACGAGCTTCATAACATAATGGGAGCAGGAGAAGCCGAAGGCGCGATGAATGCCGCAAATATTCTCAAGCCGGCGTTATCCAGGGGTGAGATACAGGTAATCGGTGCAACGACGCTGAACGAGTACCGCAAGTACATCGAAAAGGATGCAGCGCTGGAAAGAAGGTTTCAGCCGGTACTTGTGGAGGAGCCCTCGGTCGAGGAAACGATCGAAATATTGAAGGGTATCAAGGATTATTATGAGGGCTACCACAGGGTGAAGATACCGGATGAGGTTATCGAGGCCGCCGCCAGGCTGTCCGAGAGGTATATTACCGACCGCTATCTTCCGGACAAGGCAATCGACGTCATAGATGAAGCCGGTTCGCGGGTGAACCTGAAAAACCACCGCCTGGTGGAATTGGAAGCAATGAAAACCGAGTTGAGGAGAATCCAGGAAGAGAAGGAAAACGCGGTATCGGCCGATTCCATAGAGGATTACCAGAAAGCTGCCGATTTGAAAGTGCGTGAGTGTCAGCTTTTGCAAAAGATCAAGGAATTCGAGGAGAACAACAAGGAAGACGAGCTTACGGTTGAAGATATAGCTTACGTGATAGAAAGCTGGACGAAGATACCCGTGCAAAGGCTGACTGAAATTGAAACCGAAAAGCTGATGAACCTCGAGGAAAGGCTCCACAAGAGGATAATCGGCCAGGATGAAGCTGTTTCCGGCATATCCAAGGCAATCAGGAGAAACAGGGCGGGCTTCAGGAAAAAAAGAAAGCCGTCGTCGTTCATTTTCGTCGGCCCCACGGGCGTCGGCAAGACCGAGCTCGTGAGAGCGCTTGCGATAGAGCTTTTTGAAACTGAGGATGCGCTTATAAGGCTGGATATGTCCGAGTACATGGAAAAACATGCCGTATCCAAGCTGATCGGCTCTCCGCCGGGTTACGTCGGGTACGACGATGGCGGCCAACTGACGGAAAAAGTCAGAAGAAAACCTTTCTCCGTTATTTTGCTTGATGAAATCGAAAAGGCGCACCCGGACGTATTCAATATACTGCTCCAGATATTTGACGACGGAAGGCTTACGGACAGCCACGGCAGGGTGGTCAGCTTCGAGAATACGATTATTGTCATGACATCAAATGCCGGTACGACACTTAAGTCAAGCGGCATTGGTTTCGGGAACGAAGGCTACAGGACTCTCGAAAGTAAGGTAAAAGACGTGTTGAAAGAAATATTCAGGCCAGAGTTCCTGAACAGGATCGACGAGATAATTGTATTTACCGAATTGAGCCGGGACGAACTGAAACGGATCGTCGCGCTGATGTTTGATGAGGTGTGCGAAGAAGCCGCCCAGAAAGACATTAAATTAAGCTTTACGGACAGGGCTTGCGACTTTATTCTTGAAAAAGGGTATGATCCGAAATTCGGGGCGAGGCAGCTTCGCAGGACCATCCAGAAATATATAGAGGATGAGTTGACCGAGAAATTCTTCCAGGGTAAAATTGCATCCGGCAGCAGTGTTGTGGTGGATGTAACCGATGGGAAAATCGATTTCGTGGTTTAAGGGGTTGTAAAGGTGGGGAAGACAAGATTTGCCGCTGTTTTGCTGCTCTCTGCCTTAATAGCGGCTGTGACGGGCGCCTGCATAAGAACGCCCGTCGCCCCAACGGCGCAGAGAAACGAAAATACCGAAAGCAATGATACCGTAACCACTCTCAGGTTCATAAGCAGCTGGGGAGGAGTCGACAGCAAGGCCGAAACGCTCAAGAGCGTCCTGAAACAGTTCGAAAGGGATAATCCCGACATAGTGGTTAAGAATGAATCATTGTTTGGTGAGGATTTTCTTCCGAAAATCAAGACCGATTTCGCTTCGGGATATGACCCTGAAGTTTTCGGCCTGTGGCCGGGCTCCGATATCAACATGCTGATTAACGCGGGAAAGGTCGCGGACCTGACGGACCTTCTCGAGGACGATCCCGAATGGAAGAGCAGCTTCAACCCGGAAATGTGGAGCTACACTACGACGAACGGCAGGGTTTATGGCCTTCCATTCGAGGTAATATTCGAGTGCATATTTATAAACAAGGATTTATTCGACAAATATAAAGCCCCGGTTCCCGAAAGTTACGAGGAACTGAAAGAGGCTGTTCTTATTTTCAGGGAAAACAATATCACGCCGATAGCGTTCAATACTTATGCCGAGGGAACATACCTGTACCAGAACCTGGTAGCCATAATCGGCGGGAAAGAGGACACTGAGAACCCGTTCGAAAACGGCAGGGTCAAACAGAGCCTCATAACGGCCATGCAATACGTGAAAGAATTGTATGACATGGGGGCTTTCCCCGAAGATTGCTTTACCATGACAAATAACGAAAGAAACATGCTCTTTAAAAATAAAAAGGCCGCCATGATCGTCCAGGGGTCATGGTTCATAGGAGAATTTCCGGCAAGCGACCTGACTGTTGATATCATACCTTTTCCAGTCATCAAGGGTTACGAGGACCGTAAGGATACAATGGTATACGGGTTGGGAGGCGGTTCTTTCCATATGAGCGCGCTGGCGGCCGAAGACAATAAGAAATACGATGCTTCCGTAAGACTGCTGAAGGCATTGACGTCTCCCGAAACCGCCTTGATTTTCGCCAATGAAACAGGCATGATCAGCAATGTCAAACTGGACGATAAATCGATACGGTACATGAGGATGGCCGTAAAAGGAAATAACATGGTCGAACAGTCCCGTTTCCTGGTCGGGCCGTTGGACCATTTTGTAGACAGGGCCTCCTGGGAGGAAGATATCGCGAAGCAATTTCCATATTTCCTGTCAGGGAAAATAACTGCTGAGGAAATGTGGGCCAGGGCTATCGAAAACGGCATCATACCCTGACCCGGCAAAACAAGTATCGGGGGTCGTCCTTATGAAGCATTCAGTTGCAGGGCTGCTCAAGTTTTATAAGAATCTTTCGATAAGAAAAAAACTTGTATCCTTGCTTCTTGTCCAGATAGTCTTTCCCCTCGTGCTGATAGGATACTTGAGCTATAAAAACTCCGAGACAATCATAAACGAGAATTCAAAAAACTACTCGAGGGATATACTGAACATGATCCGTCTGAGGCTGGACGACTACATCGACAACCTTTCGAAAATTTCCCAGGACCTGCTGTACGAGGACAAGATTTATGACATCCTTAAAAGAAGCGACGACAACGGGGACCCGCTCAAGAGGTACGAACGCGAGGCCACGGTAAACAGCCATCTTAAAATGGTTGTCATATCGAGGCCTGAAATCCAGGCATTATGCATATATGCCGATGACGGCAGGATATATTACCAGGACGACAATACCAGGGAAGCGGGGGTAAAGGAAGACATACCCTATCATGAAATGATGGGCGAAGCCAGGAAAAGTAAAGGAAGACCCTACCTGCATATAGTGTCGGAGAAAAAAAGGGCGAAGGATATCTACCTGGTAAGGCAGATTAACGACAGGGATACTTTCGCGGAACTGGGCTTCCTGGTCATGCATGTGAAAAAGGAGCTCCTGGAAGAGGTGTACCAAGGCCTTACGGGCAACCTGCGCAATATTGCGATAATGTCGCCGGACATGGAACTGATAGCAAGCAGGGATTACCAGGATTTGGCCGTCTATTCGGGTATACTTTCCGACAGGATCACCGGCGATAAGGGTGAAATGATAGATGAAAAATCGGGAATCTTTATCTCGTATATCACCATAGAGAACACCGGGTGGAAAATCGTGGCTTATGCCACGCTGGACGAGCTTTACAGGGATGCCCGCACGCTCAGGAGAAACATGATCATGCTTTGCGCCATAGTTGTGCTGGCGCTCAGCGTGTTATCGCTGTTTATGGCCGTCGATATAGTAAACCCGATCAACCGGCTGGTTAACGGGATGAAAAAGGTGCAGGCGGGAGAGAGCAATGTCCAGGTGCACAATGACAGGGGAGACGAGCTAGGCTTCCTGAACAAGGCATTTAACGAGATGTCAAGCGAGATCAACCACCTTGTCAACTGGGTGTACCGCGAGCAGCTCACTCGCAAGGACGCCGAGTTGAAAGCGCTCCAGTCGCAGATCAATCCGCACTTTCTGTTCAATACCCTTGAAGCGATCAACTGGCTGGCCCAGCTTAACAACATCCCTGAGATCAGTGATACGGTAAAAGACCTGTCTGATTTGATGGAAGCCAGCATCGGAAGGGACGACCGCCTCATCACCGTCAGGGAGGAATTTAAATACGCGGATAAATATATTTCATTGCAAAAGAGGAGATTTGGAGACAGGATAGAATTAATAAAAAACGTGCAGCCGGAGGTTGGCGAAATAAAGATTCCGAGGCTGCTCATACAGCCGCTTGTCGAAAACGCGGTTTACCATGGTATAGAAAGAATGCGGGGCAAAGGTGTTATTACGTTGAACGCGTTCAAAACCGGCGATTGCATCTTGATTGAGGTTATTGACAACGGGGCGGGCATGGATCAGGATGAACTTGAAAAGCTGAACAAGCGCCTTGCTATGGACAACGACACCTATTTCAGAACTCTCGGGAGCAAAAGAAGGGCCACAAGCATCGGTATAGAAAACGTAAACAGGAGGATCAAGCTATTTTACGGTGAAAACTACGGACTGAAAATAGACAGCGAAGCAAGCAGGTTCACAAAGATTTCGGTTACCATACCGTTCCGGGCAGGCCTTGAAGAGAGGGAGGGCTTCTATGTTCAAGGTTCTGATAATTGATGACGAACCGATAATACGCAAAGGCTTGAAAAATATCATCGACTGGAGAAATTTCGGGTGCGAGGTCTGCGGGGAAGCTGCCGACGGGCTGGACGGAAGAGAAATGATAAAGAAACTCCTGCCGGATATCATTATTACGGATATAAGGATGCCCGAAGCCGACGGCCTTTCAATGATTCGCGAAATAAAGGACATAGTGCCCGAAAGCAAGATTATAATACTGACAGGACACCGTGAGTTTGACTATGCGCATGAAGCGCTTAAAATAGGGATTTTTGACTTTTTGCTCAAGCCTTCCAAGATCGAGGAGATCACATCCGTTATTTCCAGGGCGGTAAAGGAGTTAAAATTCCGCAGGGAACGGGCGGAGGAGTTCGAAAAGCTGAACCGGCTTTTCATGCAAAACATATCGGTGCTTCGTGAGAGACTGCTTTACGATGTCATTTACGGCATAAACACCGATGAGAAAGATATTCTCCAGAAGCTTGAGCTTTTCAATTTCAAGGTGAAAGATTTCCACCTGCTCGTAGTGCAAAACGACGAGGATGAAGGCGGCAGGGAGATCAGCCAGCGCGACAGGCACCTTTACCAGTTCGGCATTATCAATACATTCGGCGAAGTATTTTCAGACATGTTCGAGATAGCCCACATAACGTTGAACAATATCGGCATAGCCTTCCTCGTGATGCCGCTTGACGGCGGAACAGGCAACGACCAGGAGACGCTCGGCAGGAAATGCGCCTACCTGCAGGATATCATACGCAATTGTTTCGGCTTTACCGTTTCAATAGCCATAAGCTCAAAGGGTACTGCGCCGACGCAGCTCCCGCAGAAATTCAACGAATGCAGGGAAGCCCTGCAGCACAAATTTTACCTTGGCAACGATTCTGTGATATTTCATAATGATATTGAAACATTTTTCAAGTATGACGACCATTCAATGCTTGAAAAACACCAGAGAGCCCTGATCGAAGGAATTAAATCGGGCAACGAGACTTCCGTCGGGGAAAGACTGAAGGATATTTTAAGCTATATGAAGAGCATGGAACCGGCGGGCAAGGATTTTATCAAGGGCTTCTTCCGCAATACCATTTCATCCATCTACAATATCAGGACGTCGCTGATGTCCGGAGAAGATGGGAGAAGGCCGGAATTCAGCGAATTAACGGGCCTTTACGACCTTGTAGAAAAATGCACGAACATGGACGATCTCTATGCCCTGCTGGAGGATTCCGCCTGGAGTGTCACGCGGAAGGTGCGCAATTACAACAACAGGAGCATAAAACTTGTACTGCGCAAGGCCGTGGAATACTTACAGGAGCATTACCACGAGCAGGTTACGCTGAACGAGGTGGCCAGGCATCTTTTCGTGAGCACATGCTATATCAGCAGGATGTTTACGAGGGAATTGGGCAAGAGTTTCGTGGATTGCCTGAATGAAATCAGGATGGAAAAGGCCAGGGAATTGCTCAAAGATGTCAGGCTGAAAACATATGAAGTTGCGGAAAAGGTGGGTATCCCGGACGCGCATTATTTTTCGAGGATTTTCAAGAAATATACGGGCGTAACACCTACGGAATACCGTGAGCGGAGTTAGGCTTGAATAAGGAAATATTTCAAGCCTGCCCTCCTAAATGTTGGAATATTTTGTTGCAGTATTTTGCACTTCAATTTTGGCAATTTAATACACCATAGTGCAATCCATTCTATTAATCCTGTCAATATTCTGTTGTAGCATATTATCGCAGCCGGTTGAAAGCTGGTTCATGCCGGGCTGTTGCCATACGGTACCGGCTTGCCCAGGTATCGGCGCACTGGCCGTGCAAAAGCGCAAAGCATTATTATGTAAGGTGTGGTGCCGCGATGGATTCATTGATTATTGCTGCAACGAAAAAAAATCAAAACCTGAAAAGGAAAAGAAGCTTTACCAGGGAAATCCGGTTTAACTTGCCGCTTTTTGCAATGCTTGCGCCGGGGCTTCTTATATTGCTCGTAAACAATTACCTGCCGATGCTTGGTATTGTAATAGCCTTTAAGGATTACAGGTATCACGGCAATTATATTATGAACCTGGTGAAAAGCGAATGGGTCGGGTTTAAAAATTTTGAGTTTTTCTTTGCAACGCCTTATGCTTTTTCGATTACTTTCAACACCATAGTCTACAACCTTGTATTTATCATACTCGGGCTTTTGATACCCGTTTTCTTTGCCATATCGCTCAATGAAATTTTTAATAGAAAACTGGCCAAGTTCTACCAAAGCGTCATGTTTCTGCCGTACTTCCTGTCGTGGATTATTGTAAGCTACCTGGCATATGCGCTTTTCAGCATTGAATATGGTTTTGTCAATACCGGGATACTTGCCCCGATGGGCATAGAACCGGTCAGGTGGTATTTTGAGCCTGTTTATTGGCCGTTTATACTGACCTTTTTCCAGGTGTGGAAATATACGGGCTACAACACGGTTGTTTACCTTGCGGCCATTACCGGCATAGACACCGAGTATTTTGAAGCAGCCGCAATCGACGGGGCTAAAAAATGGCAGCAGATACGGCATATTACGATACCGATGCTGAAGCCTATCATGATCATTATGGTGCTGTTTGCCGTGGGAAGGATTTTTAACGCGGATTTCGGGCTGTTTTACAATGTCCCGCGGAACAGCGGGGCGCTGCACACGGTAACAAATGTTATTGACACATACGTATATAAAACGCTGCGGGATACCAACAACCTGGGGATGGCTGCCGCAGCAGGCGCTTATCAGTCCATAGTCGGGTGCATAACGGTATTTACGGCAAATTACATTGTAAAAAAGATAGACAGCGACAAGGCGTTATTTTAAGAAACCGCGGCGGGTATTTGCCTGCGGCGGCGCAAGGGCGGCGAAATGCCGTATGGACTTGCGATTTTTCCAGGGAGGTTTTGTATGATAGGGAGGAAAAGAGAACTAAACAGCATATCGGCGGGGGTAAATTTCCTGCTGAACGCAATGTTCCTCTTTTGTGTCGTATTGTGTGTCGCGCCGCTTATCCTGGTCGTTTCCACTTCATTTACCAAGGAAATGGAAATATTGCTTCACGGCTATAATTTTATACCAAGAGAATTTTCCACCAAGTCGTATGAATTCATTTTAAAGGGCGGAGTCACCATATGGAGGGCATACGGCGTATCGATTTTCGTAACCGTCGTGGGGACGGTATTAGCCATGATGATAATATGCATGTATGCTTATCCCCTCTCGAGGCAAGGCTTCAGGTATAAAAGCCTGTTTGCCTTTCTGGCGTATTTCACGATGATATTCGGCGGAGGCCTTGTCCCGTGGTACATGGTTTATACGCACCTTGTGCCTATCAAGGACAGCGTATGGATACTTATCGTGCCTTATCTCATGAACGCGTGGTACGTGCTTATCATGAGGACATTTATCAAGACGACCGTTAACGAGTCCATTATCGAATCGGCGCGTATTGACGGGGCAGGGGAATTCAGGACGTTTTTTGTAATCGTGATGCCGCTGTGCAAGGCAGGACTTGCCACCATAGGCCTCTTTTGCACGCTCGGATACTGGAATGACTGGTACCTGCCGCTGGTGTTCCTCAACGAGCCAAAACTGTACAACATACAATTCCTGATGTTCCAGACACTTATGAGCATCCAGTTTTTGAGCAGCGGCGGTAATTTTTCCGGGGCTGCGACCGCTCTCGGCGATCTGCCCAGTGAAGGCGCGAGGATGGCCATTGCCGTCATTTCCATAGGTCCTATTGTGTTTGCCTATCCGTTCTTCCAAAAGTATTTCATTAAAGGTCTTACGGTAGGGGCTGTCAAAGGATGATCCCGCAAGTTTTGACGCGGATCACATAGATAGTAATAACAAGGAGGGTGAATCACATGTACAAAATGAAGAGAACACTGCTCATGGTTCTGGCGGTTGTATTGGCGCTGGCTTTTGTACTGACCGGGTGCGGTACGGCACAAAAGGTTGATGTCCAGCCGGAAGACAAGACGGAAAGCAGTACTCCGGCCAAAAGCGAGCCCGCCAAGGAAACAACAATGGCGTCGGAAGAGCCTACGGAGCTGGTGTGGTACCTGGTCGGTCCGGGACAGGAACCCGATACCGATGCGGTACTGGCAGAAGTGAATAAATACCTGAAAGACAAGCTTAATGTCACAATCAAGCTGAACGTGCTCGCATATGGCGATGCCTACAACCAGAAAGTAAACAACATGCTGGCGGCTGGAGAACCGTTTGATATCTGCTTCACGGCCGGTTGGGCTGCGGATATCAAGCTGAATTCGTCCAAGGGTTTCTTCACTGAATTGGATCCGTACCTTGAACAAGACCCCACAATTTTGAACATCATCGGTAAAGACTTCATGGAAGGCGTCAAAATCAACGGAAAGACCTATGCCGTTCCCTGCAACAAGGAATTAGCCCACTGCTGGGGTTTCCTGCTTAAAAAGGACCTTGTCGACAAGTACAATATTCCGTTGAATGAAATCAAGAAAATGGAAGACCTCGAGCCCTGGTTTGAACAAATCAAAAACAATGAGCCCGGTGTAATTCCCTTGCTTTCAGTAGAAATGGAAGCTCCATTTAAGCTTCTTGACTGGGACAACTTTGCCGACGACGACGCTCCTGGCGCTTTGTATCCGAACAATGACAGCACAACCGTTGTAAACCAGTTCCTTGCGCCCGAATCGATCACGCATTACAAGAAGATGCGTGAATATATGAAGAAAGGCTACCTGGCAGCGGATGCCGCTACGATGGGGAACTTCAACGACCAGTTGAAGACAGGGAAATATTTCGCCTGCGTACAATCGCTGAAACCCGGTAAAGATGCCGAAATGAAAGGCAGCACGGGCGGTATCGAATGGGTGCAGGTGGAAATCACACCTGTCATAACAAGCAACCGTGACTGCGGCGGCGGCGCGCTTCTTGCAATCCCGTCCGCTTCGAAAAACAAGGACCTTGCCTGGAAATTCATCAACATGCTGTACACCGACAAAACGCTCGTCAACATGTTTGTGTATGGTATAGAGAACGTGCATTATAAAAAGATATCCGACAACGTTGTGACACTGCTTGACAGCCCAGTGCAATACAGGGCGGGCAACGGCTGGAGATTTGGCGATCAGTTGAAAAACTACCTGATGGATAACGAGGACCCGCAGAAGTGGGAGAAGTTCGCCGAATTCAACAAGAAAGCCATCGGACTTAACAGCCTCGGCTTTACTTTCGACAGGACAAATGTCGAAGCTGAAATGGCTGCATGCAAGCAAGTTGTGCAGACATATTACAAGCAGCTGTTCACTGGTTCGGTTGAAATCGATCCGACCGTAAAACAGATGGAAGAAGAGCTGAAAGCAGCCAAGGTGGACAAAGTGCTCGCCGAAATGCAGGCTCAATATGACGAGTTCCTGAAGAATAAGTAACCAGGCGGGAACCAGGCAAAAAACCGGGCTGTTCATTCGGCAGCCCGGTTATGCTCAATCCGGCATTGCAGGGACATTGGATCAGGGAAAAGATCCGGTGTCCCTGATTGTGTAATAATTCCATTAATGATAGTATATGAATGTAAAATCGGAGGTTATTATGAAGTACGGGTATTTTGACGACGCAAACAAGGAATATGTCATTACCAAGCCTGAAACGCCGAGCCCGTGGATTAACTACCTGGGCAGCCGGGATTTTTTCTCGCTGGTATCCAATACGGCCGGAGGCTATTGTTTTTATAGAGACGCCAGGCTGAGACGCATTACAAGGTACAGGTACAATAACGTGCCCGTGGACAACGGAGGGAGGTACTTCTATATCCGCGAAAGTGACGGCGATTACTGGTCCCCGGGATGGGCGCCCGTAAAGCGTAAGCTGGACAAGTACGAGTGCAGGCATGGTCTCGGGTATACCACGATTTACGGGGAGCGGGGCGGAATCGGGGTTGAGGCGTTGTTTTTCGTGCCGCTGGATTTCAATGGCGAAGTGCAGAGAGTCATCGTCAGGAATAAAAGTGCCTCAACAAAAAAAATCACAATGTTTTCCCTTGTTGAATGGTGCCTCTGGAATGCATACGACGACATGACCAATTTTCAGAGGAATTTTAACACCGGTGAGGTAGAGATCGAAAACAATATTATTTATCATAAAACGGAGTACAGGGAAAGGCGCAACCACTATGCCTTCTATTCTTCGAACAGGGATATGGCAGGGTTTGATACCGACCGCACCGCGTTTACCGGTTTGTATGGCGGGTTTGACGCACCGGCTGCGGTTATTGCAGGCAAGTCTTCAAATTCCGTGGCGGATGGTTGGTCCCCGGTTGCATCGCATAGCTTCGATATAACGCTCAATCCCGGGGAAGAGAGCAGCTTCGTTTTTGTACTCGGTTATGTTGAAAACGAGGAATGGGAAAAATGGGAGGCGCCGGGCGTTATAAACAAAAAGCCGGCGAAAGAAATGGCCGCGAGATTTGCCACCACGGAGCAGGTGGAAGAGGCCTTCGCCGGGCTGAAAGCTTACTGGGACAGGCTCCTTTCCTGCTATATCACGGAAACCCCTGATGAGAAAGTTAACCGCATGGTTAACATTTGGAACCAATACCAGTGCATGGTCACGTTCAACATGTCCAGGAGCGCTTCCTACTTTGAATCGGGCATAGGCAGGGGAATGGGCTTCAGGGATTCAAACCAGGATATACTCGGGTTTGTGCACCAGGCGCCCGAAAGGGCACGTGAAAGGATACTTGACCTTGCGGCAACGCAGCTTGAAGACGGAAGCGCGTATCACCAGTACCAGCCCCTGACGAAAAAGGGCAACAACGAAATAGGCGGCAATTTCAACGATGATCCGCTGTGGCTTATATTGTCGGCTGCCGCGTATATAAAAGAGACGGGTGATTTCGCCATCCTTGACGAGCAGGTGCCGTTCGACAATGATCCGGCAAAGGCAAAACCGCTTTTCGAGCACCTGCGCAGGTCATTTTACCATGTTGTCGACAACCTTGGGCCCCACGGACTGCCGCTTATCGGCAGGGCGGACTGGAATGACTGTCTGAACCTGAACTGCTTTTCGACCAACCCGGACGAATCTTACCAGACAACAACAAACAAGGACGGCAAAGTGGCAGAATCGGTGCTTATTGCCGGGATGTTCGTATTCATCGGAAACGAGTTTGCAAGAATATGTGAAATCACCGGCCGGCATAGCGAGGCAACGATGGCCCAAAAGCATATCCAGGCTATGAAAGAGGCAATTATCAGGCATGGTTATGACGGGGAATGGTTCCTCCGCGCATATGACGACCATGGAAACAAGGTCGGCAGCAGTGAAAACAGCGAAGGCAAAATATATATCGAAACCCAGGGCTTCTGCGTGATGGCAGGCATAGGAATTGACGACGGAAAGGCGGAGAAGGCGCTGGATTCCGCATGGAAATACCTTGGAACAGAGCATGGCATGGTTTTGCTTTACCCGGCATACAAGCGGTATTATCCGGAGCTTGGGGAAATATCGTCCTATCCGCCGGGATACAAGGAAAATGCCGGTATTTTCTGCCACAACAATCCATGGATAATGATCGCCGAAACCGTGCTGGGAAGGGGCGGCAAGGCGTTCGAACTTTATACCAGGATTGCTCCCGCGTACAGGGAAGACATCAGTGAAATTCACAGGATGGAGCCGTATGTATATTCGCAGATGATAGCCGGGAAAGAAGCCAGGAGACATGGGGAAGCAAAGAACTCGTGGCTTACGGGCACGGCAGCGTGGAACTTTGTGGCGATATCCCAGTACATTTTGGGAATCAGGCCCGATTACAACGGGCTGGTGGTTGACCCATGCATCCCGGCGGAATGGAACGGTTTCAGGGTTAGAAGGTACTTCAGGGGAGCTGTGTATGATATTACTGTTGCAAATCCGCGGCGTGTTTCAAAGGGAGTCTGGTCTGTTACAGTCGACGGAAAAGAGTTTGAAGGGAACGTTATTCCAATATTCGGCGAAGGCGGGGTACACGAGGTGGATATCTTGATGGGCTGACCTTTTCCCAGTTTTTTAACAATTTTTTATTTGAATACGGCTTAAAACATATTTATAATATATGGTATACGTAATTTGTCCGCAGGAGCAAATATTTCATTTTGAATCACTATATTATAAATACAGGCCGGGAGAAGGATTAATGAAAGGTAAAAAAGCGATACTCATCTGGATAGGTATTTTTGCGCTGGCAGGAATAATACTTATTTTGGTGGCGTGTGAAATGGGGGTCCTGTCTTCTCAGAAAGAAGAGGAAATCGTTGTGCCCGATGAGTCGGAGGAACCGGAAAATATTGTTGTCGAGCCTGGCAGAATACCCCAGTCCAACGAAAAACCCGTGCAGGTAGGAGAAGAGGAGCCAAAAACGCTGACTGTCGGCAAGCCGTATTCAAAAAAACTGGTTGAAGACGGCGCAAAAAATATACTTATTACCGGGAAGGACAAGCTTAACAACCTCTATGACACGATAGGCATTGCCAGCGTCGATACCGCGAAAAAGACGGTAAAGCTCATAATGATCCCAAGGGATACATACATTGAATACAACAGTGAAATACTATCAATGCTGGAACAAGCGAACCTTTTGCATGAACCGGGCGTTTACAGGATCAACTATACGCATCATGTAGGAAATTTGATCGGGTATGAAGGCAGGTTTGATTCCGGGGCAATTAGCTTTTTGGCGGACGTAATCAGCGAAAAATTCGGGATCAGGGTGGATGATTACGTCAGTATAAATATAAACGGCTTCAGGAAGCTTATCGACCACCTCGGCGGAGTGGACATATATGTGCCGTACAACATGGATTACGAGGATCCCCTGCAGGACCTCTATATACACATTCCGATGGGAATACAGCATCTCGACGGATTCAATTCGGAAGGATTCGTCAGGTTCCGCCAGGGATACAAAGAAGATGGAACCATGTTTGACATCGGCGATACCGGGCGGAAGAAAAACCAGTTGTACTTTATTCAGCAGTTGATCAAGCAAAAAGGTACGCTGGAAAACATAGGGAAAATTCCCGGGATCATCGAAATTCTCGGCAAAAACGTGCAGCATAGCATAGGCCTTGGCGATATACTCAGTTCATACATGAAAATAGCTTCCGACGTAATTACCGACGGTTATGAAATAACAACCGAAAACCTTCACAGCGATAAAATGACCAGGGTCGACGGGGCATCTTACATTGTATTTGATTAATGGCGCCTGATAAAGGCGCCAAAATCATACTTTTACCGCGCAAACCAGTATACTGTTGTGATAACTGTTAAAGGAGGAGAAAATTTTGATCGATATCAGGAATGTATCAAAAAGCTATAACAAGGGCGCTGTCCGGGCGGTAGACAAGCTGGAACTGCATGTTAAAAAAGGAGAGATATTCGGTTTCCTGGGTCCGAACGGCGCCGGAAAAACCACGACAATTAAAATGATAGTAGGACTCCTGAACCCTGATGAAGGAGATATTTTTATCGATGGTACGAATATACGGGACAACCCTGTAGAGGCAAAGAAGAAAATCGGGTATGTTCCCGACAATCCGGACCTGTACGAGAGGCTTACCGGGGTGGAATACCTCAAGTTTATGGCCGATATCTACCAGGTGCCGCCGGATCTGCGGAAGGAAAGGATAGAGCAATACCTTGAGATGTTTGAACTGAAGGATGTCGCGTCCGACCTTATAAAAAGCTACTCGCACGGCATGAAGCAGAAAATTGCCATTACCGGCGCGCTGATACACGACCCGGACGTCTGGATACTGGACGAGCCCATGGTAGGGCTCGACCCGAAATCGGCCCATCTGCTTAAAAACGGAATGCGGGAGCATTGCGACCGCGGCAAGACGGTATTCTTTTCGACGCATATTCTGGAAGTGGCGGAAAAACTCTGCGACAGGATCGGAATTATCCATAAAGGCAGACTTATAGCCGTCGGAACCATTGATGAGCTTAAACGCAGCGTTGAGTTGAGCGGCGGCAAAGAATCTCTCGAGAATATTTTCCTGGAGATGACTGAAGAATGAAACCATTTGTTGCTCTTGTAAAAATGCAGTTAAATGTCAACTACGGCATATCCGCCCTTAAGTACCGTTTCACCCGGGAAAAGAAAAAGCGGTGGGAACCGGTGCTGATAGGAGCGGTCATAATCTTTTCGCTATTTCCCTTAATTGCATTATATACCGCGCTGATGGCGACTATTTTTGCGGCGGGCATGGTGATAAACCAGCCGGAAATGGTGCTCACGGTATCTTTTATATCAGCCCAGCTTCTGATATTGATTTTCGGTATATTTTATATACTTGGAACATTCTTCTATTCAAGAGATATTGAAACACTCATACCGCTTCCCCTGAAGCCCTATGAGGTCATCGGGAGCAAGTTCGCGGTGATCATGGTTAATGAATACCTGACATCCTTGCCGTTATTGCTTCCCCCGATAATTATCTACGGCGCGGGAACTTCACAGGGACTGCTTTACTGGCTGAAAGGCGCTGTGCTTATAGTTGCATCGCCTGTCATACCGCTCGCTGCGGCTGCGGTTATAATCATGGTGCTGATGCGGGTGGCAAATCTCAGGAAGCACAAGGACCTGTTTATCGTTATAGGCAGCCTGGCGGCGATGTTTTTAGGGATAGGCCTAAGCGTGATGATGCAAAATGTTCCCGAAGACCCGGCGGAAATACAGAGATATTTCACGGGGCAGGCAGGCATTATCAATCTTATAGGCAGCAGGTTCCCTCCTGCCGTATGGGCGACGAAAAGCCTGTCGGAAAGCAGACTGGCAGGGTTGGGTTATTTGCTTCTGTTTATTGCTGTCAGCCTGCTGTTGTTCATGCTTTTGCTGTGGCTGTCTAACATGATGTTTTACAAGGCTTTCCTGGCGGGCCAGGAAGTCAGCAGGAAAAGAAAAACCATGGCCGGCGAGCAGTTGGAAAAGCAGTACGGCAGTGCGGCCAACCCGGTAATTGCATTGGCAAAGCGTGAGTGGAAACTCCTGGTCAGGACTCCCATCTACTTGCTGAACGGCCTGTCAGGAAGCATTATCGGGCCGATTATTGCTGTCATGATATTTTTATTAAGAAAAAGCGAACCGGGAATAGAAGAAATTTTCAACATGTCCGGCAACCCGGATTTTGCCCAGTATTTTTTACTGGGAGGCCTTGGGCTGATGCTCTTTACGGCGGGAATGAACATCGTTGCGTCGACGTCTCTTTCCAGAGAAGGCCGGACAATCTGGATTACGAAAATGATACCGGTATCCGCCAGGCAGCAGGTCAATGCAAAACTCATAGTCAGTTTTATTGTTTCCGCCATCGGCGTGGTAGTTACGGGAATCATGATGGTTATATTTTTCAAGCTGCCGGTTTTATGGGTGGCAGGAGCTGTGATTACCGGTTTCGTGAGTTCGGTATCCATGATAGCTTTAAACCTGCTTATTGATGTTTTCCACCCGAAGCTTGTCTGGAGCAACGAAACGGAAGCGATGAAGCAGAATATGAACGGTCTCCTGGGGATGCTTGTTTCTTTCCTGGTGATGGCCATTCTCGGGGCCGTGACGGCCGGGCTCCTTGTTTTGGGGATAAAAATGCTTGTTGTGTTTATTGCAATAAATATTGTTTCAATGATACTGGGAATACTATCAGTGTTGGCGCTTTACGCTGTGGCTGCCGGGAAATACCGCGAGCTCGAGGCATGAGTGTGAACATGTCGTGATGCGTGAGCGCACGCGTGGAACGCGAGCCTGCGACATTATAGCAGGCGTGGGCGTAAAGCAATAGCATAGAGCAAAATGCGATTGGAGTAAAGCTTAAAGTGTAAAGCGTAACGCATAAAGCATAAAGCCCGGCGTTGGTTTGAAACATAAGCATGAAGCACAAGTATAAGGAGGACGGAATCATGGCAAAGCAGGTATGGAAGCCATCGACGCTTTTAAATCCCGTGCCTGTTGTAATGGTAACATGTGCGGATAAGGCAGGAAAACCCAATATAATTACGGTAGCCTGGGCCGGAACGGTGAACTCCGAACCGCCGATGCTCTCTATATCCGTAAGAAAATCAAGATATTCACATGAACTGATAAAGGAAAGAGGCAGTTTTGCTGTAAACCTTACAACGCAAAAGCTGGCTTTTGCTACCGATCTGTGCGGGGTTAAGTCAGGAAGGGATACCGATAAGTTCAAAGCCGCGGGATTGACGGCAGACAAGGCTTCCGTGATTGATGTGCCAATTATCAGGGAGAGCCCCGTTTCACTGGAGTGCGTTGTTAAAAACACGCTTGAACTCGGATCCCATGACATGTTTATTGCTGAAATCGTCGCGGTAAACGCCGATGAGGCATTGCTTGACGAGAACGGCAAGCTGGTGATGGAAAAAGCCGACCTTATATGTTATTCGCACGGGAAATACTGGACATTGGGAAAGGAACTTGGCTTTTTCGGATTTTCCGTAGCAAAGAAAAAGAATATAGTGAGATAATGAGTCGGGTGGACATTGCTCAAAGGTGGCATTGTGTGAATAATGGGCTTTAGTGTGCTATGTTTTTACCCGGATTGCATGCGGGTGCGGGTCAAGGCATATGATGAAACGACTAAGCGAATCTAAGCATAAGCAAAACCACGGTGAGGCAAATCCGCCACGTATGGCGGATTTAGCTGGAAATGACATAGATGTCATTAGAAGCGGCCGAACAAAAATAAAGGCACATGCAATAGAGTCGCTCGGAGTTTTCATCCGATGCTTTGACCCGCACCCGCATGCAATCCGGGCAATATTAAGAACAACATATCCTGCTTATCTTACTGTTGCGGATTACCTTGTTACCTTGTCGCAAGCACCTTCTTCAGCTTAGCGAACCTGGGAAGGCCGTTCTCCAGCGGAGGCGCCGATACGCCCTGGATCAGCGGCAAAGCGTAGTCAATGAATTCCTTCTTCAACCCGTTGCCTGCTTCGTTAATCCATTCGCGCGGAATCTTTTTCTCCGTATTGGCCACATCGGTAAGATTGACCAGCTTGATACCGCATTTGTACTCGTTCCCCGGAGCTCTTTCAAACGCCACCATGTAGTCGGTTTTGCCTTCAACTGCTTTCCTGACTGCCATTTGGCCGGCCATGAAAGCTTCGTTGACGTCCGTAAGGGAACCGAGATGAGCGGCACATCTTTGAAGTAGGCTAAATTCTATACCGCGCACCTTGGCGCCTGTTCTCTCCTTCAAAATATTGGCAAGCGTTGACGCCAATCCGCCTAATTGCGCGTGACCGAACGCATCCTTGCTTTTTGCCAGGTCGGAACCATATTCAGATATGTATTTCCCGTTTTTGTCCTTGATGCCTTCAGATACGGCTATAATAGCGTTATGCTGTTTTTTGTAAACATCCGAAACTTCATCAACAAACTTCTCGATATCGAACGGAATCTCGGGCAGGTAGATCAGATCGGGCCCATAGCCTGCTTTTGAGGCAAGCGCCGCTGCGGCGGTAAGCCATCCGGCATTTCTGCCCATAATTTCAAGCACCGTGATCATGCCCTTGTCATAAACGCGAGCGTCAAGATATACTTCCATGATCGAAGTGGCAATATATTTTGCCGCGCTTCCGTAACCCGGGCAATGATCGGTTCCCCACAGGTCGTTGTCAATTGTTTTGGGCACGCCTATGACCCTGCATTCGTAGTCAGCCTTCTGAAAATACTTGCTTATTTTGTTGCAGGTGTCCATTGAATCGTTGCCGCCGTTGTAAAAGAAATACCTTATGTTGTACTTTCTGAATACTTCCAGGATTCTTTTATAATCGGAATCATCATCTTCCGCATTTTTCAGCTTGTATCGGACGGATCCGAGGGCTGATGAAGGCGTTGTCTTCAAAAGTTCAAGTTCATACGGGTCTTCTTTTCCGATATCATAAAACTTCTCTTCAAGAATGCCTTTAATACCGTGTGCCGCCCCATAGACCGCCGTAATGGATTTTTGTTTCAATGCTTCCTGGAATACGCCGGAGGCACTGGCGTTGATTACTGCCGTTGGACCGCCGGACTGGCCGAAAATAGCTGCACCTCTCAATTCGCTCATACTTTTACCTCCAAAGTGTTTATCTTCAAGTGTTTTCTCTCAGAAAATCAAATAAAATATAACACAAAGAACACGAAAATGCAAATAAGCTAGATATATTTTTAACAATATCGACGAAGTGGACAAACATCGTTGAATAATCAGGTACCGTGGAATAATCAGGCATCGCGGCAGCAAGACGAATACATTTTTAAAAAAATACCTTGATTTTGAACTGTAATCTGTTAGAATTAATGTGACAATTTTATAACAATATTGTAGAAACATTGTCAAACATATAGCGTGACTGCAAAACAATGTTGAATAATATTGCAGCGATAAAAAATACTAAGTATAAGAGGAGTTGTCGTTTATGCCGTTGGTTACATCAAAGGAAATGTTTAAAAAAGCGTACGAGGGAGGCTACGCTATTGGCGCGTTTAACGTAAACAACATGGAAATCGTCCAGGGGATTACGGAGGCCGCCAAGGAAGTCAATGCCCCGCTTATCCTGCAGGTTTCCTCGGGAGCGAGAAAATACGCCAACCATACATACCTCATGAAGCTTGTGGAAGCCGCGGTAATCGAGACCGGACTTCCAATCTGCCTGCACCTGGACCATGGTGACAGCTTTGAGCTTTGCAAGTCCTGTATTGACGGCGGTTTTACATCTGTAATGATAGACGGGTCGCACCTTCCTTTTGAAGAAAACATCAAGCTGACAAAGCAAGTGGTTGACTATGCCCATAGCCGTGGAGTCGTCGTCGAGGGAGAGCTTGGAAGGCTTGCTGGTATCGAGGACGCGGTCAACGTATCCGAGGGGGATGCCGCATTTACAAAGCCGGAAGAGGTTGAGGAGTTTGTTTCCAGGACTGGCGTCGATTCACTGGCGATTGCGATAGGGACAAGCCATGGAGCGTACAAGTTCAAGGGCGAGCCGAAACTCAGGTTTGATATCCTGGAAGAGGTCGCAAGGAGGCTTCCCGGTTTCCCGATAGTCCTTCACGGAGCTTCCTCGGTAATTCCGGAGCTGGTTGAAAAGATTAACAAGTACGGCGGCAGCATGCCCGGCGCAAGGGGCGTTCCGGAGGAAATGCTGAGGAAAGCCGCAAGGTCTGCGGTGTGCAAGATAAACATTGATTCGGATTTAAGGCTTGCCATGACTGCCACGATAAGGGAATACTTTGCCATGAATCCCAGTCACTTCGACCCGAGGCAGTACCTCAAACCTGCAAGGGAAGCAATAAAAGAGCTTGTAAAGAACAAGATCGTAAACGTTCTGGGTTGCGACGGCAAGGCGTAAGCACGCAGTTAGAGGCCTGCGCCGCCATATGGTTCGCAACGGACCGGCAACGTTATACCTGCCGGCTTTGCAGGCCATGCTGCAGACCGCAACGGTATATATCATCCGGGTTTGTTTGCGTGGAATCAAACACCTCGTTCTTATCGCGGGAGCGAGGTGTTTTTTCTTTTGCATAATCCCGCTCGATAAGCGAATACTAGGATAATGCAAAAACTTTCGACGGGGTGTTGGCTTATTGAGCGCTAAAATAGGAATTCCCAGGAGCCTGTTTTATTATAAATTTATGCCTTTTTGGGAAGTTTTCTTCACTGAACTTGGAAACGACATCGTGGTATCGGGACCAACAAACAAGCAAATTCTTGACAACGGGGTCAAAGCATGCGTGGACGAAGCGTGCCTTCCCGTAAAAGTATTTTTTGGCCATGTCATTGATTTGATGGATAGGGCGGACTACATACTGGCGCCCAGGTTTACCAGCATTTCAAAGGGAGAATATATCTGCCCGGAATTCGGAGGGCTCCCGGACATGATAAGGCATTCGCTGGGAGGACTCCCCAGGTTGATCGATACGGAGGTAAACATGAGAAAATCGGAAAAGGGCGGGATCAAGGCTGCGATCGAGGTCGGTGCAATGCTTGGCGCCGGGAGGAGAGCTGCTGTTGCCGCATATGAAAAAGCGGCGTCCAGTATGAAGCAGCATTGCCGTCCTTTTGCTTACGAGCTGAAGCGGCCTGGAGAAGGCGATTTTAACAGTACCGTTTACACGGCGCAGTGTTCTTCCGCGCATGAGCCGAAGTGCGCCGCGGCGGGGCAGAAAAGGGAGGCTTGGCCGTACGCATGCGTTGCTCAGGGTTACGTCCCGGGCAAGGATAAGGATGAAGATAGGAATAATAAAATGAATTGGGATAAGGATAAGAATAGTCATTATTGCGGAAAGGATTGTCCAAATGGTCTGAAAGTAGCGGTGATCGGGCATCCGTACAATGTTTATGACAGGCATGTAAGCATGGACCTGTTGGGCAAACTGGAAAAATACGGAGCCGAGGCAATCACAATCGAGAGGGTGGACGAGGCGGATATCAACAGGCAGGCCGCGTGCCTGAAAAAACCGATGTTCTGGAACTATGGCAGAAATGCGTACGGGGCGGCCATGCACCTGGCCGGGAGCGGAATGGTGGACGGCTTTATATGCGTCACCAGCTTTGGCTGCGGCATCGACTCCTTTGTCAATGACCTGATAGAGCGGAGGATAAGAAAAGAATATTCAATACCGTTTATTACAATGACAATAGACGAGCATTCGGGAGAAGCAGGCTTCAATACAAGGCTGGAAGCCTTTATTGACATGCTGCGCTGGAGAAGATCGCATGAAAATAACATTTCCGCATCTAGGTAACACTTACATTGTTGTCAAATCAATATTGGACGAACTCGGGATCGAATATGTCATACCACCCTTCAACAATAAAAAGGCCTTGGAACTTGGCACCAGGCTTGCTCCTGAAATGGTGTGCCTGCCGCTTAAAATAAACATAGGCAATTATATACAGGCATACGAAATGGGGGCCGACACAATACTAATGGCCGGGGGATGCGGTCCATGCCGGTTTGGTTATTATTCGCAGCTTCAGCAGGCCATACTCGCGGATGCAGGGTATGACATGGATATAATAACGTTTGAGGCTACCGCATACGGTAAGAGAAACTTTTTGTACTGCATGCGCAAGCTTGCGTCTGAAAAGGCAAGGCTGATAAAACTGCCCCGCGCCATAGTACAGGCGGTCAGGATAGCGAAACTTGCGGATGAACTCGAGATGCTGTCCTACAGGATAAGGGCAAGGGAACTCCATTGCGGGGATGTTGACAGGATATATGCCGACTTCAGGAATAATGCGATTAAAGCGCAGGGAACCAGGAAGATCATCAGCCTTATTGCCGAAACAAGAAAAAAACTTTGCTCGGTCAGGCAAAAAACCGGTTTTGCACCCCTCAGGGTAGGTATCGTGGGAGAGATCTATACGGGGATAGAACAGTTCGCAAGCTTCTCCATACAGGAAAGGCTCGGGAGGATGGGCGTGGAAACGGTAAGGGAAGTTACCGTCAGCAATTGGATAATTGAGCACATAATAAAAAATTACCTTCACTTGCCTCGCGACATGAGATTCGCCAATGCGGCCGAACCATGGCTGGGCGCCATGATTGGAGGCCATGCCCGGGAGACGGTCGGCAATTCCGTGCTATATGCCCAAAAGGGATATGACGGCGTAATCCAGGTATTCCCGTTTTCATGCATGCCGGAAATAGTCGCTGAAAGCCTTTTGCGTTTCGTTTCCCGGGAATACGACCTCCCCGTATTAACGCTCATAATAGACGAAATGACAGGGGAAGCAGGCTACATGACCAGGCTGGAAGCGTTTGTTGATATGCTGTGGAAGAGAAGGGAGCGTGGAAAATACTGTGGCGGACGGGTATTATCTTGGGATTGACGTCGGATCCGTCAGTACTAATATAGTCCTTGCCGACAGGGACGGCAATATTTGCGGGAAGCTTTACAGGCGGACTAACGGAAGGCCGGTCATATCATTGCAGGATGGGTTGGCGGAAATTGCGGAGGAACATGGATACCCTGCGATTCTCGCGGTCGGGGCCACCGGCAGCGGGCGCGAGCTTGCCGGGGTGCTGGTAGGAGCCGATATTGTCAAAAATGAAATAACATCGCATGCAATAGCAGCGCAGTCAGTAGTTCCGGGCGTGAGAACCATTATTGAAATAGGCGGCCAGGACTCTAAAATAATAATCCTGAGGGACGGAATAGTCTATGATTTTGCCATGAATACCGTGTGCGCCGCCGGCACCGGCTCTTTCCTGGACAGGCAGGCCGCCAGGCTCAATATTCCCATAGAAGAATTCGGCGAGCTGGCCCTGCATTCAAAATCGCCCGTCAGGATAGCAGGCAGGTGCGCGGTTTTTGCGGAGTCCGACATGATACATAAACAGCAGTTGGGCCACAGCAACGAGGATATAGTCGGAGGCTTATGCGAAGCGCTTGTAAGGAATTACCTGAACAACCTGGCGAAGGGCAAGGAGATTTGCGAGCCTGTCGTTTTCCAGGGCGGTGTGGCGGCGAACAAAGGCATTGCGTCGGCATTTGAAAAGGCGTTGGGCATGAAAGTCATAATTCCGGACAATCATACGGTCATGGGAGCGTACGGCGCGGCGCTTTACGCCAGACAGGTCCATTTATCTTCCGTAGATTTCAAAACGAAATTCAAAGGTTTCGAAGCAATTAAAAAAGAACACGTCACCAGGAGCAGGGAATGCAACGGATGCGCAGGAATGTGCGAAATAGTCGAACTGCTCTCCGAAGGGAAAGTGTGCGCGAGGTGGGGAGACCGTTGCGGCAAATGGTCAACTCAGCTTGCATACCAACCGGTATAATATAAACATCACTCAGAACCAGGTTAATTGCATAAAAGGTATGATCCGCTACGACGGGAACTTTTATCCGCGTGGTGCGTCTATATTTATGAGTTGCTTGAAGAATTCATTTCTGTAAATTTTATTCAAATGCAACCGATCAAAAGGAGGTTTTTTTATGGCGGAGGTATTTTCTGCAAAAAACAAGATTATATCAGCAATTTTGCTGGTTTTGGCGGCTTCGCTCGTGATAGTCGCAATCGGGCTGGTTTTTAATGTTCCGGCACAGGCGGAGGAAAACAAGGTTGAAAAGAAAACCATCAATGTAACGGGGCAAGCCAAGGTAACCGCTTCCCCGGATATAGCCAGGATCAATCTCGGCGTTGTCACGGAGGACGCGGACGCCAAGGCGGCGCAAAGGAAGAATGCCGAGTCCATGGATAAGGTTATTGCCGCAATAAAAGCCGCAGGGGTGAAGGATGAAGACATCAGGACGATAGGTTACTCCATTTCGCCGAAATATGACTACATCAAGGAAACGGGAATGAGCAATATCGTAGGTTATACCGTCAGCAACTCGGTGAACGTGACGGTCAGGGATATATCGAAGACCGGAGCGATCATTGACGCGGCAACGGACAGCGGCGTCAACGCAAGCAGCAGTATCAGCTTTGAACTCAGCAATTATGAACAGCATTATAATGAGGCGTTGAAAAACGCAGTCCTGGCAGCGAAGAAAAAGGCCGGCACGGTTGCCGACGCGCTGGGGGTAAAACTGAAGGGACCTGTTACTGTTAGTGAAAGCGGCGGGTACAGCCCTCTCAAGAACTATGTAACGTATGACATGGCGATGGCGCCTGAAATGGCCGCAACCCCGATCCAGGCAGGCACCCTTGAAATAACAGCAACTGTTAGCATCATGTACGAATATTGAGCATATGATACTTAAAGGAGGGTAAACCAGGTTTTATAAAGAACCCGGCATATTGAAATCACTTTGGAAATAATATATAATATAAACGCTATTAGATAGCATTAATATACGCTTAATCGTTATGAGCGGGGGAACCAATTACCAGGGGGTGAATCCGGCTGAATGATAAACCCGGCCGGTAGGGTCAATCTCTTTCCGATCCGAACCCGTCAGCTAACCTCGTAAGCGTTGGAAGAGAAGGTGATGGAGTATGCTTTCGACCGCATAGCGGGATAGAGCTGCAGAGTCTTCTCTGCAGCTTTTTTAGTCTGTTGCGCCTGTATTGTTAAGCACTATTGTATCGCTATTATTTATCGCTTATTTA
The DNA here is from genome assembly GCA_050261495.1 of Bacillota bacterium. GTDB lineage: Bacteria > Bacillota > Clostridia > Acetivibrionales > DTU013 > JBMNKL01. The sequence goes on from JBLNDI010000081.1 coordinate 33,754, forward strand.
TTACTAATTAATCTCTATTATTTGTCGCTTTTATTGCAGCTTCAGACCGGTATGCCAATTTTGTTCGGGCGCGTACCAAGAGTAAGTTTGATGAAAGGGGAGGTTTTCAATGATTAGGGTTTGTCTTATAGGACTGGGCAAAACAGGAAGCGAAGTAGCAAGGGTTTTGCTTGAACAGGATAAAATAAAGCTGGTTGCCGCAGTGTGCAGCCCGGGAAGCGCAAAAGAAAGCAAGGACCTGGGAGAGGTAATAGGCTGCAGGGATACAGGCATCATGGTTTACGGCGCCGACAAGCTTGAGGAAGTGGTTTTCAAGACCAAGCCGGATATAGCGGTGGATTTCTCCAAGCCGGAAGCTACCATCAGGAACGCTGTTATCCTGTCTAAACTGAAGGTAAACATGGTAGTTGCTACAACGGGATTTTCGAAATTCTCGCTGAAAAGATTGTTTATATTGACCAGGAAGTACCGCAACGGTATTGTTTACGCTCCGAATATCACTCTCGGCGTAAACGTGATGATGCTGGTAACAAGCATTGCGTCAAGCATATTGAATAACTATGATTTCCAGGTTAACGAGGAACACCATAACAGGAAGAAAGACATACCCTCCGGTACAGCCCTCAAAATAGCCGGAGAAATCGAGAAAGCGCTGGAAACATCGGGAACTGAAGTGAAGCCTGGTATGGTTCCGATTAACGCCGTAAGGGCGGGAGGCATCATAGGCAAGCACGAAGTGATTATTGCCGGGGAAGAAGATATGGTTACGATTTCCCACCATTCATTTTCCAGGAAGGCATTCGCCGCCGGCGCAATACGCGCGGTGAAATTTGTCTACAAAAAAGCCGGGTATTACGAAATGTCCGATGTACTCAACCTTAGCGGAATCCTTTTAAAATATATCGAGAACGAAAAGATCCGCCAGGCGAAAAAGAACTTCTTCATAAGAAAACAGGAGGACGATGAGCCGGAGATGGTTACAAGCTAAGGCGGATGCGATGCCGGATGGGCATATATGGTTGCAAACCTCTCAAGTTGCGGGCTTATATGGTTGCAGGCCAAGGTAAAATAAGTTACCTTGGCCTGCTGCCTGCTTTGCCGCGGGGATGCCCGAAAATTAACCGGATCAGCTTTCCGAAAAGCTTCCCGATGTTGACCAGTATCAGGATGGCTTCAATCGCTGCCAGTATTGCTAAAAGAATGAAAATATCCTTATTGTCGATTATTTTCTTGCGGATTTTTGTCAATGTATCGTCAGGCGGAACAATCTCGGTTTCGGGATAAAGGCTGACTACTATTTCTGTTCCATCCTGCAGGATATATTTTGCGCTGCCGACCGGGACCGTTTTCTTCAGCGGGAGCTTCAGTTCCGCTTCGGCGCTGAATGTCTCTATGTAATTCTCCCCAAGGGGATGCACATACATGATATCGTCCTGGCTTATGAGCCTGATTTCCTTTCCGTCAAGCATGGAGGTTTTCAGGTGCTCGCCCTTGCGCACCAGCATACTCTTCCTGAAATTGTTGAAACCATAATCCAGGAGCGCGGCGGCATCGCTGTACATGGTATTTTCGGGTGCGTCCAGGACTATGCATATAAGCTTCAGATTCGAACGGTTCGCGGTGCAAATGACCGTCTGCTGTTCCTTTTTATTATAACCGGTTTTCCCGCCTTCTACCCCGTCGTAGCCCCAAAACAGCTTATTTGAACTCGTAAGTATTTTTGCATCCGTTCCGGCACCATACCAGGGTCTGGCTTTGGTCGAGAAAATCCTGTTGAAGGTCGGGTTCTGGATTGCATACCTGATAAACAATGAAATATCGGATGCCGTGGTGTACTGCCTCTCATCGTACAAACCCGTGGGATTTGTAAAATTCGTGCTGTTCATATTGAGCTTGAGCGCCGTTTCTCTCATTTTTGCCGTAAATTTATCAATATCGCCGGCGGAAACATACTCTGCAACCGCAATTGCCGCATCGTTCGCGGATGTGAGCATTATAGCGTACAGGAGGTCGACTACCTGGTACTTTGCTCCTACCTGCAGGTTCAGCACTGAACCTTCAATATTCACGGCGTCGGCACTGACGGTAGTATTGGCGTATATGTCCGAGTTCTCGATTGCGACCAGGATGGTCATCAATTTGCAGGTAGCGGAAATATGTGAAAGCGCATCGCTGTTTTTACTGTAAAGAACCTGGCCGGTTTCGGCTTCCATAAGAATAGCCGAAGCGGCGCTTATCTCAGGCGCGGGAACATTTCTTGCGGCGCCCTTGACTTCCACGCCGTCTGCGCTGCCCGCAGTGTCCGCACCAACTGCGGCATTTGCGCTGTCCGTGCCGCCCGTGCCGCCTGTTGGTTGTGCAACACTTGTCGAATATGAAAATACGAGAACCAGTATCATCAATATTGCCAGTACTACATTACTTTTGTACATTAAATCCTCCTGAACTGTTCCGCAAAATCATGCATCCGGTCAACATCAAGCCGATACCAAATTACAATATGTTAGCGTCAATTTATAATATCATATTTTAGCATGTAATTAATTAAATTTTTATTAAAATTTTGTTTAAGATGGATTGGAATATTAGGAATTTGGGATGGGATTGCATGAATTCCGAGTTTACATTAAAATAAGTAATGGCTGTGAGAGGGGTTAAAATGGATAATATAAAAAAACGGACGTCAAAATCGATAACGAAGCGCTTTTTGATTTTTTTTCTGTTCCAGTTTGTTTTTGCATGCATTACCATGCCGTTTTATGTATTTTATGGCCCGTTTGAAGAAGTCAAAAGGACTATCGTCGGGGCATCGTGGAATACGCTCCGGCACCGGTATATTGCCCGGCTGTTTCTTTCGGATGAAGCTATTGCGGAAATCATAGGCGGTTCATACGCGATAGACCCGACATCATTGGGAGAGGAGCTTGAAAAGCTGGAGTTCGGCGATAGCCACGACAGCAGGATAGAGCTTTTCAATATCGACGGATCGGATTTCAAAGGCAAGATGATGATAATCCACGACCCGAAGCGCGTTATAGCAGGGTATTCTTCGCAATTGCCCGATTGCGGCGAAACCGTCAGCCAGATTGTAAAGAACAACAAGGGTATTGCGGGCATTAACGCGGGAGGTTTTTTCGACATGGGTTGGACGGGTACAGGGGGTACACCGTTGGGCTTTATAATACACAATGGGGAAGTCGTGTACAACCAGGTTGGAAATGAAGATGAGAAGCAGGAAACGGTGGCTTTTACAGAAGACGGCATGCTGATAGTTGGCAGGCACTCCGTATCTCGTCTCCTGGAGCTTGGCGTAAAAGAAGGCGTCAGTTTCGGGCCGCCGCTGATTGTCAACGGCAAACCGACAATATCAAAGGGCGACGGCGGTTGGGGCATTGCGCCGAGAACCGCCATAGGCCAGCGAAAGACCGGGGAAGTGCTGATGCTGGTAATAGACGGGAGGTCTTTGGAATCATTCGGAGCCACGCTCAAGGACGTGCAGGACATATTGCTTGAATACGGAGCGTATAATGCGGCGAACCTTGACGGGGGATCGTCAACCACGATGGTATGGGGAGGTAAGGTGATTAACAGGCCTTCCGACAAGCTTGGCGAAAGAACGGTTCCGACCGCTTTTGTCGTGACGGGAGAAGGCGGTGCCGGATAATGAAGAAACTAAAGATGATAATTAAATGGGTGCTGCTGTCCCTTTTACTGCAGACGGCCGTTTTGGCTTATATCAACTTCATTTACCTGCCGAACAGGGGAAAATACACGGCAACCGCTTTTGAAGAGGGTCCGGCTTCGGTAAAAAACCGCAGCTATGTTCTCCCGGAGGGAGCCGCCGGCGTCAGTGTTTCTTTCGACGGTCTGTATGCCGCGTACAAGAAAGGAGACAATGTTGTTATAGTGGACATTGACAAAAAGAAAAGCATCAGGGAACTGGACCCGGCAGGAGGGTCGATCACGTATTACAGATGGCTGCCGGACAGGGAGATGCTGATTTATGCCGTAAGGGAACCGGGCGGAAAAAAGGGGTGTGTCCGCATTGCCACGTATGATATCGGGCCGGAACTGGAAAGGAGCTATCCGGATATCGTGAACCTGCCTGAAGGCAGCGAAGTTGTTAATATAGAGCTTTCACCGCTGACAAACGTGGTATACCCTATGATAAAAACAAGCAAGACGAGAGCGCGGATATATAA
>JBLNDI010000082.1:0-37153 GCA_050261495.1 Bacillota bacterium
ATGTTGAACAAATGGGCGGGAAATTGGCAAGAATGAATTTTAACGACTACAAGCCTTTACGCGAGATTATTTTCGACACGATCAGGGAAGCTATCATAGTTGGCGAACTGAAACCCGGAGAAAGGCTGATGGAGGTGCAACTGGCCGAGAAGATGGGCGTCAGCAGGACGCCGGTGAGAGAGGCGATCAGAAAGCTGGAGCTTGAAGGGCTTGTTGAGATGCTTCCGAGGAAGGGCGCCCGGGTGGCGAACCTTTCGGAGAAGGAAATCATGGATGTCCTCGAAGTGCGGTCTACTCTTGACGGGCTCGCGTCATCATTGTCAGCAATGCGCATAACCGATGACGAAATCAAAGAGTTGAAGCAAATTCTTGCCCAATTTATCGCTTGCGTGGAGAAGAACAACCTGCAAGGATCCATAAAGAAGGATGTGGAGTTTCACGACGTCATTTACCGTTCGTCAAGAAACGACAAGCTGATCCAGATATCGAACAATCTAAGGGAACAGGTGCAGAGATACAGAGTGATATATATGAAAGACTACAGCAGTTCGAAGGAGCTTATAAAGGAGCATACGGAGATATGCGACGCGATTTCACGAAGGGATCCCGAGGCAGCCATGAAATGTGCCCAGGTTCATATAAAGAAGCAGGAAGAGTCGATAATCAGATCCATTAAGACTAATAAACAGAACGTGGAAATATGACGGGGATGTCTGGGACACCCCGTCTATTGCACTATTTCATAGCCCATTTCCTCAATTTTGCTTTTTATATCCTGGGGCTGCATTATATCGGGGTTGTATAGCACTTTCACCGCTTGTTCCTTTAAATCCACGTCGACGCTTTCTATTCCCTCCATGCTGCCCAGGCCGTCTTTAATGCGGTTTGCGCATATGCTGCAGGAGATTGAGGGTACGTTAAAAGTAGTTTCCATGCAATACCTCCGGTATGTTTTTTTGGATTATTCGTATTATTTGCTTTTTTGAGAAAAGAATTATAATGTCAAACAAATATTTAAGAATAAACGTATAATTTATTGCGATATCATCGTGTGCGGCGGAAATTGAGCCAAATGGGGGATTGCCAATGAGCACAGGGGAATTTTGGTATGATAGTTTTTTAAGTAAATACAAATCCGGCATTTCACATGAATTCCTTTTCTATTTCAATGTCCGGGACCTGGTGGATAATTACAGGTACATGGACAGGTATATTTACGATGAATTCATCAAGCCGAGGAATTTTGGCATTGTCGCTTTTTACGACATATCGAGAGGGCTGACATTCCTTGACGCCGGTATGGAAAAGGAATTTAACATCATAACTTCGAACGAGGCGGCAAACCTGATGAATGCAATGCCGTCCCGCCTTTTCCCGTTTATTGACAAGGCGCTGAAGAATACAAAGATGGCGCTTTTTATAGACCACGTGGAAAAAATCATACCGTCGGGCGACATTGCAAGCATGACGCTGGAGGAAAGAATCGCGTTAATCTGGATTTGCGAGTGGTCGGTAAATGCCAGGATTTCATCCGTCGGCAGCACGATCCTGATGCTGGCCGACAACCTGGCGGACTTAAGCCGCGAAGTGCTCAAGTCGTCGTACAGGATAGAACCCATCCTTGTAAGCCTTCCGGGGGAAGAGGAACGAAGGGAGTACATTGAATACCTGCTGAAGGACAACACGGTGAAGACGGATATTACCATTGACGAGTTTGCGAAATTATCATCAGGGCTCAGCAAGAAATCAATCAAGGATATAAAGCTTAAATCGGAAGCCGAGGGCATACCCATAAGCTTTGAATTTATCAAGGAAAAAAAGCATTCGGTACTCCAGAAGGAGTATGGAGATGTCATGGAATTTATATACCCGGAAATCGGGTTTGAAGACATAGGGGGCATGGACAAGGCGAAAGACTACCTGCTTAAGAACGTTGTCAAGCCGATAAAGAAAGGCGATCTTCGGAGGGTCCCGATGGGCATCCTTCTTTGCGGGCCGTCCGGCACAGGCAAAACGCTGCTTGTAAATGCGCTGGCAAAGGCCAGCGGTTTCAACTGCGTCAAGATAGATATGTCCAGGATTCTCGGGCAGTACGTGGGGGAGAGCGAAAAGAATTTCAAGAAATGCCTGCTGGGCGCGCAATCACAACATCCTGTCATTGTCTTTGTTGATGAGATCGATACGGCTTTCCGCAGGGGAGAGAGCGGGGACAGCGGCGTCAGCAGGAATATTTTCAGTGAATTTTTGCAATTCACCGGCAATACTAATAACAGGGGAAAAGTCATTTTTATAGCCGCGACCAACAGGCCTGATCTCATTGATCCTGCTTTAAAGCGGGCCGGCAGGTTTGACAAGAAGATTCCTATACTTTTGCCGGATGAAAAGGAGAGGGCGGAGATATTTAAAATAATAATCAGGAAGTACGGGTTTCGGACGGATGTGGAGGACTTTTCGATTTTTTCAGCAGAGACAGAGAACTATACCGGCGCCGAAATCGAAACGGTGGTGCGCAAAGCCTACGAACTCGCAAGTGAGGACGATGAAAAAGGCGAGTTGCTTACCGCCAGAATCATGGGCGAGGCTATTAAAAGGTGCCGTCCAAGCACACAGCAGGTGCAGTTCATGACAATGCTGGCAATCGAGGAATGCGACGACAAGGACCTATTGCCCGAAAAATACAAGGGGCTTCTTGACAAGAAAAACCTGTCCACCGGGAGATAAGTACGGCTTTTGCGCTTTTTACGGCACTAATACGCTTTACATTACTATTGATTTATTATAAATTAATTATATACAAAAACTGGCGGGACATACCAAAATATAAACGGGGAGGCTATTATTATGGGTTTTTTCAGCAGACTGGGAGCATTGATAAGAGGATTCTTCGGGCGCTTGCTGGGCAATATCGAAGAAAACAATCCTGAGCTGCTTTTTGAAGACATCAAGATGCAGATTGAAAAGGCGAGAAAAGAGGCCGAACAGCAAATACTTGATATCCAGACAAACGCGGAAATGATAAAAATCGAGATGAAGAACGCGGAAAAGAATCTTGCCGCGGTTAAATCCCGGGTAGAAGCGGCGCAGAAGCAAGGCGACCGCGAACTGCTCATAGAACTGCTTATGCAGGAGGAGGAATACCAGTCCACCTATGATACCCACAAGGCGACTTATGACGCCGCAATGGCGGAAGTAGCGAAGATAAGGGAAGATTACAAGATTTTCGAGTCCGAAATGTCTACCAAGCTTAACGAATTGAGGACGTTGAAATCCCAGGCGAAAATGGCCCAATTAAGGGAGAATATCAATTCCCTCAATGCTAAGTACACATCCAGGAGCAACAGGATCGGGCTGGTAAATGAGAGCATGGAAAGAGCAAGGGAAATGGTCAACAGGAAGACTGCGCGCGCAAACGCGGTGGAGTCGCTTGGAGATACAAACCTGGATCTCAAGCTTAAGAGGCTTGACATGAATTCCGCGAGAGAGAGGGCAAAAGCAAGGGCGGAAGCCATGCTCGGCAGCGAGCAGGGCTTTGAAGTAAAGGAAAAGGTTGAAAACAAGGCTACCCAGTAAAGCCGGGTTATGCGGGAATCGGCGTGAAAGCTTGTTGAACCGACCGGCAGGTTTTTCACGACAGGACAGGTGGTTGAACCTAAATGAAAACAAGAATGGTATTGATTGCGCTATTTAAAATAAGGAATATCGGCATATTGGCCGTTGCGTTGATCCTGGCCTCCCTCCTGGGCGATCCGGATGCATTGCCGAGAGTACTTGGCTATGGCTATGCGTTGCCGGATTCCGTTACCATAACGGGAAGCATTGCCGTTTATGCGGCATTTGTGCTTCAAACCCTTTTAAGCAAGCAGTTTCATGAGGATTTTAACCGCAAAGAAAAGCTTAGGAACATCCGCGAGCTTAACCGGGTGGCAAACCGGCTGGCAAGCGAAGCGCGCAGGAATACCAACAACACGTACATGCAAAAACTCAAAAAAGTGATGGAAGATAAAAACGATATATTCAATTTTTATTTTACAGGAGAACACAGTTATCTGAAGGAAAAAATCACGGAGCAGACCCTCAGCCTGGTCATTGCTTATCTTAAGCTTCTGAACAATTTTTGCATCAGGAACAGGGAGCTTAGCAGCGTGGATATAGGCGCAGTGACAAACAGGATAAACATAAACAACAGGAAACTGAGCTTTGCCAGGGATGTACACATGGCCGAAGACCTGAGAAAGGTAATCGAAATGGACGAAAAACTCATTGAAAGGCTTAAGGATGAAAAGAAGGAATTGGAGAGGATCGGGGCAAAGCTGGATTACATGGAAAGCACCGTAAATATGTTCAAGCACCGGATCATGTCAAGCATTGAAAACGAGGATATGCTTGAACAGCTTGAGACAGCGGTAAACGAAGCCGAAGCGCTGGATAACGTCCTGGAAGACAGGCGGAGAAGCAGGCTGAGGAGGCAATAGGAAACAGCCGGATAAAGGAGATTTGCTGAGGAACCATGGCGATATATTGCGGTGTTGATATTGTAGAGATAGAAAGGCTTAAAAAGTCGATCGACGAACTTGAGAACTTCAGGAACAGGGTATTTACAAAAGGTGAAATAGATTATTGCGAAAAAAGAAACAGGGCGAAATACGAAAGCTACGCCGCCAGGTTCGCGGCAAAGGAAGCGGTGCTGAAAGCATTTGGGACAGGCCTGGCAGGAGACTTGGACTGGAAGCAGGTAGAAATACTTAATAATGAAAAGGGAAAACCTTATGTGGTACTGTCGGGAAATGCCCGGGAAATATTCGGCATGATCGGCGGAAAGAGCATAGATATCAGCCTCTCGCATTGCAGGGAATTTGCCGTGGCGTACGCGGTGATAGAAGCGTAGGGTGAATAAAGCGGTGACCGGAAACGGCGAGATAATGCACGGTGTTGGAATTGAACCTCATGGAGTTCGAAAATGAAACTTAAATCCAGGCATATACACAAAAGATATATAATACTGTTGTTGGCATGCGCGGTTTTCATTTCCGCGATCGTTTCAGGATGCGGGGACAGGACCGAGGAAACAGCCGTTGTAAACGGCACTTCCGGGCAGGCGGATTCAGCCGTGGATTACATATATGGCATACCCATGGATGAAAATGCGGGAGTTGTAAAAGTAAACGTCGCCGATGTTTATGCCGGCCCTGATGTGAAATCGGCCAGGGTAACACAGGCCCTGTACAACCAGCCGGTCAGCATTTCCCGCAGCGAAGGCGGCTGGTCCAAAGTGACGACAGTTGACGGATGCTCGGGCTGGATGAAAACCAAGCATATTGACAGGGATGTTTCCAGTATATACGGCAGGACTTACACACACAGGATTATTATTACCAGCAGGGAAAAAAGCATTTACTCCGATCCTACCGGAGGCGTCACGGTTGCGGTCGCGCCCATGGGCTCCGAATTTTACGCGTTTAACAATTACGACGATGCATACGAAGTATTTCTTCCGGGCAAAAAAACCGGATGGCTCAAAGGAAGCGGGATTATACACGTAAAACTGGATGAAGTGATCCCGGTGACAAATGCGGACGATTTTGCTGCAACCGCGCTTAGAATGAAAGGTGTGAGCTACCTTCTGAACGGATTGTCAGCCATGGGCATAGATGCCCCCGGCCTTGTATATATCTGTGCCCGGATAAACGGGATAAATCTGCCGAGGACCCTTGCCGGCCAATTCAACGTCGGAATTGAGATCGAGCCGGAAGCTGCAAAGGCGGGAGACCTGGTGTTCATGGCAGGCACGGGCGAGGGCGAATCGGAAAAAGTTTCCTGTGTCGGGATATGCATTGGGGACGGAAGCTATATATATGCCGGCAGAAAAATAGGTTATGTGGCGATAGGCGACATAAACAGGGAAAACGAAGATGGAATCGTAATAGCCGCAAAACGCATTTTCAATGTCACGGATGACTGACGCTTAATGCTTCGGGCTTCACACGGGCAAGTCTTTTTGCAAGAGCCGCAATATCCTGGCACGCGCGCGGTTTGGCAAGCCTGCCGGCTGCTTCGGACATTTTCCGCAATACGCCGGGTTTGTCCAGTGTTTTTTGGAGTACGGATTCGATGTCGTCCAGCCGGGACAGCCTTAAAGCGGCGTTTGAATTTACCAGAAACCTTGCGTTCCTTTCCTCCTGGCCGGGTATCGGCGTCACTATTATCAACGGAAGTCTCATTATCAGCGCTTCCGATATGGTAATACCGCCCGGTTTTGTTATAATCAGATCGGAAGCTCCCATCAATTCGCTGATGTTGTCGGTATAACCCATTATCATTGTTTTCTTGCATGAGTCCCGCGATAAGCTTTCAAGCCGCTCTTTAAGCCTCCTGTTGTGTCCTGCGACGGCTATGACCTGGATATCGCGACCAAGTGCCAGCAAAGACGAAAAGATGACGCTCATGCTGTCGAATCCGAGGCTTCCTCCCATGACCAGTATTGTAGGCTTGTTGTCAAGGCCGATTTTTTTCAGCAGAAACCTTCTGTCAGGCGGATCCGACATAAATTTTCCGGACACGGGTATGCCGCAGGTATGTATGATTTCCCTGCGTATTCCTGTCCTGACCATGTCTTCCTTGATGCAGTCGTGTGCTACCACAAGCGCGTCGATTTGGTCGAGTTTCCAGAAAAAATGATTTGTGTAGTCGGTTACGACGCCAATTACAGGCATGTCCAGAAATCCTTTTTGTTTCATGCTCGAGACCATATGCAGCGGTATGGTGTGAGTGCATATTATTACATCGGGATTGCTATTTTCAAAAAGACTGTAAAGCCCGTGCGCCAATATTCCGTTAAGTCTTTTCACCATGTGCGAAATGGATTCGTCCTTTTCGGAAAGGTCATACAGTTTTCCGTATATACCGGGAACGTTCCTTATCGTCTGCAAGTATGTACCCGTAATCAATTTCTCGGCCAGCGGGCCGATATATTTCAGCGCATCCACAATATCGACCCTGTAGTCGGCGGCTTGTTCCTCCATGTACTCTTTCAGGGCCTCCGCAGCCCTCGCATGTCCGCCGCCCGTGGCGGCGGTTAAAATAAGTATATGCATTAAAGGTTCATCCTCCGGTATTCATTATTAGCAAAATGAATACCTGTTATAACAATAATGTTAAAGCGCCGATTTTGCCGGAATATTTTTTATTTTGAAGCAAAAAATAATACTGCCCGGATAATGAAAACAACCTGGCACAGGCTTTTATAAGGGAGGGTAATGCCTTGAAGAAAATCAGCGGCGTATTTTTAATTGCCCTGTACGCTATAATTTGCCTCTATATAGTAATCGGTTTCGACGTATTTACGGGAAGAAGCGCATACGCGCAAAACGACAGGGTCAGCGATGTGCAGCTTCTGGCAAGGGCGATTAACGGCGAGGCGAGGGGCGAACCGTACGAGGGCCAGGTTGCGGTCGGAGCTGTCATTCTGAACAGGGTCAAGGATCCGAGATTTCCGAATACGATTGCAGGGGTGATTTACCAGCCGGGCGCTTTTACTGCGGTTTCCGACGGGCAGATAAACATACCGCTGGACCCGGGCTCCACTGCTGTAAAGGCAGCCCAGGATGCGCTTGACGGGTGGGATCCCACCGGCGGCGCCGTTTATTACTGGAATCCTGCCACCGCAACCAGTTCATGGATATGGAGCAGGAAAATCGTTAAAAAGATTGGCAAACACAATTTCGGTGTATAACCGGTGCAGGGAGGAGTTTTATTTTGGGTATACGTGACAAACTGCTCGATTTTAAAAGAAGATTGTCCGACAGGAAAATGTACAGCATTGTTATAGTACTGGTAAGCGCCGTGGCGCTCTGGGGAATCTATCAATACAAGCATGCCGCCAACCTGAGGCAGGAACTGGATAACCAATACAACAGGGCCTTTTATGAAATGGTTGGATACGTTAACAACGTCGAAACACTGCTGGCAAAATCCCTGGTAGGCGCCACTACTCAAAAAACGGCTGTGACGCTGCAGGAAGCCTGGAGGCAGGCAAACCTTGCGCAGACCAACCTGGGACAATTGCCGGTTTCGCAGCCCGTACTGGCCAGCACGTCCAAGTTCCTCTCCCAGGTAAGTGATTTGAGCCTCACGCTCGACAACCAGAATATAAAGGGTGAGAAGTTGAGCGACGAACAGTATAATACGGTCGAACAGCTGTATAAATATGCTGTTAAACTAAATGACAGCCTCAGGGAACTTCAAAACGACCTGGGCTCCGGCAGGCTGAAGTGGGGAGAACTGGCAAACAAAGGCACAAAGCTTTTCAGCAAGACAAAACCTGGCGAGATGCTGAAAAAAATCGAGGCGCTCGAAGACACGTTCCAGGATTACCCGACGCTGATATACGACGGGCCGTTCTCCGACCATGTGACCACAACGAAACCCAAGGGGCTGACCGGTGATACGATAAGCATGGATGAGGCAAAAGAAAAAGTAAAGGAATTTTTAGGAGCCGACCGGGTCCAGGAAATATCCGACGCCGGCAAAAATGACAATAGCCAGATAAAAACGTACAGCTTTAATGTAAAACTGAAAAATACCCCGGAGGATCAATTGATAAACATAGGCGTAACGCAAAAGGGCGGACATATCGAATGGATGCTGTACAACAGGCCTGTAGGTGAAAACAAGCTGGATATGGACGATGCTAAAAAAGCCGGGTTGAAATTTCTGAAAGAAAAAGGCTACGACAACATGGTTGACACTTATTATTTAAAACATGACAATATCGCTACTATCAATTATGCGTACAAACAGGACAATGTCACGATCTATCCCGACCTGATAAAGGTAAAGGTTGCCCTGGACAACGGGGAGATAGTGGGAATGGAGGCTAGGCAATACTTGTCCAATCACACCAGGAGGGATATACCTGAGCCTAAAGTCACAACGGAAGAAGCCCGGAAAAAAATAAACGGAAAAGTCAAGGTTTTAAGTTCAGGCCTGGCCATAATCCCGACCAATTACAAGAAGGAAATATTCTGCCATGAATTCAAGGGCAAACTGAACGACAAAGATTTTCTCGTTTATATAAATGCAGAAACAGGAGAGGAGGAAGATATACTACTGATTGTAAATACTCCCGACGGGGTGCTGACGATTTGAATCCGGTTGAAAGCAACTGCCGGCAAGGAATCGGCAGTTGCTTTCGGCAGCCGGAAACCCGTACCATTATTTTCACGTGGACTCCAATGTTTTCAACCTGCGTATATCGTCGCCAGTAAATCTGAAAATATCGAACCCACCGGTGATTCTGGATACGATTCTCTCGTCGTAGAACTCGGAGAGATTCTTTAGGGCGATATTCGTGCAGATGATTGTTTTGCAGGCTCTCCTGGCGTTATTGGAAAGACGGGTGTCAAGTATGTTTAATAGCTCTGAATAACGCATACCGCTTGGCGATTCAGTCCCAAGGTCGTCGATGATCAGCAGGTCCGTTTCAAGGATGTTGGTGTACAAGGCAGACTCCCATTCGTCGTTATCGGCTTTATTGAAACGGTACTCGTATATTGCGTTGAAAAGCGCGGGAGCCGTCTGGTAGAGCACGGTAAAACCACGCTTCATCAGCTCTATGGCAATGCAGCTTGCCATGAAAGTTTTGCCCACACCGGTATGGCCGACGAACAGCAGGTTTTTTACTTCGCTGTTCTCAAAATTCTCGACAAAACTCTTGCAGTTTTCCAATATCCACAGTATTTGCTCCCGGGGCGATTTTTTTATACCATAGCGTTTCTCGTCGACAATATCCGGATAATAATCGGCGATGAAACTTTCAAAACCTTCATTATTTGCAGCCACGAGGTTTGACTGCTCATACAGGTAATCTATAAGCTGCTGCTTGTAGCAAATGCAGAAAGTGTCGGCATCCAAGTCCGGGGACCGGATGATGCCCGTATCCGAGCATTTTTCACATTGAAATACGGGAGAAAGATGCGAAGGAGAGTAACCATATTCTTTAAGCAGTTTTGCCTTTTCAGTCTTTAGGGTTTCAATCGTATCGGACAGTTCTTTTGCGGCATTATCCGAAGGCAGCGTTCCCGTAAGAATGGCCTTGTTGTATTTGAAGCCGGCATGGTTGATTTCATCGTCGATCTCCTGCAAGCGAGGGATAAGCGCGTACAGTTCCGATTTCTTTTCTTCCAGCTCGTCAAAAGCTTTTTTACGCCTTTTCTCATATTCGTTTCTTATTTTTTGATATATGTTTGCGTTCATGGAATCTTCCTTCCTACCGGAAATATCAAGCGTCCTTGTACAGCTTTTCATAGTCTTCGTCGGTATATTCTCTTTGTTCAAAATTGCCCTTCTGGGGTACTGCACTTTCCCTGGCTTTGACTTTGCGCGTTTCTGCCGGTTTTTTCCCTTTTTCTCCTTCCGCTGCAATGATTTCTTCCCTTGTTTTATAGCCTTTTTCATGCCAGTTTGTCAAAATTGTGTTTATGTACTCGAAGCTTGGATTGACAGCCGATGTTGTGCGCTGCAGCGCCAGCTCTATAACAGGGAAGTCATAACCGAACTCGCTTACCCATTTTTCCACGTATGCTTCTTCATACTCGGTAAGGTAACCCTGCCTTCTGAGTTTCTTCATTATCTTGCCGCGGATATCCTTGATTTTTTGGATTTCCATGGAGTACTTGTCGAGGTCGAAGCTGTTGCGGATATTCTTGCTGTGCCAGTTGTCCGCCACCTTTGAAATGTACTGGCGCGATAATCCCTTGTAATCGTAGCAGTGCTTGAAAAGAGCATACATGACGTCTTCCTCGAACTGGTACTTGTCAAACCAGGCATCGATGTCCGTGTACCATGAAGGCGACATGAGGCCCTGGAAAAAAGCATTGTTTATGCTGGAAATAAAGCGGCTTCTCTTTCTGCTCCTTTCGGCGCTCAGCTCCGCATCGTCGGGAGAAGACGTGGTTTTTATCCTGTAAAGCTTTTTTATTTCCTTTTCTTTCAGGTCAACCAGGTTTATTACGTTGCTATCCGCGCTCCTTGTTATCAAACCAAGGCTTTCAAGCCTTTCTATCGCTTCCTTGACGCGTTCGGGCCTGAGTTCAAGCCTTTTGGCCATATCTTCGGAGGACGAGGTTATTTTATGCTTGCAAAGGAAAACGCAGTACAGGTATACCTTTACAAAATCGCTTTCCAGCGAAGGCATGTATTCCGAAATAAAAATATCAGGCACAAGGATGTCCGAATACATCAGGGACAAGTTTTCGTTGAAAACCATGCGACAAATAACCTCACAGTTTATATGTAATATTGAACCTATATATGTAATGTTTATTATATCATACCCGTCATCGTATAAAAACCGGTAAGGAAATGTTTTATGTTTTATTTATGGGCCGGACGGAGAGCATGAGCCTGAAATCAAAAAGAGGATGACAAATACAGTTGATTTTGCGGACCGGATGTATTATCATATTATATGCGCCGTTGATACGGTAAACTTGCCATGAAGGCGGCGCCGGTCAAGAACGCGCCCATAGCTCAACTGGATAGAGCGTCTGGCTACGGACCAGAAGGTTGCGGGTTCAAGTCCTACTGGGCGCACCAAGCGGGAATAGAGCCTGTCGGCATGATGTCCGGCAGGCTCCGTTTTTATTTGTGGTTAAAAGAGTCAAATGTTATTGGGGAACAAACGCTCCCTTTTTTTGCCGACTATCAGCCGGATACCGGCAGCGATTATCAAAACGCCGAGAATAAGCTTGGGCGCCATGTTTACTATGCTATCGGCAATGATATAAGCCTGATCCGATATCATTCCAAACATATGCACTCGGCTAAACAGGTTGTTAATTATCATGTATACTCCCAGGAAGAGCACCAGTATACCCGCCAACGGCTTGCGCATTCCCGCAAGTTGACGGCCTTTCGCCAGCAGTTTGTCCATGGAAAAGAGGTAATAATCCTCCAGCGCCGCAAATTCCTCGTCGCTTGAATAACGCTTGTTTATGCAGTCAAAGAACGAATAAAACCATAATAAAGGCAGTATGAACAACAACTCGCTGATATCAAGCCAGACGGCCAGGAATATGACCAGCGTGAATGCGGCCATAAAAGAAACCCCGTTTTTCATGAAACCCATAAACATTTGTCCCGCTCCGGGCAAAAGTGAAAAAAGGAAAGTCAAAAATCCGTTTCTTTTAGCTTTCATTTTCATAATCCTCCAATTCCAATATTTTATCGGTAAAATTCTTAAGGCTCACATTTACAACGTCGGCTACATATTGCCCCTTTCTTCCGTAATCATGGATTTTTTCATCCAGTTTCTCTATAGAGTTCAACACGCCTGAAAAAATCAAGACCAGGGTAGCGCAAACAGCGGCGGCAACCTTTATGGAATAGAAAAGCAAGTACCTCTTGTTTTCCTTTTCAGGTTTCAACAAGGCAAGGGTATTTTCGGTGAAGCCTGCGGGAACCTTCAAAAGCTCGTCTTCCGAAAAGCCGGAAACCAGCCTTTCGGCGCATAAACTGCAGCAGGATATATGCGAAGACGCCGCCAATGCCTCCTTCTCATTCAGCCTGCCTTCCCTGAGCGCAGCCAGGCAGGCGTCGGATAAATGATTGGCAATATTAGGATTGGCGGTATCAGCAAGATTGTTCATTAAATTCCTCCTCCCATAGTTTCCTTAAAATTTGCTTTGCGCGGTATAACCGCATTTGCAGCGTTTTGAGCTTTTGCCCGGTATTCGCCGCCACTTCCGAAAGCTTCAAATTATCGCAAAAATAGTTCATTGCCACTGTTTTATAAGGTTCGCGCAATTTGCTGCACATCCAGTACAGGCGCTCTTCCATCTCCCTTTCCAGGACAATATCCTCAGGTGATACCGCATGATGTTCCAGGGGTTCGGGAAGACCTTCGGACAGGCTGACGCATTTTTTAGCAGCCGTGCTTTTAAGAAAATCCCTGCACTTGTTGGCGGCAATTGTGCATAACCAGCTTTTGGGGTTCTTGCCGTCAAATTTGCCGATATTCCTGTAAGCGGACAAAAAAGTCTCCTGTGCCAGGTTCTCGGCATCAAAGTAATTCCTTACAAAGGAATAGCAAATGGTGAAAACCAACCGTCCGTATTCTTCTATGTAGTATGCAAACCTTTCCTTATGTATCTTTTTTCGCCGTCCTTTTTTATTCATTATATATAACTGGAATAAATAGTGAAACTCTACAGGTTAATTCAAATTTTTGTACTATTTTAAAATATTTTATGTTAATATAGACTATGTGTCTGACTATGGCCTTTATGCTGAAGAGTATCAGAACACGACAACGGCGAGGTGGTTCTTGTTGTACAACGTTATATTGGTCGATGATATGGATATAAGCCGCAGGCACATTGCACGGATGAATTTATGGAATGAAGGCACGGGGTTCAGGATTGCAGCTGAGGCGCGGAACGGCCAGGACGCGCTTGATATACTTCGGAGCCGGCAAATGGATTTATTGATAACTGATATTAAAATGCCAAAGATAGACGGCATTGAATTGCTTAAGGAAGTAACTGCGAATAAGCTGTGCCCTTGCGTTGTGCTTATGAGTGATTACGAAGATTTTGCATACGCAAAGCAGGGTATACAATACGGAGCCTTTGATTACCTTAATAAACCGGTTAATCATAATGAAATGGCCAGCATGCTTGAAAGAGTCAGAGAATTCTTATTGCAAAAAAAGAAAGAAAGCGAATTTGTAAGAAGCCTCAAATCAGGATTGGAAGAAAAACTGAAAGACCACCTGCCTGTTGTTGAGTTGGAACAACTAATTGATGCGTTCAAAGTCAAATCCCCCGATGTTATGAAGATTGCCGGCAGGCTGACGGATGCCATCGAAGCGGTATTCGGCGATAACATTATAATGACGGGCATTATTTTTAAGCGGACAATGGCTGAACTGACAAGGCAGTTGGCAATGGTTTATCAATGGATGGAAAAGTTTATTGATGTCCAAAAATATAAAGGAATCGATTTTGCGGATATGGGCAGTGCCAGGGAAGCGGCCGAAGCTTTTCAGGCATCCGTAAGAGAATTATTCGGGAGAATAGCCGAACTTGAATACGGAAGCAATAAGGAGCAAATAGAGAACAGAATATCCAGGCTTGTGCTTGAAACAGTGGATGACAAGGTTTCCATAGAAGGAATATCAAGGTCCCTTTATATGAACAGGAAATACTTAAGCGAAGTATTCAAGCAAAAAACAGGGGAATTGCTGATCGAATACATAACAAGGATAAAAATGAAAAGAGCGTCCAGGCTGCTGGACCAGGGCGGTTTAAAGACGTATGAGGTAGCCCTGATGATGGGCTTTAAAGACACCGAATATTTCAGCAGGATTTTCAAGAGATACATGGGAATAAGTCCAAGCGGATACAGGGATAACATGGGCATATAGACATAAACCGACATTTTTCAGGGTAAAAACTAGAAATATTTCATTAATATATTGATGAATAAAGTGTATCATTTACATGAATATGACAACACCTTTACTCGATGCAGGATGCTTCTGCGGGTAATTTACATATGCTGCAATAGAGTGGTGAGCAGTGTGAACAACGGGATGACATTATCCATAGTAGTTGTGGAAGATTCCCGATTCTATGCGGATTTGATTGTAAGGATTTTAAAAAGAAGCGGGTTGAATGTCAGGAGCAAGGTAGTCTCATCAATGACTGCCTTGTATAAAACGCTCAATGAGGATAAATGGGATATAATACTGAGCGATAATGTCATGCCGGAATTCAGCGCGTTGGGTGCATTAAATGTGAAGAACGAAATTTGTTCAAAAACGCCGTTTTTTATCATTTCAGAAGACATCAGCCAAAAAGAATTGGACGAAGCTTTTGAAAATGGCTGTGATTTTTATCTTCCAAAGGATAAAATCGAGGAACTTCCTGACCAGATAAAGATTGCTTTGAACATAAACGGCGATAAAATATGCAGATAGGGAGTTTTGAGAATTGAGGGGAGGTGACTGGATGAGGTCTACCGGTATAGTTAGAAAGGTTGATGAGCTAGGCAGAATAGTATTGCCCATCGAATTGAGAAGAACCATGGATATAGCGGAAAAAGACGCCTTGGAGATTTTTATAGACGGAGCTAATATTATCCTTAAAAAATACGAACCGGCTTGTATTTTCTGCGGAGACGCAAAAGATGTAATCAATTACAAGGGCAAGAACATTTGCCAGGCATGTATGAAAGAATTAAAGAGTTAACGCGTTATATGGAGGCCTGAAGCCTCGGCGGCATGTCCGGTTTGGATTTAAAACGCCAAATGGAGGCAATTTGTGAAACAGATGTTATGCACAAATTGCTTCTATAATTTACCTTTGGTTTTATGTAATTGACTGAATACCGCACACAAAAGAATCGTAGAAGGTGATTTTCTGAAAAAGCTTAATGGAAATTCCGTGATTGTGCAAACGCTTCAAATGGGGGTCATAGCCCTGATAGCAGGCCTCATAATGTATTACTCGGTTACGCGGATGCTGTATTCCGATTTGGAAAATTCATTAATTCGCTATGCGGAACATGGCGCCGGTACTATTGATACCTACCTGACCGGATGTTTATCCGAAGCAAGGTCAATCGCTTCCAACAGTATTGTTTCCAATTCGAACCTGCCAATGGAGCAGCGCCTGGCTGAATTGAAGAAGCAGGCTGTTTTGGACAAATGCAAAGAATTAAGCATCACGGATGAACACGGCTCTTCCGTATCGACAGCCGGGACAAAGTCATATGTCAGCGGCAATGAGTTCTTTAATAATGCGATGAATGGAAAGCCGACGATTTCCGATCCGTTCATCTGCCAGGAAGAAAATAAGATGGTATTTGTAATTGCTGTGCCTATTGTTGAGTACGGCAGGATTAACGGCGTTCTTTGCATAACATATGATGCCGGTGTCTTAAGCCGGATTGCGGATGAAACCAAGCTGAACGAGAATGGATATACGTTTATATTGAATAAAGATGGTGATATAATTGCCCACGAAGACAGGCAGCTTATATATGATAAAAAGAATGATTTGAAAACGGGAAAGGACAATCCCGGATTGCAGGAACTGCTCTTGCTTGAAACAAGAATGGTTTCAGGGCAGAGCGGAACCGGGAATTACTTTTATAATGGCGAAGAATGGATAATGGGCTTTAGCCCTATAAAAAGCACCGGATGGTCGATAGCGGTAACAATGCCTAAAAATGCGGCATTTAGAAGGTTGAACAACGTTTTCGCCGTGCTGTTCATATTTATACTGGCCGCATCGCTTATTACCGCTTTTGCCTTGACACGCCTGCGCCTGATGAAGATAAATTTGCAGAGGCAGCAGATAAATACCCTGAGAATCACGGACATGACAAACCTTATAATCATGGAAATCGAAAGAGACGGCACAATTGTCTCAACCAACAGGTACGCCGACGAAGTACTGGACTATTTTGACAAGTTCGGGATGGACAAAGTGCAGAATATATATGAGCTGCTATCGCAGGAAGACATCGGAAAGCTGAAGAATGCCATCAACAGCTTCCAGCATCAAAACAGCTGCACGGCGCTTGAAATGTCATTAAGGCGCGGAAGCGGCAAGCCGGTGTATATCTATTGCAATGCGATCACCGATAAGGAAGATAATAATTTAATCGAAATCCTGGGTATTGACATAACGGACAGGGTAGACCAGGAGAAAAAGCTCCGGGACAGCTTTAAAGAGCTTACGCTGGTATATGATGAGCTGGCCGCTACCGAAGAAACCATAAGGCAACTGGCATTCAAGGATTCCCTTACCGGTCTGCCGAACCGTAACGCGCTTTGCGACGTAATGAAAAAAATACTGTCCATGAAAGGCAAACCCAGGAAGTGTGCCCTGATCAACCTTGACCTGGATAATTTCAAATACATAAATGATTCTTACGGGCATTCCGCGGGGGACGCACTGCTGGTTGAAATCGGCAAACGGCTGAGGGAGGCGTTTTCAAAAAACAACACTGTTGCAAGGCTTGAGGGCGATGAATTTGCCATATTCCTAGATAATATACGAAGCAACAAGGAATTGAATGAAAAAGTAAATATGCTGAATGCAATTTTCAGCGAGCCGTTTACGGTACTGGGAAAACAGGTGCATATTACTGCCAGCGGCGGTATATCAATATATCCCGAGGATGCGGACTGCATGGAGGAAATGCTTAAGAAATCCGACATGGCGATGCACAATGCAAAAAATGACGGCAAAAACAAGTATACTTTCTTCAGGCATGAGATGACCGACGAGCTGACCGAGAGAATAAACATGGAGAATGGTTTGCACAAGGCGATTGAGGAAAATGAATTTGTGCTTTTCTACCAGCCTCAGGTTGACCTGGCGACAGGAAACATAAGAAGTTTCGAAGCCCTGATAAGGTGGAAACACCCCGTGCATGGCATCATTCTTCCCTTGAAATTCATTGGAATAGCCGAGGAAACCGGCTTGATAATTCAAATAGGAAAGTGGGTTTTGAAAAACGCCTGTGAATTCATAAAGAGAATTAACGACCGCATGCAAAGCAATTTCAGGATATCTGTCAATATTTCCGTTATGCAGCTTATGCAGGACGATTTTGTCGATACGGTTACGGGCATATTGAAGCAGACAGGCCTCGATCCCGAATTTCTTGAGCTTGAGCTCACCGAGTCGAAGCTGGTTGAATCAATTGATTTTAACCTGAAAAAGCTCCAGGAGTTGAGAGACAAAGGCGTGAAAATATCTATTGACGATTTTGGCAAAGGGTTTTCATCTCTCAGCTATCTGAAGCAATTGCCCATTAATACCTTGAAAATCGACAAAAGCTTTGTAGATGATATACCGGAAGAAAACAATATGATAGAATCCATCATACATATAGGCCATCAAAGAAAGCTTGTGGTTGTTGCGGAAGGGGTCGAAAGCAAGGAACAGATAGAATACCTGATCCGGCATAAGTGCGACATGGTCCAGGGTTATTTCTTTTCCAAGCCCATACCCGAAGAAGATGTTGAGAAGCTTTTCCAATACTGAAGGTATTTTTTCGGCAGGAATTTTTAAATATCCACAGGTTATCGTCGGTACAAACAGCGGATTGCCTGACTAAAGCCGGCTTATTCACAGACTTATCAACATTATCCACAGCTTTATATCCACAAAACGGACGTTCTGAGGATATGGCCGGGGCGGCCTGATCGCGTACCAACCGGCTTGAAAAATGCAAAAAAGTTGGTTAGTCTGGCGACTAACCATGTAAAGGGGGTCAAAATGTATTTTGTGAGGTCAACATTATTATTGCCCTCTTTTTTTTCTTTTTATTCATTAATTTTAAAAAATTTTCCGCAATTTAATACTAATTGGAACTTTTCTGCAAAAGGCCGATTATTTCGGATGTAATGGTGTTGATATGCTTTCCGGAGCAGTTGATTTCAATGTCGGCGTATTTTCTATAAAGCGGCAGTCTCTCGCGGTACAGCGATTCGAGAGTCTGGCCTCTCTTCATTGCTATGCCGCGGCTGCCGGTATTTTTAACCCTTCTTGTCAGTTGATAAGGTTTTGCGTTCAGGAACACGAGGATACCGCCCGATTTCAGATGGCAGACGGCAGCTTCGCTATAGACGGCGCTGCCGCCGGTAGCGATTACATGGTTTTCAACATTGAGATTAAGTATTACTTTTTCCTCAATCCTTATAAATTCATCCAGACCCTTTTTGTCAATCAATTCCTGCAGGCTGCTTTTTTCCTGGTCCCGGATCAATTGATCCGTATCGATAAAAGGCATTCCAAGCGCCTTTGCCAGCAGCAGCCCGACCGTGCTTTTGCCCGCTCCCGGCATTCCTATCAAAACAACATTTCTATTCATCATATCCCGTACCCGGACAAACCTGTTCTTGGCATTAATGTTTCACATATAAAAAATATGGTTCATGATAATACTATACTATATCATAAATAATCTTTGTACAACACTTGGGGAATTTACCACCTTACTTTTATCGTGGAGGGTACATGCCAATGTCGAGCCAAAAATCAAGCAGGAATTACAAAAAGAATGCTG
Source organism: Bacillota bacterium (assembly GCA_050261495.1). Taxonomy (GTDB): domain Bacteria; phylum Bacillota; class Clostridia; order Acetivibrionales; family DTU013; genus JBMNKL01. Next base: position 19,084 of record JBLNDI010000082.1, read on the forward strand.
CCGCGTACGGAACCGGTCCGGACAGGAATTGCGCCGATAATACCCGGGATATGCCGATATACGCGGAAAGCCTTCAGACGGATACGACGCTGAATGAAATTTCGGAAAATCTGAAACCCGGGGAAACGCTCATATTGGATATCGGCAACAATTATTTCAACCAGGCGGATGAAATATACGACACACTGGTCATGAGAGGCTATGACGTGAAAAAGTCCGTAAAAAACGGGAGGAATCAGATCCTGGTAAGCAAAAAGCCGTGAGTTCGGTTATCTTATTAATTTGCGGGAGAGTTTTGCCGATATAATAATAGTACCATACCCGCAGGCAAACGGCAGGCGGGTGCGGAATGCACAGCTTACGGAATAAATGGGGGTCGGAGTGTAATTGGCGGAGGTCTGTCGTATATGAACCTTATAAGAAAGCCAGTTTCTTTATTAATCATTGCCATTTTGCTAAATGGTCTTTTTGGCGGCGTTTTTATTGAGATTTTTGCAGCCCCGGTGGGTTCTGTCAATATCACGGTCGATTCGTACATGAACGGGACATTGGAGTTTAATTGGAGCGATTATCCAGGCGCGGCTGCCGCGGTAGTCGCTTATCACAAGCCGAAATCCAACGATACCGCCGAACTGGTCGAGCTGGCCCCAATCCTGTCGCCTGTCCGGTCGGCGACAATCACCGGGCTTATGAATGATTACATATACGACATCAACGTTACCATTTACGGAGCCGTGGACGGGGCAGGGAACCCGGTAGGCGATCCGATAGGAAGGGGACTTCTCTACTTTATGCCGAGAATGACCTTTCAATATACGACGCCTGATCAGCCGTACGTGGATCTGGCAGGAGGCGGCCGTGAAATCGGAAGCATGCCGAGGCTTGGGCTAAGATGGATAACACCGAAGATTTTTTACGACCCGAATAATACAGTTTATCCCGATACCGATCCAAATCCCGGCAACAATGTATTTATTTCGGCCAATAGCAGCAATGCCTTGGCTTATATGCAAAACTCCCTTAATTTGATTTATTCCGGTAACCACGAAATATCAAGCTTGAATTTCAGGATCAACATTTCTACGGATCTGAACCTGCTGAATGCGGGTTCTACACAAGCGTCCCTGCTTATCGATCAGACAGCCGGGGGCAATTATACCGCACGAGTCTCAGGGGGCACGGTCACTGCCGTCGTTTCCACCACACAGAGTGCGTTGAGCTTTGAACTTTGGGGAAGGGCCGACGATGCTTCGGAAGTCCCGGAGCCTCCTCCCGGCATGGACTACGTTTTGCCTGATAACGACATACTTCCCGGTACCGTGTACTATATGAACATAAAGCCGATTTACAAGGACAGCGCGGGAAACAATGTTGCGGCGGTTATGGTCGGCGACCCGGAGGACCAGAACGGGAGCATGCTGTCGGGAGAAAGATCCTATGCCAGCACCCCGATACGTTTTCAACTGACAAAAGACAGTGCAAATAATATATATGTCAAGATATATAAAGTAAACCAGGGAAGCCTCGACCTTCCAAGGCTCTATTATGAAATTCAGGCGACCGACGATCCTTCAATCCCGGGCGACTGGGTCGTGAAGGGGACCATGGATGACACCTATTTCACCGGTTCCTTTGCAATTACGGTAATTTCCGGGGTAAGCCCTGAAAACGAGATTTTCTACAGGATTGTCGTAAAATCCGACAGCCCGATCGACAGGCTGGAATCGCCGGCAATGCCGTACACCCTTACGGTGGACACCAGCAGACCTCCGCTTCCCACGGGTATAATGGTAATAAACAGGGTTCCCAATCCCGGAAAGGTATACCTGCCGTCCGGCGTGGAAATCGACGTAAAATCCACGGACGTTACCATATCATGGGACAAGCCGCTTAACTGGGAGACTGTCAGGAACGATTTATATTTCCACTTCATGCTGGGCACGAATCAAACGCCAACCACCGAGGACATCCCTCTCTATGTCGGGGAGCACCTCTTGGGCAATTATCCCGCGGTTTTCAGGCTGGTAAAATACATAAGCGCGAAATCCGGCAAGATAAGGGAGGTAGGGAACCGTCTCGAATATACGCTGGACGCGTTTGACCTGTTTACATGGGAAGGCGACACGGAAAGCGACAGCGGCACTATCGACGGCTACGGCGATTACCCCAGGTTTTTGCTGCCCAATACCGTTTACTACCTGCAGATGTATACGACAAATGCCCAAAACAGGGGGACAGCCGATACAAGCAAAATGTCCGACCGTTCCGTCATAACCAGTTTTACCACGCTGGACGACGCGGAATTGGAAGTACCGCTGCCCATGGGCTTTGCCCTTGATGTCAACGGGAAGGATACAGCCGTGGACCCGCCCGTAAACTATATCAGCGTAAGGTTTGACAAAATAATGAACCTGGACTGGGACAAGCATGTGACCGTTTATGACCCGGCAAATTACAACTATTACATTTACTATGACATCCTGATGAGCCTGAGAAATGACCCGCTTTCCTTTACCCTTGTCGGAACAACCGAAAATCCCGACGGAGATATAATTTTCACAGGCGCCGGGGATCCCCAGAGTACTTCTGTCAGGGCGCGCATATCCAAGTTTGAGGAACAGGGAAATGTTAACGTATTCGGCTATAATCTGCTTCCGAATACAATATATTACATAAAGGCAAGAACAAGGCTGGTTGTTAAAAGCAAAACCGACCCGTCGGACACATACTCAAAGGAATCTGTCTATACGACGGTATTGCCTGTTACGACCATACGGCTCGACATAAACCCGCCGGACGAAGAAGCGAGAAAACCGCTTGCTCCCACGGATTTCGCGATTGCCGTGGATGAAGAAAGCGGCAGGCCGGTTGTTTCCGACTATAGCGTGACTTTTTCATGGAACCGGCGGGAAAACGATGTTATTTACCAGTTGATCAAAACCACGCAAAAGATAAATCCCACGGCTGCGCCGGAAGATTACGGAAGCGACCCCGAGTACCTGAGTTTCCTGCAGGAATATGACCTGCTAAGCGATAATGTCGAAAACGGCGTTGTGTATCTTGATCCCGCGGATAGTTCCACCCATCCGGGCAAATTTACATATGACAGCGCGACGGGCACCTGCACCTACACGGTGGACCGCAGGATCTTCCCAAATAAGGTATACTACTTCAGCCTCAGGGCCGTAAGGGTCGACTCCAACAGGAACCCGCTGGAACCGGCGTCGGAAAGCGTATGGGTATCCATCCCGGTAACGACCACCCTGATAGAGGCGCCCCTTGCGTTGGAGGCAGTGCTGGGCGCGGAACTGGGCTTCTACTGGACGGATGATACGGTTGGCTTGACAGCCGAGGATTATAAAATATATGTAAAAGGTCCTTCCGACACGAATTACAAGCTGATGGACCGTTCACGCGCGACCGTCATAAAGGATACCGACGGAAAGACATATTACGGAAGGGTGCGGGATCTTAAGGCGGACACGTATTATGACATAAAGGTGGTAAAGGGAGCCAACACTACGGTCTATGACAAGGCTTCCGTGAAGACCAGGGACGCCTGCCATGAAATAGAAGTCAGGTGGATTGGCAAGCCGCTGGATGGATACTCCAGTTATGAAATTGCAATAATGGAGGAAGGCGGCGCGGAATACACGGTGCTCACGGCGGCAGACCTCGAGCATTACATTGATAAAGCAGGCTCCGTATTGCCTTATTATCCCGAAGAAACGGCGCAGACGGTAAATAACGACAAAATGTGCTATTATACAAAAATAAAGAGCGCCAATGTCACGATGCCGGGCGGTATTGTGACAAAGCAGCCGCTGAAATCCAACGTTAAATACTATATTAAAGTAAGGGCGGTAAAGGTTGATTCGGTAGACACCGATATAATCGCCTATTCCAAGTACGTGGGGCCGGTTAACATCCGTACCGAGTTCAGCCAGGAGGATTACGACAACATCGACCGAGAGGAGCAGGAAAGAGCTGTATTCCTTGATAAAATGGAAATGCTGGAAAAGCGTTATTACTGGAGAGTGGCAATAGGAAGAAGCCGCTCCACCACCATTTTGCTCAAGGGCGCGAAGGTTGCCGATGCAATGAAAAATTCGCCGGGGGACTCGTTTACCTTGGATTTGACGGCGCTTTCAGTCAACGTGGCGTCTGATGCCATATATGTGCCCATTACCGTAATCAAGACCATGAATGCTTTCAAAAAGAACCTTGTGATAAGAACCGAGGGCATGGAACTGGTATTAAGACCGGCAACACTGGACACTTCGGCAAACGGGCCGCTGAAGGAGATCATGGAGCGGGAGGAGGTAAAGGACATCTATGTTAAAATCGATATTTTGCGTTCGGTTGCCTCATCAACTCCGCTTCCCCAGGAAAACCTGAAAATTACCGGCATATGTGAACTGGACATTATTGCTCTCGGCCTTTCCATGACCGATGAAGCTATGGCAAAAATGTACCATGACAGGCTATACGATGAAGATACCGGGCTGGTAAGCGAAAAACTCAATTTTCTGCTGAACGTTTATGTTGGAAGCGGACCGGGCTCTGCCGCCATGATGGAGAAATACGCGCAGAACCTGGTGGATATGATTGAAAAAGAATTGTCATTGTACATTGACGATACTTTGCAGGGGGCAAAAATAAATAACGCCGTGGCGAGAATCGAGGAACCGGGCGTGCCAGTCCTGGCAGGAATGTCGGCAAGCTCATCTAAGGGCGTTAAAATTCCATACGCGCTCTTCGATGGTTCAACGAGCTGGCAGAGAATATCCGCGGGAATTTTGCAGGAAGGCTCGATGGTGCGCTTCAACCTGGTAAAGACGGGCAAGTTTGTCATCATGGCTGCGCAGACCGTTATCGGCGGCGTATCGCCGGGGCACTGGGCAAAGGATTATATTGAAGCTATTGCGGCAAGGTACGATCTTAACGATGTTTTCCCGGGCATCCAAAGTAATTTCATGCCTGACAGCAAGGCCACCTGCAGCGAGGTAGTATTACTTTACGAGAAAGTGACCGGCAAAACGGCGGAAAACGCCGGGCTGGATATCCGGCAGAAAAATATGAAGCTGGGGCTTTCCGGCATAATCCATCCCAATTCGCTTGCAAAAAATATAAGGCGCCAGGAGACGGCCAAGGTATTGCTGAAATTGTTTTCCGTAAAAAAAGGCGCCGTCATGGATAAATTGAAACCAAAAGGCAGGATAATGATTGCCGATGAAAATGATATCGGGGATGATTATTTCCAGCCGGTCGTCATGATCGTTGACATGGAAGTTATGGAGCTTGACGGCGGCGGCAGGTTCCGTCCCAGGGAACAGATGACGCGGGCGGAAGTCGTGGCGGCTTTTGTAAAGCTGCTGAAACTGACGGGAGATATTTAAGCAGGGATTCCAAAGGCGGGAGGTACTGATGATACCAGGAGGAAAAAACGGCGGGAAAACCGTAAGTAAAACCATTAAAAAACCCAGCGGAAAAACGGGCAGGAGAGCGGCGTCCATTCTGCTGACAGCGGTGCTGCTGTTGCTGCAGGGCCTGATAATGCCTGTTTCAGCAGCGGACCTTGTTCCACAACCGGCGCCTGAGAAGCTGAGGGTGGAGGCAATACACGATACCCCGCCGCAGGTGGAACCGCCAATAGGCTACAATGAATTTGACAAGTATTATGTGGATTTGAAATGCGACAGGCTGGCTTTGCCGCAGGGTGTACCAAGTCCGAGCATATATCTTAATTATTACCTCCAGGAAGTTAACAAGCCTTACAGGCCGAGCAGGCCTTTAATCCTGAAAGAAGGAAATGTCCCTGCCAAAACCGGTGAAGATAACGAGATCAGGCTGCGGAACCTCGAGTCGGGAACGGTTTACTATGCTTATGCAAGAGCATATTACAAATATACGCAGGATTCCATTACATATACCAGCAGCGAGTCGAATCCTTCAAATACCGTCAGGTTCCTGACGGACATCGAGATTAATGCCTATCCGTACGGTACCAACCAGATAAAAATAGAGTGGGACGATGTTTGGTATTCCGGGAAAAGAATGGACTATAAGCTGTATATTTCGGAAAACGAGGCTTTTGCAAACAGTCCCCCGATATATATAGGAGAGGAGCAGATCGGACGGGACGGCCCTGTCAAGGTCAACGAGGCGGCAGGCAAACTGGAATATATCCATACGGTAAGAGACCCGGGAAGGGTGTACCATATAAAAATAGTACCCGATACTCCCGACACCGAGCTCAAGAGGTCACCCGAAAGCCGCGTTGTTGTTGTCAGCAGTTATATTCTTGCAAAGACGACAAAAATGTCCGTTACGGATGAAGGAACGGTCTGGAAACTGGAATGGAGCCCCGTGGTAACCGGCATCGGGGGCAATGTCAAGGTTTCCTACCAGATATACAGGGGATCGGGCGAGGGAGGAAGCCTCGAGGAATACATGGCTACCGTCTCCGACACTGTGTTTTTCCTGGTTCTCAAGCCGGGCGAGGAACACTATTATTACGTTGTAAAAGCAATCGTCACGCGCGACGGGGTTGAGCTTTACCCGGGCATAAAAATACAGTCGCAGCGAATTTATATCAGGGAATCCGAGGTGCCGTCGACACCGGCCGTTCCTGAACTGGTGCCCGAATTTTCAAATGCCGGCGTTCCGATTATCTCCTACGATGAGGAACTGAGGCCCGACAGGGCGGTCATATTGTGGAAAGCGCCGCTAAAGGGCGACGGAAATGTTGATGAAGAAATAGTGTATGACATGTGGCTTATAAGCGACCCCAACACGCTGGATAATCCTCCGGCTGGTACAATGATTGCTTCCGATATTAAAATGGGCGAGGGCAACAAGGTCATGAGCGGCACGAAACACCTTGGTTATAAATACTATTTGAATGACCTTGTGCCAAACTCGACTTATTACTTAAAAATTGTCGCTAAAAAGAGCTACATCGAGTTTGTGGATGGCGAACTTAGATATATTACATTGCAGTCGGATGCCGCAATGAAAATAATCATAACTCCTACACTGGGGCCGGTCGACCAGCCTGTCGTGCCGGGCAGGCCGCCCCTTGAGCTGAAAAAGGACAGCCAGGGAAAGGAAATGGTCACCAATACCTCGGCAGTCATAACACTCAAGAACAAATGGTACGAGCAGCATATGCCGCCTCTTTCCGGCGGGAAGGCCAACTGGGTCTACAGGACCCCGGAACAGATAAATGAAGCCGGGCTCAACCTGGCGCCGCCGGTGGACAACCTTGTGGATGCGATAGAAAATGGTACTGCGGACCCGCTCCAATTCCGCAAGGTTGAATATGACGAAGGGGTTACTCTTGACGTGGGCATAGCGATATACACCCTTGGCTTTGATTATAGCAGCCTTGAAAACCTGCCGACGGACAAGGTGGTTAACTTTCCCGCAATCCCCAACGATCCCGATGAGGATGTGCATGCGCCGGGAGCCATACCGGACGGTGAAAAGCATAATATCAACATTACCGTTGACGGCCTGGAGCCAAATACTACGTACGTTATATGGGTCAGGGCTGCAAGACGCGACGTAGGCCTTATTTCCGGGCCTTCGGATCCCATTATTGTCACGACGCTGCCCGAGCTTCCCGATACGGTCGAAAAGCCGACAGTGCCGGTATTCAACTATAGCCATGCTGGAGATGTGTATATTGACCTTGGATGGAATTTTAACACCCGGTACGTGTATTACCTGGAGTACGGAACGGTGGACGACCGCTCAAAAGCAACTGGAAGGGCCGTAATTACGCCGAAGGATTTGGAATTTACCACGTATTACAGGGTAACCGGGCTCGTTCCCGATACGGTTTATTATTTCTGGATACGGGCTGAAGTGACAAGTGAATCGGGCGAGATTGAAAGCTCCGATTTCAGTGATTCTTTTCTCGTGAAAACCACGAAAGACATTCCTCCCGACACTCCGAAGGGGTTTGGCATTAAAAAAACGCAGGGAGACGCCGCGAAGAACAGCGTAACTTTTGAATGGATTGCCGAGGAAGGAATGGATTACATACTTGAGATAGACGATTCGGTGGATTACCATGAAAGCGCCAGGTACGAGATAAAAGGTGCGTCTGAGTTTACCGTGGGAAATCTCAGGTCCAATTTCAGGTATTATGCCAGGCTTTATGCGTACGACCCGGTAAAAAAACTGGCGTCCGTGCCAACACAGAGCATAGTGGTGAGAACGCCCCGCAGTGACGACGATTATGATTCCGACGAAGATACCGAAGATATTATAAGCGGCGACTTTATACAAAAGGATCCGGTGTCGGTGGACGGGGTATGGACCATCAGGATTGTCGGCGTCAATGCCGACCGTTTCGTGCAGCATGTCCGCACGGATAATGTACTGGATTATGTTATCGACCTCAGGACTATGCCCGGCAATACAAAAAAAATATCCGTCGTTATATCCGGAAGGGTGTTTAAAGCTCTCAGCACGCTGGGTGAAAACCTTATTATTAGAATGAGCGGGAACATGATTGTCATACGGCCGGGTGTCATGCCGGACGCCGGCGGGATTTACCGGTCTGCCGCCGTTGAGGCCGACTATATTTTCGGAATAGTTCCTGATAGCAGCGCGGAAGACAGCAATACAAGAAACCTTACCTTCAGAACCCCGGTTTCAAAGCTGGAAATCAGCCTGTCGGACGGCATCGTCAATACCGTGGAGAAGCTTGAAAGGCCGTTGAAGGTAATATATGAATACACGTACGCCGCGTGGTACAAGCCCGGCACTACATTTGGACATGTACTGCCCGACGGTTCCACGGAATGGATAAAGGCCGCCTCCTCGGGGAGCTTTGATCCTGACCGCGGCCTGGGCACGCTCGCATTTGAGACGCTTGTACCGGGACGGCTGGCAGTAGCGGATTTGGGCAAGGACTTTTTCGACGACATTTCCGGAAGCTACGCGAGAAATTCAATCGCCAACGTGGCGTCCGTGCATAAGCTGAAATCAATAACCGGCAGAAAATTTGAACCGGCAAAAAATCTCACTATCGGAGACTGCGCGAAATTCATGCTTGATATGCTTGATGTGGATTATGGCAGCAATTACATGACACTTGCCGTAAAAGCAGGTATCGTCCCTGTTGCTGACAGCGGATCGGCTGCCCAGGGCTGCACCAGGGAAAAGCTTATCGCCATGGCCATGAGAGTCTGTGAGCTCAAAACTTCACAATGCGCGAAAGCGTCAAGTGATGAAACATACATATACAAAGACATCAGGCAGGCTGACCCCAAGCTGTTGCCAAAAATCAGGTTCGCGCTGGAAATTGGCGTCATCACAAGCAGGTTTTCCGATACGCTGGGACCGAAAGATGTTGTGACGCGCGCGGAGGCAATGGTGCTGCTTGAAAAACTGCTTCGATATACAGGCGAACTTTAAAAAAATATATAAAAACAAGCTTATTATCCAGCAAATAAGCCGATTATAGAAATTTTCATGTATATGCCCCCTTTATTGAGGCAATAATTAAAATCAAGATCATACTGCAACGCATTACGGTAAACGAGCTTGCAGGGGCTAAAGGGGGCATGTCCGTTGAAGAAATCCATATTTTTTATTCTTATTTTATTAGTCTCAATTTTCGTTATAATTATTCATCCCAACCAGCCGGAAACGGCGGCAACGGCGCTGATCCTGGAAGCGTTCGGCAAAACGGGCGCAAGGATTGTCAGTTCCGAGGTTTTCATATGCGGCGAGTTAAACGCCGGCTTGTACGACGAAGAACATGAACGGCAGCAGTTGATAAAGAAGGCAATTGCAAGAGCCGGCGGCAATGTTGCCGGCAGCGGGCCTGAGTTTACCGCAATAGATTCCGACTTTTGCAAGGGCACGGAAACTGATTACATAATCAATGAAGATTGCAGGATACATATCAGCATATTAAAGGAAAAAGAAAAAAGCAGGGCAGGCAAATACAAGCTGGTTATAAGCCTTGTCGATACTTCGCGGCAACCGCTTTCTTCAGGCTGCGTCGCGGGTCTTGCAGGGTTGGTTGGAGAACTTGGCGTAAAGCCCGAGGTGAACCTGTCGATTACCGGAAGCGTGGAGGGGAGGCTTTCGGAAACCGAAATTGAGGAATTATGCGGCAAGGCGCTTGACAGTATTCACGCCAATGTAATCGAGGGAACGAGGAACAACGAACTGGTAAGCATAACGGCATTCTCACCCTCGATCAAGAGCGCTGTACTGGTGAACGGCAAACGTGTAAATGTGAACATGGCGGCCAGGTACAATTCATACGAAGGAAAGACCTACATATGGCTGGCGACGCCGGTTATCATAACGGAGTACTGAATACAGGCGCCCGGGAAGGTGCAATGCTGCAGAACGCAAATGAGAAAACAAAAGGGGAGAAGTTAATTGTCGAAGTTGATAGTGTCGGAAAGCAGAAACTTGAAAGGCAGGGTCCGCGTGAGCGGCGCAAAGAATTCCGCGCTGCCGATATTGGCCGCATCTCTGCTTACTGACGGCAAAAGTGTAATTGACGAAATACCGTACCTTAATGATGTTAAAATAATGTGCGACCTTGTAAAATCGCTAGGTGCAACCGTTACAGTATACGAGAACCGGAACAGGCTGGAAATAAGCTCCGGATCGTTGTCGGAAGTGGTTGCCCCATACGAACTGGTAAATAAATTGAGGGCGTCTTTTCTTGTAGCCGGACCTCTGCTGGCAAAAACGGGTTATGTACGGATATCGCTGCCGGGAGGGTGCGCCATTGGGTCAAGGCCCGTTGATTTGCATTTAAAGGGATTCATGGCACTGGGCGCAAATATAACGCAGGGTCACGGTTATGTCGAAGCAAAGAGGAACGGGCGCCTCAGGGGAGGAAAGGTATACCTGGATTTCCCGAGCGTTGGGGCGACGGAAAATATCATGATGGCGGCAACGCTTGCCGACGGGCTGACGGTCATCGAGAACGCCGCGATTGAGCCGGAAATTGTAGACCTGGCCACATACCTGACTTCCATGGGCGCGGACATCAAGGGCGCGGGAACGGACACTATTAAAATAACCGGGGTCAAAGAACTGAGAGGAGCGAACCACACCATTATACCGGACCGCATTGAAGCCGGGACATACATGGTGGCGGCGGCTATTACAGGCGGCGACATCGTGGTGGAAAATGTCGTCACGGACCACCTGAAACCCGTTACCGCCAAGCTCAGGGAGGCAGGTGTGGAGGTATCGGAGGAACTGACATCCATTCGGGTGTGCGGGGGAGAAATAAATGCTGTTGATATCAAGACCCATCCGTATCCCGGGTTTCCAACCGACATGCAGTCGCAAATGACTTCGCTCCTCAGCATAGCAAGCGGCACCAGCATGGTTATCGAGACTATTTTTGAAAACAGGTTCATGCATGTGTGCGAACTAAAGAGGATGGGGGCAAATATCAAGGTGGAAGGCCGAAGCGCGATAATCGAAGGCTGTAAAAGGCTCACGGGAGCAAAGGTAAAGACAACCGATTTAAGGGCCGGCGCCGCCCTGATCCTTGCCGGGCTGATAGCTGATGGCATAACGGAAATACTCGATATTGAACACATCGACCGGGGCTACATGAAACTGGATGAGAAGCTGAAAGCATTGGGAGCTGATATATCCAGGTGTGATGACGAATAAGCATGCCGGAATAACGCCGGGTTTATAACTGCCGGAACTGACGGCAAACAAGCATTTCGGCGCATTGGTACATATGTAAAAAGTCTTATAAAATACTGATAAAGAATAATGTTAAGGAGGCCATGATACAAGGGTATGCGGATAAGCTGCATACTTTTTTTTTATGTGAATATATATTACGTGATGATTCAGGAAATCTGGTGAAGGGGGTCCTGATGAAGAAACTTATATACTATGTTGGCATAATGGCCGTTGTTATCGTCCTGCTTCCGCTTATCATCGTGAGAGGCTGCGGAACCGCACCCGAGCCTGAAACTCCCGAAAAAATAACGGAGGTTGAAAAATATAAAATAAATGTGTATATCACCTCCGAGGACGAGACTGTAGAAATGGACCTCGAGGAATACATAAAAGGCGTCGTGGCCGCCGAAATGCCGGCAAGCTTCGACCTGGAGGCATTAAAAGCCCAGGCGGTCGCGGCTCGCACCTTTGCATACGGGCGCATGTCCGGCGTTTACAAGTCAAAGCAGGGAATCCACGACAGCGCCGATATATGCACGGATTCCACCCATTGCCAGGCATGGGTGGGCAAGAAGGACGCGATGAAAAAATGGGGCATACTATCCGCTGCGAGGTATTGGGGCAAAATAGAAAGGGCGGTAAATGAGACAAGGGGTAGGATAGTGGTATACCAGGGGACGGTTGCCAATACGCTGTTTCATGCCAGCAGTCCGGGAAGGACCGAAAACGCCGAAGACGTATGGCAGGGTACGTACGTGCCTTACTTGAGGAGCGTGGAAAGCGAGGGAGAAGAAGCATCAAAAGATTACATCGCGACCGTGATGCTTGGAATGGACGAAATAGCCGAGAAACTTAAGGAAGCTTATCCTGACAGGAAAATAGGCAGCATTGCCCCGGACAGCATTGAAATATTGGGACTGACTGTCGGCCGCAGGGTTAAAATGATAAAAATCGGGAATATTGTAATAAGGGGCACGGAATTTCGCAAATTGTTCGGATTGCGTTCAGCCTGCTTCACGGTCGAGCCGGTTGAGGACGACCTGGTCAGGATTACTACGACAGGCCATGGGCATGGCGTGGGAATGAGCCAGTGGGGCGCCGATTCGCTTGCCAAGAAAGGCGGCGCCTTTGAAGAAATTCTCAAGCATTACTATACCGGGGTGGATGTTATTTCCATTCAAGATTTCGAAAAGCAAAATTAAATAATTTCACTCCATATGTATATTGTTCCCATATGCGGAAACAATATATTGTGGAGGTGGAATTTGTGAATATGAAAAAGTTTCCGGAAGATAAAGGAGCAAAAAAGGGAATTAAAGAGTTTTTGGACAAGAAAGGATTTTACGTCATACTTTTATTGTGTATAGCGGTTGTGGCCGGTACCGCAATATTTGTCAGCACGCGCAACGCTATTTCCAAGCAGCCTGATTATGATGCGAGAAATATAGATGAAACGGAAGATGGCTTGCTTGCTGAGAATGTGGGGCTAAATCAATCGGAAGAACTGAACGCCCAGGAACCCGAAGACACTCAGGCGTCCGCAGCGGCCGGGCAGCAGTCCGATATCGGCAATCCCGCTTCCATTAACAATTCCGAGAGTGAAAGCGCGGCAAAAATCAAGGATGACGAAAATAAAACCAATAAACAGGATGAAACTGACACAAAGCCTAAAAGTGATCCAAAGCCTTCAAAAAGCTCGACCCCTGTAAAAAAGCAGAGCTTTAAGATGCCTGTAAGCGGAGAAGTCATACTTGAGTTTGCAAAGGATAAGCTTGTGTACTCAAAAACGCTTGAAGAATGGCGAACGCATCCGGGCGTGGACCTGGCAGCCGAAAGGGGTACTCCGATTGCGGCCGTTGCCGACGGGGTGGTTTGTGATGTCAGGAATGAGAAGTATTACGGGATATCTGTGATAATCGACCATGGCGACGGTCTCAAGACGCTTTACAGGAACCTGGCATCGGATGACACGGTCGTGGTCAACCAGAAAGTGAGGCAGGGTGAAATTATAGGGAGCATTGGAGATACCGCCATGGACGAATCATCGGACCCGCCCCACCTGCATTTTGAGGTTTTGAAAGACGATGTAAATGTGGATCCGATGGCATACCTGCCAAAGACCGCGGCGGAATAACGCTGCAAATAAATACAAAAGAAAAGCGTAAGCATATTTATGCATTTCGATTGGCATAAAGCAAAGGGATGATACATTTTCGAATATAATCGACGGTGTATCATCTCTTTTGTTTTTCCCTTTTAATTCATATAGATGAAGGACCTGGCATATATATACAATAAGCGCGATAAACGCCATGAAACAACATCCTGCAAGACAAAGGGCTTTTATGTCCTCATATGCAAGTGAATTTAACGCAACTCCACCAGTATGACTTGAAGAGGGGGTATACATAATTGAAGGTATATATTGAAGAGAGAGCTATAGAATTGGCGAATTACATTATCGAAAAAAGGACAACTGTAAGAGCGGCAGCTAAAAAATTTGGAATAAGCAAAAGCACCGTGCACAAAGATGTCACTGAGAGGCTTGTAAAGGTTAATCCTGAACTGGCGAACAGTGTAAGGTTAGTGCTTGAGGAAAACAAGGCGGAGAGGCATATTAGAGGTGGAGAAGCGACTAAAGCGAAATATCAGGGCGGAAATGCAAAGGCTGTGTAGCCTGTGCCATATATGATTATTTTATATTTTCGTGTCATGGTTGGATCAGGTTGAATACTGATTCCAACTTTTTATTTTGAAGCGGATAAATTAATCGGGATGGCGCTGGAGAAGCGAGGGTAATTACGTATTAGAATAAATGCCCGCTTTTTTTAAAAAATCAATATATGTGAAATTAATTGCGACATAATTGCATGTTGCATAATTGTATTATTATGATAATATTAATTTAAGGTTTTGCAAGTTTTGCAAATTTTTTCTGCCAGAATGAGTTAATTGGATACAAATTTTCACGATGTAGGTAAAATAGGCAAATTTACCTAAGCAGATTTATAAAGGGGTGTTTTTATTGGGCTTGGGTCTGGATATTGGCATCGATCTCGGGACTGCATCCGTCCTGGTTTATATCAAAGGAAAAGGAATAGTGCTTCGTGAGCCTTCTGTCGTAGCTATCGACAAAAATACGGACAAGCTTTTGGCGGTAGGAGAAGAAGCACGCCGCATGCTTGGAAGAACGCCCGGGAATATCGTAGCAATAAGGCCGTTAAGAGACGGTGTTATCTCGGACTATGACATTACGGAAAGGATGCTTAAGTATTTTATAAATAAAATATGCGGCAATAAAATATTCAGGTTGTTTAAGCCCAGGATCATGGTCTGCGTGCCAAGCGGCGTAACCGAAGTTGAACGGAGGGCCGTGATAGACGCGGCCATGCAGGCCGGCGCGAGGAAGACTTACCTTATAGAGGAGCCGATAGCGGCTGCTATCGGGGCCGGGATAGACATATCCAAGGCCTGCGGAAGCATGGTGGTCGATATCGGAGGCGGTACAACCGACATTGCGGTTATTTCACTAGGCGGTACTGTTGTTTCCTCATCGATCAAGGTTGCCGGGGATAAGTTTGACGAGGCAATCGTGAGATATATGCGGAAAAAGCATAACATAATGATCGGTGAGCGGACGGCGGAGGATATGAAAATCAATATCGGGACTGTTTACCCGAGAGTGCAGGAAGTTACCATGGATGTAAGGGGACGAAACCTTATTTCCGGCCTTCCAAAAACGATTACGGTCACCTCCACCGAAATGATGGAAGCGCTGGAAGAGCCAATGTCTAATATAATAGAAGCCGTGCACGCCGTGCTTGAAAGAACGCCGCCGGAGCTTGCGGCCGACATAAGCGACAGGGGCATTGTCCTGACCGGCGGAGGAAGTCTTGTATACGGCCTGGATAAGCTGCTCCAGGAAAAGACGGGAATAAACGTTATTATAGCCGATGATGCCATATCCTGCGTAGCCCTTGGAACGGGCGAAGCGCTGAACAATATTGAGGCGATAGAGCAAGGCGCGATATCCGAAGGCAAATACAAGAGAAGTTAAGACAGAAGCTTTGCCGGCAACTGCGCCGGAGATTTAAAGCCGGGTTACGCCGGCTTTTTTGCATTATTAAGGTATTAAGCCGCCATGAAAATTTTCCGATAATATATATAGCTTTCAATATGAAAAGCCTTTAATTACGGCTATATTGCACAAGGAGCACATATGATACGCGGTTTGTATACCTCAGGGTGGGGCATGCTGGCAATTGAAAAGAAGATGGATATAATCTCGAACAACATGGCAAACGCCGCCACCAACGGATATAAAAAGGATACCCTTGTATTGGAGAGCTTTCCGGAACTGATGACAAAAAAAATCAAGGATTTTGAAGGCATGTCTTTCAGACTCCGCGATATCGGAACAATGCGGCACAGCAGCGATGTAGGCGAGGTATTCACCTACTATTCGCAGGGACAGTTAAGCAAGACTGAAAATGAACTTGATATTGCCATCAGGGATAGCAACAACGCGTTTTTTACCATTGCCGTGCCTGATGAAAACGGAAATTTTGCGGCATTTTATACGAGGGATGGGGCTTTCAGCAGGAATAGCAATAATATGCTGGTGACAAAAGAAGGGTATACCGTTTTGGGCGAGAATGGGCCGATAGTTCTCCGGGATGGGGAATTTACGGTAAGCGAGGACGGCACGATTACCCAAGACGGCGAATTGATCGACAGGCTGCTTATAACTGAATTCCAGGACACTTCAGTACTGAGAAAACACGGCAATAACCTCGTAAGGGCGGTTGAAGGCGCCGTGACAAGGGAATTTACGGGAACCGTTCAGCAGGGATTCGTAGAGTTGTCAAATGTCAATATCGTACGTGAAATGGTCGATATGATTACCGTGCTGCGTTTATACGAGGCAAACCAGAAAGTACTGCATGCCATGGACGGAACATTGGAGAAGGCTGTAAACCAGGTAGGTTCGGTACGATAAATGCGGTTTAGGGGGATAAATATACCATGATGAGAGCTCTTTGGACAGCGGCGTCTGGAATGGCCGCGCAACAGTTTAACGTTGATGTTATTGCCAACAATCTTGCAAATGTCAATACTACCGCCTATAAAAAGGAGCGGGTGGAATTCAAGGACCTGCTTTATGAAACCATGGACAGGGCACGCGTTCTTCCCGACGGGGGAAAGCCGGTCAATCTCCAGGTAGGGCATGGCACTACCGCGGTAGCGACGGTCAGGAGCTTTGAACCGGGGAGTCCCGAGGAAACAGGCAACGCCCTGGATTTCTATATTGACGGCGAAGCCTTTTTCATGGTACAGGGGCCGACCGGGGAAATAAATTATACCAGGGACGGCAGTTTCAAGATCAGTATCACCGATATGGGCAAAATGCTGACCACTTCAGACGGGTATGCCGTTCTGGATGATATGGGAGCCCCGATTTACATAGATTTTGACTTGTCGGATTTGGTTGTTTCCCAGAACGGGGAGTTGAGCTATATCGATGAAGAGGGGCTGAATGTCCCGACAGGCCAGGTAATAGGGTTGGCTTATTTTGAGAACAGGTACGGTCTTGAAGCTATCGGCCGCAACCTTTACAAGGCTACCGCCGCGTCAGGCGAGCCGGTTATGGCGCAGGAAACCGAAAAAACAAGCCTGGTTATACAGAATTTTCTTGAGTCTTCCAATGTAAAGACGGTAGAGGAAATGATAAAGCTGATAGTCGCGCAAAGGGTGTATGAACTGAACTCCAAGGCGATATTGACATCGGATGAAATGCTTGGTATTGCCAACAATCTTGTAAGGTAATAAAATGATAAGTAAAAGCCGCTAATTAACGGAGGTATTATGGAAATCGGAGCGACCGGCAGCAATTTAATCAACAGCTATACCAGCGACGCGGCGAGGGCGGCAACCCAGGCCCAGGACGACAGTTTCGCCAGAAGGCTTGAAGAGGCGGTCAAAAATAATGACGACAAGGAACTGAAAAAGGCGTGCCAGGAATTTGAGGCCATAATACTCAATATTCTTTATAAGCAGATGAAATCGACGATAATTAAATCCGGCCTGATCGAGGAGGATCCGGGCACCGGCATTTTTGAATCCATGTATGACGAGCAGCTTATGGAGCAGGCGTCAAAAACGGGAAGCTTCGGCCTAGCGGAGTCGCTTTACAGGCAGTTATCCGGGCGAAACGGAATAACAAGGGGAAAGTGAAGAGAACAAGGTTTTTTAAGTCAAAAAGTTATTTAGGCATATTTTTGATCCTAATAATGTCCTGCACATTGCTTTATGCAGGGCTTTTTTTATTTGAGGACGGCGGAAGCGGGACAGTCGAAAACAAGCCCGGCAACCG
>JBLNDI010000083.1:0-7577 GCA_050261495.1 Bacillota bacterium
GGCAGCATCCGTCTCCAATTCCTGCAATATTTCCGGCTTGTAATAGGGCAGACCGTCCTTCATTTCGTAGGTTTCCCCTTCCTTGCCGAAGAGGTTGGTCAGCTGGCCTTCGTCGCTCCAGCAATACTGGAAATATCTTATAATTCTTCCCGGGTTTTTAGCATTCTTCGTTACCATTGAGCCAACCCAGCCTGCACCTCTGCCTCCTGCAAACTGAGGATCTTTGCCGTTGTACTTCATGTATTCGAGAGGTATGTATGTCCTTCCTTCATCATTTGTCAGTTTCAGGATCTTGGGATTATGGCTTTTCCAAATGTCAATAGCAAACCTTCCGGTGACTGCCAATTGCGCCGAATCCACCAGTTCTCCCCAGTTTTCATGCTTCATCGTAAGCAGGTCAACGCTGATAAGCCCTTCTCTGTATATTTTGTTCAGGAACCTGACTGCTTCTATAAAGTTCGGATTTTCAATTATCAGCTTGATCTTGTCATTCTCAAGGTAAGTATCCCTTCCGTACGTCTCGGGCGCGAAAATTCCTGCAAAGAACTGCATTGTCAGATTGCCTGTCAAGCCCCACTGATTAACATCCAGGGGCGATTCTATGGAGAATGGCTTCAGATCCGGATAATTCGCCTTTATCTGCTTCAGTACTTCCAGCAGTTTATCCGGCGTATCTGTCGAAGGTTTGCCCAAGGCTTCGTAAATTCCTTTCTGTATGAACAAGGGCCTTGCTCCGTGCTTTTCAAGGGATTGTTCATACTCTTCCTTCGTGGTGAAAAATGAAGGCAGGTAATAAAGTTTCCCGTCTTCCTGGTTATGGTATGTTAAAACATCCTCCGGAATCATATCCATCAGTTCGGGGGCATATTGTTCAGCAAGTTCGTTGATCGAGTAAATGTTCCCCGACTGGATAAGCTTCTTGGTCTCCGGCGCATACCATTCAAGAACCATGGCATCGGGCAGTTCATTCGAGGCTATCAGAACATTAAGGTATTCTTTTTCATTTCCGGTCGGAATTATAATGTTGGGAGTAACACCGGTGGCCTCGGTAATGTATTTTTCCACAAGACTCCCGCGCCAGGGATAGAACGTCCCCCAAGCCCCGTAGAAGTAGATGTCGAACGTAAATGGAGACGTGTCCTTTTGCCATGACAGCAATTTCTCTTCCCTTTGTGCCTCACCGGTCTTGCTTGCCTGGCTCGTCCCGGTCTGTCCTTCCGTGGACGCCGCCTCTGATTTTGTACTCTCCTGCTTGGCACTTTCGGCGCCTTTGCCGCAACCCGTCAGTACCAGTGAAAATGAGATCAGTAATGCTAACGCTAAACATAGCCTGCGCTGTCTATTTTTCATATTATCCTCCTCCCATAAAAATTATTTCTTATATTGATCCGGTTTGAATAAACCGGTATAAGCCTTGTAAATTCATCCTTTCAATGATCCTATCATAATGCCCTTGACAAAATACCTTTGCAAAAACGGGTACGCTACCGCAATCGGAAAGGCGGTAATCACCATTGTGGCAAGCCGCACGGATTTCGAGGTTACACTCAGCGTGGATACGTAAGCCGACGCCGCCACGTTGATATTTGTGGACTGGATCGATTTAACCAGGTATTGCTGCAATGTCTCCAGCTTTCTGCCGCCGTACAAAAGCGCGTCAAACCATGAATTCCAGTGCCAGACCCCGTTAAACAGCACAACCGTTGCCAATATGGGAGTTGAAATCGGAAGAATAAGTTTAAGAAAGATTACTATGTCATTAGCCCCGTCAATCCTTGCGGATTCTTCTATTTCAATCGATATTTCCCTGAAAAACGACATCATGATAAATGCATTAAAAGCGCTGAACAAGTTGGGGATTATGAATACGAGGAAATTCCCCTGCAGCTTGAGACCGTGGGCAACAAGCAGGTAGGTCGGAATAAGTCCTCCGCTGAAATACATGGTAATCAGCGCCATTGTAATAAAAAACCGCCGTCCCAGGAGCCGTCTTTTTGAAATGCCGTATGCGAATGCCGCTGTAAACAGCACTGCCGAAATACTTCCGATAACCGTGCGCGATACGGTAATGAACGCGGCCTTCAATATGTCCTTATCCTGGAGGATATAAGCGTAATTGACTATGGAAAATTTCCTTGGAATCAGGAATACCGGACCGTTCATTAAGTCCAGGGGTTCGTTTAACGACGATATGATTACATAATAAAAAGGATATAATGTTATTAATATAACCAGGTACATGATAATCATGTTAAACAGGTTGAAAACACTATCTCCGGATACGCTGAAAGTCCTGCGCATCGTCGTCCCCCCCTAGTACAAGCTTTCGCCGGTCAGTTTTTTAGACAGGAAATTTGAGCTTGTCAGAAGTATAACGGCCGCTATTGACCTGAACAAGCCCACAGCTGTCGCATAAGAATACCTTGCCGTAATAATTCCCATCTTGTAGGTATAAGTATCAATTATCTCGGTTGCGTCCTGGATAATGGAATTAGACAAAAGGTACATCTGCTCGAATAAGCCGAAATTAGCGCTGATCAGCCCTCCTATGCTGAATATGAGCAGGATGACGACGGTGGGTTTTATCAGCGGCAAAGTAATATACCATATGCGTGCAAACCTTTTAGCCCCGTCGACTATGGCCGCCTCATACAAACTCGGGTCTATGCTGGTTATTGCCGCTATGTATATTATTGAATTCCATCCAAACGATTTCCACAGGTGCGACAGCACAACCACGGGCGGCACAAAACTCTCTGTTGCAAGAAAAGGAAATGGGTTATCAATAAGATTAAGGTTCAGCAAAAGCCTGTTCACTATTCCGTCTTCCACGGCAAATATCTCGTATATAAAGCCTATTACAAAAACCCATGAAATAAAATGGGGAAGATAGCTCACCGTTTGAACGAACTTCTTAAACCTGATATTTACAAGCTCATTCAGCAGTAAGGCAAAAATTATCGGCGTCGGGAATCCAGCGATAAGGTTCATTAGGCTGTAATAAATGGTATTAGCCAACGAATAGAGAAAATATTTATCGGAGAATGCTTCGATAAAGTTATCCAACCCGACCCACGGGCTCTTTATAAAACCCTGCAGAGGGCCGAGAAAAGGATTGTATTCCTTAAATGAAATAATAAGGCCCATCATGGGAATATAATTGAATATCAGCATCCATAACGCTACAGGAATCACCAATATCATTAAATACCGCTGTTCCCAAAACCTTTTAGCAAGCGACGTCTTTTTTTTAGTTGAGAGCGACAATTCCCTGTCCATAGATGTGCACCTTTCTAAAACGTTTCACAATTTAATTATAGAAAGTGCCAATGACAGGGTCAATTTTAAAAATCAACGCTTATATTAAAAATTAGGAAACATTGAATATTTGGGTATGACAATGCTTGCCGAGCATCCAATGCCCGGACGGCTTGCAATGGTGACACTCCCCTTCTCTCCGTATACCGCTTTTATGCGTTCCATAACATTTTGAATGGCATAGCCGCTTTCTCTCCTTTTAGTGATTTCACCCCTGTTTATGCTTTCCAGGGTTTCCCTTCTCATGCCTACGCCATCATCGATTATTGTGAAATGAAGATATTCTTCATCCTGCCTGAGCCTCACGACCATTGTTCCTTTGCAATCTTTCGGCGCTATTCCATGGTTAATGGCATTCTCGGCTATGGGCTGAAGTATGATCTTGATCATCCTGTGCCTGAAAGCTGCCTCATCAAGGTCGTATTCCACCTGGAACATGTTGTCGAAACGTATTTTTTCAATTTCCACGTACGCCTTGAGAAGGTTGATTTCGTCCTCAACGGTAATTACCGAATTGCCCTTGCTTAAAACCAGCCTGTAGAATTTTGACATTTGGCAAGACATATTATCAATATTATCCGCGTTTATCCTTCTTGCCATCCAGGATATCGTAGAAAGGGCATTATATAAAAAATGCGGGTTTATTTGCGCTTCCAGGGCCTTCAGCTCCGATTCCTTTTCCATGATCTGCGCTTTATATACCCGTTCAATCAATTCATGAATCCTTTCGGTCATAAGATTGAAGCTTTCCGCCAATTCTCCGAATTCATCCCGGGTTTCCGTATGCATTTTGATGTTGATGTTCCCCGCCCGCACCGATTTAAGCACTTTAACCAGCGTTTTCAACCTCCTTGTGAGGCGGTCGGAAACAAAATGAATAAGCGCCCCCGATAAGAAAAGCGCCGCAATAATCACGCCGGTAATTATTGTTCCGTAATCCGGGTTTCCTTTTGTTAAATTTTCCAGCGGAGTCACTCCCACAAGATAGCACCCGATGATGTCCAGCGGAATGGATGCGGCTACCAGCTGTCCGCTATCAAATGCCATAACCTCATTCAGATTTTTTTCCACGGAAAAGGCTGTCATTATGCCTGATTTGACATTTTCCGGCAGGCTGTCATATTTATTCTCGAAAATAATATTTCCATTTTCATCGTATACCAGGTAATATTCAATTATCTCCCTGTCGCTGTCCAGTATTTCAAACATGTTCTTCAGCGAAATTTCCACTTCCAATATCCCTACGCAGCTTTTGTCCCTGAACGATAAAAGCTTGCGGCACAGCGAAAATACCTTTTCCGTTTTCATGTCGGACCTTTCCGTTATTGAATCATGGCTGGGCCTCCAAATCTTTACCGTGCTGTCGTTGGACAGCAGCGTCCCGCACCATTCGCTCCCGCTGACCTCTTTCAAATGATATATGCCGTTCCACGAGTGGGGAAACGTCATGTTCGAGACATACAGCACGGCGTTGAAAACATTCCTGTTTTGCACGGTATAGCCTTCAAACAGCGGGGAAAAGTAATAAACATAGTTTTCATATCCCTGGAGATTGTTCTGAAAAGGCTCTTCCAGGTATGTAAGAATTTGAGGGTTATACGCAATCGAGATAGAGGTCCTCTCAATACTGTCAATCTTCTGGTTGATAAACTCCCTTATCTGGATAAGATACTGCTTTGCCAGCAGCTTGGATTGGTTGTTAACCGATTTCATGGTGCTGATGTTAATATAAATACCGGTGATGATAATAGGCAATGCAATAATAATAAAATATGCCAGCGTAAATTTCCATGATATCCGCATATTGCCGAAAAAACAAAGAATCTTCCTGTAAATTTCAAACAATTTGTTTTTTCTCCGCATCCCGGCAGAACCTCTCCTGGTATTCCGCAGGGCTTAACCCCTGCGTTTTTTTAAATACTGTGCAAAAATATGAAACATTAACAAATCCGACCGCCCCGGCTATGTCCGCTATGCTGCCCGACCTTGAAATTAGCAGCTCCTTTGCTTTTTTCATCCTGAAATCAGTCAGAAATTCCGTAAAACTCTTGCCGGCATGCTGCTTGAACAGACTGCCCAGGTAATTCGGCGAAAGTCCCAGCCTAAAGGCTATGGCCTCAACGCCGATGCCGCACATGTACTCCTTTTCAATAATATCCATCACCTTATCGATGATATATTCCGCCTTCTTGTTTTTTTTCTCCAGATAACAATGATTTACGCGAACCAGGAACTCCCGGAGCCATTTTTCCGCGTCCTCCAGTTTTAAAAACCTGTGCAGCATGCCCAGCACGTCTTCGCTTAATATATCAAAATCATTCAGGCAACCGTCGCCGCTTGCGAGCAATATTGAAACCTCGCCTATCAGGTTGGCGAAATAATTGCAGACAACGCTTTTTTCAGCATGATTGCCCCGGATATATTCAAACAGCTCTTCCAATAAAGCAAGAATCTCCTGCGGCCCCGATGAGACAACCGCATTGAGTATTTTTTTTGCATATGCGGCGGTAGAGAATAAAAACTCGTTGACCCGAAGCTCACACTCTCCTTCTTTTAAGGGTAAATCATCAAAAAAGAGAATTTCCTCATCTTTCAAAAAGAATATCCTGTCGAGCGCCGTTCTTGCCTGCTGGAAAGATTCGGCGCATTTTGTCAGCGTTGGCGCCGCCGAACCCACTCCTATAACATATTTAGGCGTATCGATTCCGCAATATGCCGCATGTATCCTCTGAACAGCTTCATTTATCGAGTTCCTGCCTTTCCCTCTCGTTGGCAGGCATATGATAATTTCGAAGTTCTCGGTCTCATTCTGCGCCGTTATTCCCTCGATACCGACGGCGCTCCTTGTCAGCTTGTAGATATTTCTGAAATGGGCCTGCTTTTCATATAATCCTTTATCCTTGAAAGAACATATAATGTCAAATTTAATTATCATGGCCATTATTTCGGCGTCGTGAAAAGATATGTCCAGGCTTGCCGCCATATCGGGGCTTTTGTTATGAGCATTGCCTTCTATAATACTTAGCAGGTATCTCTCCCTTCCCTTGTATACTTCCTCGGAAAGCTGGCGCTTTAGAGCATGTATGTACTCGTTCTGCTTATTTTCCCGGTATATGCCGCCGGTTGTCTTTTTCAAGGCGTCAAGCAAATCATCTTTCTGAACGGGCTTGAGCAGGTAATCGCAAACACCGAGCCGGATTGCATTTCTTGCATATTCAAAATCATCATAGCCGGTGATGATAATAACTCTGCAATTCGGCAATAAGCGTTTAACATTCTCGGATAATTCCAGGCCATTCATAATCGGCATCCTGATATCGGTAATAATAATATCGGGCAAATACTCTTTTGCCATTTTAAGACCCTGGACTCCGTTTGACGCGGTACCGACAATATTTATCCCCATTTCGGACCAGTCCAGGAAATCAGCCAGCCCTTCTCTCTCCCATTTCTCATCTTCGACTATCAGCAGCTTATACACCTTTCTGCATTCCTTTCAATAATTTTCTGTATTCGCCCGGACTTATGCCGAACTTGCTCTTGAAAAGGGCGCAGAAGTATGAAGAATTTTGTATGCCTATTTTCCCCCCAAGATCATAAACCTTGATTTTCCCGGACAGAAGCATCTCCTTTGCCTTGTTTATCTTGTATTCATTCAAATATTTACTGAAAGTGCTGCCTGTATATCTTTTAAATATTTTCCCGATATAATAAGGCGAGAGATTCATTTCCCCGGAAACCAAATCCAAATCCAATTCTTCCGTATACCTTGCTTCAATTATCCTGATGACTTTTTTAGCTATGTTTTCTTCACGGTTTTTCCTGTTGCCGACGCATGCGGCGATACTTCTTAAAAACCAGGCGACGTATTGCCTGGTTTGAGAAAAAGACTCCAGGTTTGAGAAATCCGCGGTAAATTTATCTTCATCCCAAACCGCTTCGCACATATTGATATATTTGATGTCATCCGGCACAATGCTCAACCCGCCCAGGATGTCTGCAAAAAAGCTCCTGAGAAGCATTTTCCCCGCAAATTTATGTTCCTTGAGCATGGCCAGGAAATCCTCCGCAAAACGGATGCTTTCATCAACATCGCCTTTTTGAATGCCGTAAATAATCTTCTTCGCAATACGGTCGGACATTATATAGAGCTGCCTTGCTTTATCCCGGTTCTCCGGCTTCGTATTTTTAATTTTGCTTAAATAAAGCAACTCTCCGTAATCGGCAAGAAACCGGAAACTGATTGCTTCCCTCGCCTG
>JBLNDI010000084.1:0-34578 GCA_050261495.1 Bacillota bacterium
AATTCCAGGTTCTGAACATTATTGCGGCTTTCTATGCATTCATATATTTGTTTTCCAAGCCCGGGATTGCTGTTGAGGAACGGGATTTCATCAATTTTTTTCCCTTCGGCGTCTCTGCGTCCGTGACCCGTGATTTCCTGGGCAAATTTATTGAACAGAACAACCCTGCCGTCCGAGTCGCAAATAATAATCATTGCCTTTGCATTTTCATTTATGCTCTTTGAAAACATCAGCGCGCTTGAAAGCCTTTTTTTGAGGTGGATTATATAAAACAGCGTTATTACAAGAAAAGCTATAACGATACCTGTAACAATACATGTGAAGAGACCTGCTTCATCTCCAATGACTGTCGCTGCAGGGTATAAATTGCTGCTTCCCGATACACGGGAAACAGTTCCGGTATACAACAAAAAAACGGAAAAAAACACGAATAAAAACAAACCGCTTCGAAACTTTGAAAACATTGTTCCCCCTATTTAAAAAATAAAATAAAACAATACCATGCAATATATGCTGTACTTGCCATTATATTTTTGATTATACATTTAATAGTACAAGCATTTCAATACATTTTTGGCAAATACGCCGGAGCCGCTCGCAGTTTTCATCCGATGTCCCGACCCGCACCCGCATGCAAGCCGCCCTATCCGCCCGATTCATCGGCATACGGCTCAATCGGGAAGCTGTCTTTTAAAATCACTGTTTGACAGCTTGTCCATATTGTCCACGATTCCCTGGTTGTCGATTTCGTTGGTGTAATGTTCCTCATAGTCGTGATAACCGCCCATATCCTGCGGTCCGTCGGAACTCCCGTATTTCAAAAGGTCGTTGAGCTGTTCCATCCCCTCGTGCTCGTCATCCTCCTGGCTGTTCAGGTACTTTCTGCCGAACGGAGCGTCGAGCACCAGCTCCTCGTTGGTCCTTCCCTTGAATTTGTTCTTCGGGTCGTTCTCAGATTCATTCTTGCACTTTACGCACATTCTGGCATAAGGGATTGCTTCCAGCCTTTCCGCAGGTATTTCCTTCCCGCATATTTCGCAATAGCCGTAAGTTCCCTTGTCAATCTTCGCAATTGCATCCTTTATTTCCTGCAATATACTCTCTCCATGCACACGCAGGGCCGTGTTCATTTCGACCTGGAACAATTCCGAAGCCATTTCGGCAGGGTGGTTGTCATAGTTGGACAACTCCGTCGGCGAATATTTGTCCTGCTCCGCGCTCTTGTTTTGCTTCATCAACCCTATTGTATTATTAACCCTGTTCAACTGTTCATCAAGCAATTTCCTGTAATGCTCCGCCTTTTCCCTGTCCATCGGTTACCTCCCGAGACTTTTCAGATTATTATTCACAATGTTTACTATGTCGCTGATGAATTTCCCGATAATAGGCAAATTCCACCGTACAATACGCTGCAGAATGTATATTACAAGGGCAGCCATAAGGGTAAACCCAATCGAGGCGCCGAATCCTCTTGCAAGCCCTGCGAGAAAATTCGAAAGAAGCAGCTTTCGCGGATGCTCCAGGTAATATACATAGTCCTTGATCTTCGACCGTTCCATGTCCAGTGCAAGCCGGTCCAGTTTTTTCCCCAGTATCCTGAACTTGTTTCTTCTGCCGAACACGGGAACGCTCACCTCATCTCGTCGGGGATATGTTAATAGGATTTCAAAGCATCCCGGTTTTTATGAAGGATTTTTAACGGAAATTCCGGAAAAAAATTATACAAAAGGCGGGATTAACTCAGTTCCTCGATCACTTCTTCAATAAGCCTCTTATCATCAACCGTATGGCAAAAAACTTCTCCGATTCTTCTCGGAAGTACGAATTTAAGCCTGTCGTTTTTTATCTTTTTATCAAGCATCATGTTATCATATATTTTCTTAATGCAAATACCGCTCAATCTCACCGGGAGCCCCGCTTTTGCCAAAGTTTCCTCAACCCTCGCGGCCTCATCCGCCCCGGTCATTCCCAGGCGGACAGCCAGCCTGAAGGCGCCGGCAATTCCAATTGAGACGCATTCGCCATGCAGCATCGAAAAATCCGATGCGCTTTCGACGGCATGCCCGATAGTATGGCCGAAATTGAGTATGGCCCTGAGTCCGCTTTCACGCTCGTCCTTCTCCACGACACCGCTTTTTATGGAGCAATTTGTCCTTGCTATATTAATGAGCACGCTCTCATCAAACTGGTATATCCTGTCCATGTTGCTGTCAATATAATCATAAAACCCGGCATCCGCTATCAGCCCGTGCTTTATCACTTCAGCCATACCTGCCCTGAACTCCCTCGCCGGGAGCGTCCGCAGCGTGTTAACATTTATATAAACCAGCCTGGGCTGATAAAAAGCGCCTATCAAGTTTTTGCTTCCGTTGAAATCAACACCGGTTTTGCCGCCTATGCTGCTGTCCGCCTGGGCTATGAGGCTTGTCGGCGCCTGAACGTAGTTTATGCCCCTGAGGTACGTGGCGGCGGCAAAACCCGCGATATCTCCAACGACGCCCCCTCCAAGCGCGACTACCGTTGAATTCCTGTCGGGCCTGAGCGAGAAAAGCTTTTTATATATTTCAACCACTGTATCCAGCGTTTTGCTTTTCTCGCCTGCCTTTATCGCATGGATTGAAATATCCGCAGCTATCCCGGACAGTTCCTCCATGCATGCCTTGCCGTAATGCTTTTCTACGTTGTCGTCGGTTACAACTAAAAATTTCCCGGTTAGCCCCGCATTGGCACAAGCTTTCCCCAGCCCCGAAAAGTCATTCGTTATATGGATGGGATAGCTTCTCTCTCCCAGGTTGACATTCAAAGAAACCATAACACATCTCCAATGCCTTTATGCCCTGCGCCTGTATGTTTCTCTTTTCACTTCACGCAATTGTTTTCCGGCATTCCAGTTTTATATTTTCGAAACAGCAAACGTCACGTTTTCCCCGTTTATATTCCATTCTTTCGCAAATCCTTCGCCATTTGAAGGCAATAACTCGTCAGCAAGCACCTCGGCCGCAATCAGGGCGCTATTTCGTTCAAAAATCCCGCGTATTCTGTCGTTGTCGCCGTAATAAACCCTTATGTGATCCTGTACTTCAAACCCTGCTTCCTTGCGCATTGTCTGGAGCTTGCTCACTATCTCCCTCACAAACCCTTCTTCAAGCAGCTCGGGCGTAATATTGGTATCCAGGACAACGGTTATATCCCTGTCGCTCTCGGAAATAAAGCCTTCCCTCTGCACCGATTCTACAAGCACATCCGAAAGCTCTATTTCAACCTGTGTACCTTCGAGATCGAAAACGGCCTTCCCTTCTTTGTTCAAAAGCTTATAAAACTCATCGCCGTCGACATTTGCCAGGTATTCCCCTATCTTCGGCAGCAGTTTCCCGTACTTCGGCCCCAATGTACGCAGCTGCGGCTTGAATTTATAGGTGGAAAAACGCGATAAATCACTAATAAACATGATTTTCTTAACGTTCAGCTCGTCTGCGACAATATTTGTGAACATTTCAGGCAGTTCTTCATCCGATTTTACGTACATTGCGCCAAGAGGCTGGCGATTCTTGATCCCGGCGGTGTTCCTGCACGCGCGCCCGACAACGACAAGTTTCAGCGCGCTGTCCATATTTCTTTCAAGCTCTTGATCGATATATTCTTCAAGGACCTTGGGATAATCGCAAAGATGGACGCTTTGAGGAGCTTCCGGGTCAATGTTTTTTACCAGGTTCAAGTATATCTGCTCGCTTATGAACGGCACAAAAGGCGCAGTCAGCTTCGCAAGCTCGACAAGTACGGTGTAAAGCGTCATGTACGCGTTTACCTTGTCCTGGGGCATGCCTTTCTGCCAGTAACGTTCGCGGCATCTCCTCACGTACCAGTTGCTCAGCTCGTCGACAAAGTCCTGTATATCCCTGGCGGATTCAGTTATCCTGTAGTTCTCAAGGTTTTTATCGACGTCGCGGATCAGGGAATGGAGCCTCGAAAGCACCCATTTATCCATTACGGAAAGCTTATCGCGCTCAAGCTTGTATTCACGGGGGTTAAAACCGTCTATATTCGCATAAAGCACATAAAAAGCATACGTATTCCACAGCGTGCCCATGAACTTCCGCTGGCTCTCGCTTACCGCTTCCTCGTAAAACCTGCTGGGAAGCCACGGCGCGCTGCCGGTGTAGAAATACCAGCGCACGGCGTCGGCGCCCTGCTTGTTCAGCACCGTCCACGGATCGATGACATTTCCCTTGTGCTTGCTCATTTTCTGGCCGTCTTTATCGTTGACATGGCCAAGCACTATAACATTTTTAAAAGCCGGCTCGTCAAACAAAAGCGAAGATATAGCCAGCAGCGTGTAGAACCATCCCCTGGTCTGGTCGATCGCCTCGCTGATGAAGTCTGCCGGGTAATGCGCGTCAAACTTTTCATTGTTTTCAAAGGGGTAATGCCACTGGGCAAAAGGCATTGCGCCGGAATCGAACCAGCAGTCGATCACCTCAGGCACTCTCTTCATTTTGCCCGAACACTCGGGACATTTCAGCAGCACCTTGTCAATAAACGGCTTGTGCAGTTCTATGTCGTCCGGCACGTTTTCTCCCATTTCTTTAAGCTCTGCAATGCTGCCTACCAGGTGGGCATATCCGCAGCTGCATTCCCAGATGGGCAGCGGCGTCCCCCAGTATCTTGAACGGCTGAGTCCCCAGTCTACAACATTCTCAAGGAAGTTGCCCATTCTCCCTTCCCTGATGTTTTCCGGCAGCCAGTTGATGCTATTGTTGTTTTCTATTAATTTATTCTTTATGGCGGTCATTTTTATAAACCAGGTATCGGCCGCGTAATACAAAAGCGGCGTGTCGCATCTCCAGCAGAACGGGTATGAATGCTCGTAGTCCATTATCTTGTACAGCAAATTCCTGGATTCAAGGTCTTTTATAATAAGTGGGTCGGTGTCCTTTACAAACATACCCTTCCAGGGCTTAACCTCTTCCTTGAATTCTCCCTGCTCGTTAACCAACTGGACAAACGGCAGGTCGTATATCTTGCCTACCCTTGCGTCGTCCTCGCCGAATGCGGGCGCCGTATGGACGATGCCGGTACCGTCGGAAAGCGTTACATAATTGTCGCAGACAACGTAATATGCTTTCTTTTCGGTTTGTGCAAAATCAAACAGCGGTTCATATTCCATGCCGGAAAGTTCGGAACCCCTGCAGCTCCCTGTAATGGCGTATTCGCCCGTTAACACTGACGGCGCCAGGGCCTCCGCAAGGATATATGTCTCCCCGCCGCACCTGGCATAAACGTAGGTTTCCCCGGGATTAACCGTAAGCGCCACGTTCGAGGGCAGCGTCCATGGAGTTGTCGTCCATGCCATCAGAAATACCCCGGGCTTGCCTTTCACCTTGAATTTCACGTAAACGGAAGGTTCTTTCACGTCCTTGTATCCCTGCGCCACTTCATGGCTTGAAAGAGACGTGCCGCACCGCGGGCAGTAAGGCACAATCTTGTGGCCTTTATACAAAAGCCCCTTGTCCCAGATTTGCCGCAGCGCCCACCATACGGATTCAATGTACGAATTGTGATACGTAATATATGGGTCCTCCATGTCGGCCCAGAACGCTACACGATCGCTCATTTCCTCCCATTCGCGCTTGTATTTCCAGACGCTTTCCTTGCATTTTTCAATAAAAGGCTCCACGCCGTATTCCTCTATCTGCGGTTTCCCGTTGATACCGAGAAGCTTTTCAACTTCAAGCTCGACAGGCAGCCCATGCGTATCCCACCCTGCCTTTCTCAGCACATTGTAGCCTTTCATCAGCTTGTACCGCGGGATGAGATCCTTTATAGTCCTGGTAATGACATGCCCGATATGCGGCTTGCCGTTCGCTGTCGGCGGGCCGTCGTAAAACGTGAATGTTTCACAGCCTTCCCTGTGTTTCAGCGATTTTTCGAATATCTTGTTATCTTTCCAATATTTTAGAATTTCCAGTTCCCTTTCAGCAAATTTCAAGTCCGACGATACTTTTTTATACATTGCTACCTCCTGCAAAATTCTTCTATAACGTAAAAAAACTCTCGATCCCAGCAACAGGGACGAGAGAATTATTCTCACGCGGTACCACCCACATTACCGTTCATATATTCCGGTCATATTCCGGCTACTTCCTTGTTTTTTGAACGGTCTCTTGTTTCACGCGTAACGGCGTGTCCCGACTTTTCTTACTTGTTTTTTTAACAATTGCTGTCCGGACTTCAGTCCGGCCTCTCAAAAGTCAAAACTTTCGGAAAAGCAGCTCCCGGATGATTTTCAGGAACCTGTCCCGCAGGCTTCCACCACCCGCCTGCTCTCTTGAGGGATTACAGCTCCATACTCGTTCCGATCATTGCATTTAAAATATTATGATGCATTATACAACAGGGACTTGCCTCATGTCAACAAATGTGAACAAAACTTGTGCCGAAAAGACGTTATATTTTATTCCTCGTCTTCAAATATCTGCTTCAGCAATTCCATTTGCGACATTAAAAGCATCTCGCACTTGGATTTGAATACGTGCAGTTTTTTCTTGGCTTCCTCGTATTCAAACTTGATTTTGACAACTTCCTGGTTGGCGTCGTTAATGAGCTTCTGTGCCCTTAATTCGGCTTCGCGGATTATGTTTTCCGCTTTCTCGTATGCATTCTTCTTAACTTCCTCGCCTGTTTGCTGGGCTACCAGGAGCGTATTCTGCAAAGACTCCTCAATAGTCTTGTAGTGCTGAAGTCCTTCGTTCAGCAGGGCAAGCTTATCCTTAAGCTCGACATTCTCCCTGATATACGCCGTATAATCCTCGATTATCTTGTCAAGGACATCATTTACCATGTCTTCGCTATAGCCCATGAAACGTTTTTTGAACGTAAGGTTCTGTAAATCGTTAGGCGTATAATTCATTTGCCAACACCTCTCAATACCTCATCCACGGGAAAGCGGCCTTGCTTTTGAACTCATCCCTGATTGCGCCCATTATATCCACGTTGCTTGGTGCAATCAGGAAAATGTTTGTGGATACTTTCTGTATGTCGCCGTCCAGACCGTAAACCGAACCGCTGAGAAAATCAATTACCCGCTGCGCCGTATCCTTGTTGAGATTTTCAAGGTTGACAACGATAGGCTTCTTGTTTTTCAGGTGGTCGCAAACATCGCGCGCATCGTCAAAAGTCTCAGGCTGCATAATTACAACTTTGAACTGATTGCCTGAATTAATATTGACCACTTTATTTTGCTGGGGTTTCTTGGAAAATGTTTGTAGATATCTTGGCGGCTGATGAGACTCTTCCTCGACATCATCTTTTATTTCATCCGTTTCGTCTGCTTCTTCGGCTTCCCATCCAACCAGGTTCAACATCCTGTTCAGCAGCTTTGCCATTTGTTAATCCCTCCGTTTTTCTTTAGTTGCGTCATGGGCTTTCCAAAAGCCCAAGCTTGGTCATTAGCGTCTTCCAAACAGAGCGGTGCCAATTCTTACGATGTTGGCCCCTTCCTCTATGGCAACCTCAAAGTCATTGCTCATGCCCATTGAGAGGTATTCCATATCTATATTATCAATATTTTCCTCTTTGATGTCAATAAGCAATTTTCTAAGTCCTGTAAATACCCACCTTATATCTTCAGGGTTTTGGACTTCGGGCGCTATCGTCATCAAACCCCGTATCCTAATATTTCCCATTTTGCTTACTTCACGCACAAACTTTACTGCTTCATCCGGGTCTATGCCAAACTTGGTCTTTTCACCGGATACATTGACCTGCACCAGCACATCCAGTATCTTTCCCGCTTTTTCAGCCCTTTTCTGCATCTCGGCGGCAAGCTCCATCCTGTCAAGGGAATGTATCAGGCTGACCTTGTCAACTATGTACTTCACCTTGTTGGTCTGGAGGTGCCCGATCAAATGCCAGTTGCAGTCTTCATTTATTATATCGTATTTTTCACACAATTCCTGAACCCTATTTTCACCAAAATCTGTAATGCCGCATTCAATTGCTTTTTTTATCCTGGCAGGCTCGACCGTTTTGCTTACGGCAACGATTTTAACATCCCCGGGGTTCCTTCCTGCCCTTTCGGCTGCTTTTTTTACCCTCAGGCATATCATGTTATAGTTTTCGCATATCAAGTCAATACCGCTTGTCATCTTCCTATTATATCTCCTTCCTTTATATTGTCCGGGTTTACTATATAAGTATCATATAGATTTATGCTTTTATTTGAATCAATTCCGCCAGTATTGGCTCCACCGGTTCCGCCTTCACCGCCGGGTCTGGCTTCGTGCGTTTTTATGATAGCAAATTCCTTGTCCCTGCAAACAATATCAACAACCCTGCTCGTGGCTATATTGTACTTGACAAGCATTATCTTTCCCATGGAACCGTCGGGCGATATTTCCCTCAGCGACTTGACGGGGACTTTCAGTCCTTCTTTCGTCTTTAATATAAAATCAACATCAACTACCCTGTATGATGATAACGTATCTGCTCCCCTGCTGATTCTTACAACAACTACAAACCTGTTTTTATCCGTATTGCCGGTTTTTATGATATCACCGGTTGTTTCCATTCCTGCTTCATTTATCCTCAGCCTTATCTTGCTTCCCGTCGTAAACCTGGCTGCGTCTTCGGCAGGGAGAGCGGCCGCGATATAAATATCCGGTCCCTTTATTATCTTCGCGATCGAAACCCCGGCCTGCGCCCGGTCCGTCACAGCTCTCTTCCGCGCATCCAGCATCCTGATTTCATCCAGTTTTTCCGGTGTAAGCGTATCAAGTTTCGCCGGGGTCAATTCTGTTTCAAAGCCGTCAATTACATAGGACACTATTCCTGAAATAGCCGACTTGACATGGATTGTATTTGAATTTATTTTATCGCGGATGGCCTCTTTTTGCCGTATTAATGAACTAATGTAGCCGTCGGTGTAATTATTCCCGATAATTTCAGCCTTTTTTTCAACGATCTTGCCGATTTCCGTCCGGCATCTGCCCATGTCCTCGAAATTGGAAGCGTTGCAGGCCATAATCAGGTCCTGGACTTTTTGCTCTACTTCAGCGTCCAGCTTTGCCAGGTCTTCTGAGAAGAAATCCGATTTTTCCGCTTTCTCGATCCGGGCTTTGACTATCTTTGCGTTGATTGTCTCGATATCCTGCAGCAGCTTCTCGTACGCATCGTCAATTATCATCGCTACGGTTGAAAAAGCGGCCGTTTTTTCGCCTTCGCCCACTTCCGGTATGTATTTCCCTTCGACCTCTAAAGGTTCCAGCAATTCTTCGTCCCTTACTATAATCGCGTTGGTCCGGATGTACTCCTCAATTATGCCGTTCTTTACAATATCCGTAGCCACATGATTTCCGGTCAGCCAATTAAACAAGGAAGGTATATAAAGCAAGGCAAACAAGAATAAAAACAGGCCGCCTAGGGTCGCCCGCCTGAGAATAAAAACAGGCCTTGGCGCATTATCCGTCGTCCCTGTACCGGTTTTGCCGACGCCTGCGTTCCCGGCGCCGGCTTTGCTGCTCATCTTTCCCGGGAACTCAACCATCTTTCCCTTTTGTTTGCTTGCATTTTTCTCTTTTACATTTTTCGTTTTCATACCTAATCTTAAAGCCTTATCAACTGTTTTTCCCTCATGTTTTTAAGGGCAATCATAATGCCAAGCTTGGCATGCTCGTAAACCAGCCCGCCTTGCATATAAGCTATGTAAGGGGGTTTCACCGGGGCATCGGCGCTCAACTCAATTGATGAGCCCTGTATAAAACCTCCCGCCGCCATGACCACCTGGCTGTCATAGCCCGGCATATCCCATGGTTCCGGCGTCACAAACGAGTCTACGGGAGAGCCTTTCTGGATGCCCTGGCAAAAAGCAATCATGCTTTCGGGATTATTGAAACGCACGGCTTGTATAATATCGCTGCGAGGCTGTTCAGGCGCCGGTGAAACATCAAATCCGAGCATCTGCATCATCCTTGCGCAAAAAACTGCTCCTTTCAAGCTTTCAGCCACCACGTGGGGCGCGAGAAAAAGCCCCTGGAACATGAGCCTGCTGTTGCCGAGCGTTGCTCCGACTTCCTTCCCGGTCCCGGGAGTTGTAAGCCTGTACGCGGCGTTACGAACGCACCTGGCTTTGCCCGCAATATATCCGCCTGACGGCGCCAATCCTCCGCCTGGATTCTTTATCAGCGATCCGGCGACAAGGTCCGCCCCTGCCTCGACCGGCTCTTCCGTCTCGACAAACTCCCCGTAGCAGTTATCCACCAGCACGATTATATTTTTGTTTATATCCTTGACCGCATCAACTATCTTTTTTATTTCCGCAATGCCCAGGGAAAGCCTCCAATCGTATCCGCAGGAACGCTGGACCAGTACCATTGCCGTTTCCGGGCCGATGCTTCTTCTTATGCTGTCAATATCCGCGCTTTTGTCCGCCTTAAGCTCCACCTGCCTGTAAGTGATGCCGAAATCCCTGAGGGATCCGCCCCCTTCTCCCCTTATGCCGATCACTTCTTCAAGCGTATCGTATGGTTTCCCTGTAGCGGAAAGCAATTCGTCGCCCGGCCTTAAATTTCCAAAAAGGCACAATGCAAGGGCATGTGTCCCGGATACTATCTGGTGGCGCACCAGCGCATCTTCTGCCTTGAAAACAGATGCGTATACCTGGTCGAGGACTTCCCTGCCCCTGTCGTTGTAACCGTAGCCCGTAGTGCCGCTGAAATGCGAGTCGCTCAGCCCGTGCTCCTGCATTGCGGCAATAACCTTGTACTGGTTTATTTCCCTTACGGAATCGATTTTTTTGAAAATTTCCCTGACGCTGTCTTCTGCTTCATGCGCCATACCGGCAATAGCCCGGTCGATACCAAAGACCTGGTGCAAATAAGCTTCGCAAGACATACAATTACCTCTCCAAAACCGGCCGGAGCCGCTTTTTCTTTAGTTTTCCAGTATAATTTTATCCCAATCGACCCTGCATTTCAACGTTAATTTAATCGGACCCGGGGTCAGGCTTAACAATAAGTGAATTATTCAAGCCTGACCCCTAAAGCATTTAAACAAGCATTTGATACGCTCTTTCCTCCGTATCGGCTATCTTTGCAAGAAACTCGGCGCACTTTTTGCCGTCACCTTTCAGCGCGCTGTCACACAGTTTAATAATGACGCTCCCGGAATGCATGAAAAGCTCTCCGGCTTCTACCCAGTTATCCCTTTTATATCTCCGCCCCAGCCTCTGCAGCAGCCCGGCCTGTTCAAAACGCAGCCCGTTGCAGTCTTCCATGCGCTCGGGAACAAGAGGAGGAGACATCCCCGCATATGCAACCATATGGTTGAAGCATTCCTGGTTGTCCCAGGCGGTTATGTCCTTGCTCAATTTGCGCATTGCCGGTATTCCCAGCACACCAACCGGCGGCCTCAACATTCTTTCCGCTTTCATTCTGAAACCTTTTTCGGCAAGTTCGCATTCCCCGGGCAACCGGCCCGTCAATTCAAAAACCCTGATCGTATTTCTCTTGCTGAATCCTGGCACGGTTACATCAAGCGCCTTCTTTAAGTCATCCCGGCCGACTTCCTGCACTTCATCAAAACAGCAATCCCGTATATGGAAGACTTCTTTTTCATCATCATATCCAACGATGAGAACATGATGGATTGGTATATGAATCTTGCCGTACACTTCTTCAAAATAATGAAGATGGTACATGTCAAGAGCGCCGGCCAGCACGGGCTTGCCGCTGTTGATACAATCCCTGATTTTTCGGGAAATCGTTTCCCAACTTCTTCCTTCACTGATTTCCTGCTTGACGCCAATTATATCGCACAGCGTATTAAGCAGATCCTTCGTCCTATTGCCCCAGTAAACCATGCACGGTGGATTGGCTTTTTTAAATTTCACATAGGCAAAGCCTGCCATTCCCCCGATTACCGGAAGCAAAAAGTACTCGTATTTTCCGCCGTTCCACGTAAGGAAATCGTACAGCCCGTTTACATAACATGTCGACTCATGTTTCGCATGCGGCAAATTCAGCAATTTTTTCATTTTTAGCCCTCCATCGGCAAGAATTTTTGTTCGGCCACCCGGCGCGTTCAGTATTCATAGCGGAATATCCGACATAAATAAACTGCTGGTATAAACAATTGAATATATAATAGCATATGCGATTTATATATAATAGATTTTCCGGGGAAATATTAGGAAAAATAATTAACTTATCATACCATAAATGGTATTATATATCATAAGGCTGCTATTACGGGAGTGAAAATGATGGAAGTACTAAAGGATAAATATTCTATTACCGAATTAAGTGAAATGCTTCAGTTAACCGACCACACCCTCAGGTATTACGAAAAGGAATTTGAACTGCCTGTCCCCAAGGACGAAAGGGGACGACGTTACTATTCGGCCGAACTGGCAAACATCATGTACAAAATAAAGGTCATGCGCAGCGAAGGCCTTGAAATAAAGGCCATTAAAAAAATACTCCAGCAGGATTTTGTTTTTGAAACTCCGAGGGTTCTACCCGAAACAAACTCGTCATCCCTGGTAACTGCAGGCAGAAATGAGCATGAAGCCATGCAGGTTTTTTTTAATGAACTCGGCAAACAACTCACCCGGGATATTTCGTTTGAGATGGAAACAGTACGTGAGCACCTGGCGAAAGAAATTGCAAGGAGCAAGCTTGAGCTTGGAGCATGCGTGGAAAACGGTTTTCGAAGGCTTGAAAACAAGATGGAAAAGCATTACGACGAAGTCGACAAGGCACTTGGCAGGTGGAGGGAAAAACACAGGAAACGGTTCCTGGGAGGTATTCTGCCGGGCATTTTCAGACGCAGGCGTAATATTTTGTAAGAACCTTCCATCACAGGTCTATAATATTAATACATACCGGATTTTATATAAAAAACGCCTTCGCTTTTATGATTTTGCATCATCAACGGAAGGCGTTTCTTCTTGACCGGGTCCGCATGGTTTTTCCTCAGCTGACTTTCATCTCAAGACGAAGCTTGTCAGCCACCATTGCAATAAATTCAGAATTCGTAGGTTTACCCTTGCCGATGCTCACGGTATACCCGAAGAGCGAGTCGATGGCATCCACCTGGCCCCTGCTCCACGCTACTTCAATAGCATGCCTTATAGCTCTTTCAACCCTGCTCGGGGTGGTGTTGTATTCACGCGCTATGGACGGATATAACTGCTTGGTGATTGAATTGATAATATCAAGGTCCTTGACAACCATCATGATAGCGTCGCGAAGATACTGGTATCCTTTAATATGCGCAGGCACTCCAATTTCGTGCATGATATTGGTTACTTCAACTTCCAGGTTGCGCTGGACAGGTATGTGGTACGGCGTTTTTGACTCCATCGTATAATCCGACCTTATAACGGGATTCTGGCTGGAATCTTTAAGCTGCCTGATGCGGGAAACCAGTACTTCAATATCAAACGGCTTCACAACATAATATTCTGCTCCGAGGGCGAGAGCTCTTTGCGTTATTTTATCCTGTCCCACGGCAGAAAGGATAATAAATAACGGCCGTTTTTTCAATGTCATGCTTCTCAGTTTTTCCAATACGCCAAGTCCGTCAAGGTGGGGCATAATAATATCCAGTATGACAATATCAGGCATTTTTTCAATTATCAGTTCGCAAGCCTCATTGCCATCCTTCGCTGTTCCGACTACCTCAATGTCGTTCTGGCTGTTTAGATATTCACTCAGGATGTCGATAAATTCCTTGTTGTCATCTGCTATGACAATCTGTATTTTCCTATCCAGCAAGTAAATTCCCCCTCCTCATAATCTCATCAGCTAATTTCCTTTTATAACCATTATATTTACGTTCTATTTATTTATCAAGTATTATTTTATCTCCCATACCATATATTGATTCTTCATCTTGATTATTCTATTTTTTCTATTTCTTCTATAGTCCATTTTTCAAGCATTTCAGCTATTTACAACAATTTATGGATAAAAAATGATCCTAAATACTGCAAATATAATTTCCTTGTTTTGCAACAGTATTTCCTGCCTTATGTTAAATGGATGTATTCCTGAGCATGGTTTCTATGAAAATACCGTATCCGTGCGTGGGGTCGTTAACCAGGACATGGGTCACGGCTCCGATTATTTTGCCGTTTTGGATTATGGGACTCCCGGACATTCCCTGAACGATCCCGCCGGTTGCGCTAAGCAGCCTTTCATCCGTTATTTTTATTATCATGCCTTTTGACCCGTTAACATTTTGTCTAGACAGTTTCTGTATCTCTATCTCGTACTCTTCAATTTTTTTGCCGTCAATATTTGATAAAATCCTGGCAGGGCCTTCCGTTATTTCCGATCTGACTCCTACCCTGTACGTCTTTCCCGGTATTCTTTTCTCTGCGTTTTCATCCAGTTTTCCGTATATGCCGATATCGCTGTTTTTTTCAATAACGCCCAGTCTTGTCCCTTCCGTAAACACGCCTTTCAATTCGCCGGGACTTCCGGCTCTCCCCATCTTAATTCCCAGGATGTTCGATTCCATTATTTCTCCGGACTTGACTGACATCAACGTCCCGGTATCAATATCCGTTATGCCGTGGCCCAATGCGCCAAACTTGCCGGTTTCCGGGTCATAGTAAGTAAGGGTGCCTATGCCCGCCGTGCTGTCCCTGACCCATAGGCCGATATGATACCTGTTATCCTCGGATGAAATTACGGGGGTCACACTCGTTTCAATTTGTTCCTTTCCCGTATTGTATTTTACTTTCAAGGGCTTGCCGCCGCTTTTATCAATAAACTTAATCAGTTCATCTATATTTTCCACGCTTTTCCCATTAACGTGCGTTATGATATGCCCAGGCTTGATTCCCGTGTTTTTTACCGGGACTAATTTCCTCCCGTTGGATTCCACATCCGATACGCCTATCACAAGTATGCCATCAAGTTTAAGCCTGACGCCTACAGTATTTCCGCAAGCAACGATTGTTTTATTCGATACGATATCTATATTAACGGTTTTTACCGGCATGATGCCGAATAATTTCAAATCAAGCTTGACATTCCCTCTCCTGTCCGGGCCCAATGAAACCGGTTTGTACGCGCCGACATGGCTGTAAGAGTTTCCTGCTGTTTTCCCGTTTATTTTCAGAATGCCTTCCGTATCCGCCTTGATGCTGATTGGAAAGATGCTCCCGAGATTGCATGTGTATTCTTCTCCTTCTATAAGA
Source organism: Bacillota bacterium (assembly GCA_050261495.1). Taxonomy (GTDB): domain Bacteria; phylum Bacillota; class Clostridia; order Acetivibrionales; family DTU013; genus JBMNKL01. The sequence goes on from JBLNDI010000084.1 coordinate 15,206, forward strand.
ACCATTTCGCCCGGTACGGTCAATAAAACCTTGAAATATGAGACGCCGACTACGGCTAAAACTGAAATAATTACGACAAAAAGGACCTTTCCTGCAAATGTCAAATTCTTCATTGCTCAACCTCCTGCAAGTAAGTTAACCTTTTGCAAAACCATTTATTCAAACAAATAAATGAACAGGAGGTAAAAATGAATAAAAGCAAGAAAATCCGGCTTTCTGGCCGGATTTTCTTGCTTCTGTTCGCATTATCATGCTTTAGTTGCTTTTTTTGCGCTATTAATCATTTCCTCGGCATATTTCAGCGACGCATCCGTTATATCAGCTCCTCCGATCATGCGTGCAATTTCCGCCACGTTGTCCCTGCCCTCAAGCTTTCTTACCTTTGTCCTGGTCCGTTTGTCATCCGCAAATTTTTCTATGAGATAATGATGGTCCGCCATGCAGGCAATTTGCGGCAGATGGGTCACACAAATCACCTGGTGCCTGCCGGATATGTATGATAGCTTCTCTCCTACTTTCTGGGCGGCCTTGCCGCTGATGCCATTGTCAATTTCATCAAAAATCAGCGTCGGCATTCTGTCCACATCAGCCAGTATTGTCTTTATTGCCAGCATAATCCTTGACATTTCGCCGCCTGAAGCAATACGAGCCAATGGTTTTAAGGGTTCGCCCGCGTTTGGGGATATGAGGAATTCAACCCTGTCAAGCCCGTACTGGGTATATTTTCTTTCTCTCGTATCATCCGCTGTGTCGTCCGTCCGTATATCCACCTTGAAAGAAGCCCTCTTCATTTCCAGGTCATCCAGCTGCCGTCCGATATATTCTTCAAGTATCGCAGCAGCTTTGGTCCGTTCCGCGTTCAAGCGGCGCGCCATCTCGAAAAGACGCATATCGATTTCCTTCAGCTTTTTTCTTAAAGCTAGCTCGGTTTCCTCGCTGTTTTCAAGTTCTTCCAGTTGTTTTTCCGCCGCGGCGCAATATTGCAGGATATCCTGTATGTCAGGCCCGTATTTCCGTTTCAGCCTGTACAGCAAATCAAGCCGTTCTTCTATTTCTTCCAGGAGAATCGGATCGTATTCCACGTTTTCATGGTATTTTCTCACATCCCCCACGATATCTTCAAGCTGGTATATGATATCCTGGAGGCGTTTGCTTAATTCATCATAACTCTCTTCCATCCCCGAAATTGTATTCAAATGCGACAATGCTTCGTTCATAACGTCCAATGCAGACCTTCCGCGGGCTTCACCCGAAGAAAGAAGGCTGCAGGCGGCGGATAAAGACCCGGATATTTTCTCTGCATTAACCAGCAGCATCTTTTGCTTGTTCAGCCTGGTTTCTTCCCCGGGTACCAGTTTGGCTCCTTTTATCTCGTTTATCTGGTACTTTAAAAGGTCAGTCTTTCTTTCCCGTTCGCCGGGGTCGCCGGATAACGCCTTCAATTCGGCTTTTGTCTTTTTATATTGTTCAAGCAGTGAAAGGTATTCCCTTTTAAGTGACTGGATCTTTTCGCCCCCGAAGGAATCCAGGAGCTCGATGTGAGTTTCCGTCTTAAGCAGGGACTGGTTGTCCTGCTGACCGTGGATATCTATCAGCCTCTCGCCGATTGCTTTCAGGAAGGAAGCCGCTACCATTTTCCCGTTAACCCTGCATGTGTTTCTGCCGGACTGGGTAATTTCGCGTGACAGGATTATTGTTCCGTCTTCCTCGGGCTCCATTCCCAGGTCGTTCATTATATCCCTGACCCTGTCGCTATCCGTCAAAAAAACAGCTTCGATCAGAGCTTTTTCCGAACCTGTCCTTATGATGTCCTTTGAAACCCTGCTTCCAAGTATGGCATTTATCGAATCAATAATTATTGACTTACCGGCGCCGGTTTCACCTGTAAGTATATTCAGGCCGGCTCCCAATTCAATACTGACCTTGTCTATCAGCGCAACATCGTGAATCTCAAGTTGTATAAGCATACCATCCACCCTATGCAACAGTCATATTTGCGGAAATACACATTTTTTCAGCCAGGCACGGCTACCGCAGCCTTTTTTACCTGATCATTTTATTCAGCTTGTTGACAAGCTCCTGTGCATTTTTTTCGGTCCTGCATACGACCATGATAGTATCGTCACCCGCTATTGTTCCTACGATATCGTCCCATTTAAGCGCGTCCAGCGCTGCGGCAGAACCCTGCGCCATGCCGGGCAGCGTCTTTATCACCGTGATGTTGCTTGCATAATCTATTCCTGTAAATGACTCGCTGAGAATTTTTAGAAGCCTGTCGTTTATCGAGCCTTCGTTCTTTGATACGGTCGCATAACGGTAATGCCCGCCGTCCGCCATAACCTTGATAAGCTTTAGTTCCCTGATATCCCTTGATACGGTGGCCTGGGTGACATTCATCCCTTGTTCCCTGAGCTTGCTGACAAGTTCCTCCTGGGTTTCTATCGGGTATTTTTCAATCAATTCCAATATTTTGGCATGCCTGTTGTACTTCATCTTTTTTCAGGTACTCTCCCCTATAATAAATTTTGGCTCTCAATATATTAAAGAAATTCCTGGGGTTGATTTTAACAAGCTTGATTGAATGGGACGACTTTTTCACCTCGACATAGTCGCCGCCCCTGATTTCATATCCTTCCTGGCCGTCGAGCGTTACCATGGCTCCATACCGGTATTCTTCATCCACAACTGCTTTTACCTTGCTGTCGGGCTTTGCAACAAAGGACCTCGAATACAAAATATGCGGGCAAATCGGCGTAATCAGCAGCAGGTCCATGTCCGGCTCTACTATGGGGCCTCCCGCGGAAAGCGAATAGGCTGTTGAGCCCGTCGGGCTTGATACTATCAAACCGTCGCAGGGAAATGTGTCTACAAACATTTTGTTAATGTACGTCTTGATATTCAATATCCTTGAAACCGCGCCCCTTGCAACCACAACATCGTTGAGGGCCACATCCCGCAAAGGCTCTGCGCCTTTTCTGTAAATAACGGCTTCCAGCATCATTCTTTCTTCGATTTCATATTCATTCCTGAAAATTTTCTCCATGGCATTGTCAATATTGTCCCTGTCGACTTCCGTAAGGAAGCCCAGGTTTCCAAGATTTATGCCAAGCATGGGCAGATTCTTCCCATACACCCTTCTTGCCGCTTTAAGAAAAGTACCGTCTCCTCCGAGGCAAATAACCAAGTCGCTTCTGTCAACTACATCGTCGTCATCGCCGCAAGGTTCGCCCATACCGGTTTTTCTTGCGATTTCATCCGGCACGACGGCCGTGCGGCCCCTTTTCACAATGCTTTCAATAAGAAACCTGGTGTTCCTGTAGCCTTCGTCCCTGCCGCTGTTTGTTATAATACCGATTCTATCCATTGATACCTCCGCCAAAGCAAATCCTGGTCCTTCTAAAGTGCATCCGCATACATTATATCGTATATTTATGCAAAAAACAATTTTCCATTTTATTGTAATACTGATAATTTGCGTAGCTAAATTTTGACAGTATGTGAAGGCACTTCATCGTCGGTTTCTATGGATTTGAAGACCAGACTGTACCGTTTTTCAACTTTTGTGCACTAACCTAACTAATTTTCCAAGTTATAAGTGTCATAATGTGACAGATAGTTATATTATGTAAATTATACCATAATAAATTCAAACATGTCATTGGTATGTTGATTCGGACACAGGTAATCCGGAATTTATTGAGATATAGATATATTTAACATTCATGTTATTTAATAGTTTGCCACGCATAAAAAAGTATGATATTCTACATTATGGCAAAACCATGTTGAAGCGATTAACATGGCCGGATATGCTTGCAATCTTAAAAATACAGTGTCGAAAGCTTTACCGGCAGTTCATTTTTGAAAGGAAAATGTTAAATGACAGGAAATTGCAAGATCAAGATAATGGATAGAACGACGGCCGGAAATTTCTATTCTGACTTTTGTGAAAAACATCAGTACAATAGTATAGAATATAAAGGAAGAGTTTGGAAATATATAGCCAGCGGCGATAGCCTGGAAAAAACACTTGTGCTGTTGCACGGAGGCGGTATGGACGCGGGAATGTGGGCATACCAGATAAATGAGCTTGAAAGTCGATATAAAATAATTGCGCCTTCATTTGAACTTTTGCCCGACTCCTTCCGTTTAAGGTCAGAAGCGTTAAATTATATCCTGACCGAAGAAAAAGCTGAACATGTCATTTTATGCGGCCATTCGTACGGAGGATTATTAGCTCAATATTTTATCTCATTTTTCCCGGAAAATGTCGAGAAGATCATTCTTGCCCACACATTTTACCCAACGAAAGGCTTTATTAAAAGAATTAAAGATAAAAAACTCAATACGTTAAAATATATTCCGGAATTTGTAATAAAGCTTGCGTTTAAAAAGCGAATGAAGCACTGCCGGGTTTCTCGCTATAATGAATTTAGAAATGCATACCTAAACGGTTTTTATTCAAAAATAAATCACAAATTATTGATAGATTTTTATATGACGCTTGTCGAGAGGCTTAAAGAGGAACTACCCGATATTTCAGGCTGGCGAGGCAAAGCTTTAATAATTAACAGTAAGGACGACCATGATACCATCGATAAGTTTCAGGAATTAGTAGCCGTTTACCCGGAAGCCGAAACATGTATTTTTGAATCCGGCGCCCACCATACCCCCATGCTTTTCCCCGAGGAGTTTACTGAGGCCATAAAAGCATTCGTCACTTCTACTTGGAGTTGAGTTCCTCATGCGAGCTTTTGACCGTTTGTTCTATAAGGGCTGATATATTTTTAAATGGAGCATTGGAGCCAGTGACCGATAAATGGCAAAAATACTCAATGTTGCCCTCCGGCCCCTTTATCGGCGAATACGTGACGCCTTCGAAACGATACCCCGAATTAATAGCGAAGTCTACAATATCTTCAACAACCTGCCTGTGTACATTTATATCCTTCACTACGCCGCGTTTCCCGACCTTTTCGCGGCCGGCTTCAAACTGCGGCTTAACAAGGCACAAAACCTCTCCCGCCTCTTTATCCAGCAAAGTGTAAACTACGGGCAGCACTTTTTTCAAGGATATGAATGAAACGTCTATAGTGGCAAAATCGACGGCCATATTAATATCTTCCGGCTTCAGATACCTTATGTTGGTCCGTTCAAGATTGATTACGCGCTCGTCATTCCTCAACTGCCAGGCCAATTGGCCATACCCGACATCCACGGCGATTACTCTTGCCGCCCCGTGCTTGAGCATGCAATCGGTAAATCCGCCTGTGGAAGCGCCGACATCCAGTACCGTTTTCCCCTTAAGATCTATGTTGAAATAATTTATTGCTTTTTCCAATTTCAGCCCGCCCCTGCTGACGTAAGGATTCGGATTTTCCCTGACCTCGATTGCCGCTTCGGCCGGATAACTGCTGCCGGCTTTATTAGCCGGTTCCCCATTTACAAAAACGACTCCTGCCATTATCAGGCTTTTTGCTTTCTCGCGGCTATCACACAAGCCTTTTCTAACCATCAGGATGTCCAGCCTTTCCTTATTCAAGCAAACACCCCCGTCTCACTGCCGGTTCAGCAGCTTCATCACTTTGCGCGCGATCGACGCGGCATCAAGATTATGCTTTTTATATATGTCCTCCCTTGCGCCATGCACTACAGGTATGTCTTGATAGCCGAACATTCCGGATTTCACCGCAAGCCCGTTCCTGTTAAGCAGTTCCAAAACAGAGCTTCCAAAGCCACCACGGATGCAGTTGTCCTCGATTGTCGCTATTGCCCCGGTTTTGCCTGCGCTCGCAAGAATCAACTTCTCATCAAGCGGCTTGACAAACCTTGCATTTATCACTTCCGCACTGATTCCGCTTTCCTTTAATATCTCCGCTGCCTTAAGGGCAATCTCCGCCATGTTTCCCACGGCAACAATGGTTATATCCCCGCCCTCAAGCAATTTAACTCCCTTTCCCTTTCGCACAGGCTTTATCCCGGCCAGGATTTTCGGCCCCGAACCCCGCGGATACCTGACGGCAATAGGCCCGTTATGAATAAACGCAGCGTATTCCAGGAGCTGTTCAAGCTCGTTGTAATCACACGGAGCCGCAATCGTCATATTGGGCATGTGGTTAAGGTAAGACAAGTCGTAAATGCCCTGGTGCGTCTCGCCATCCTCACCTACAAGTCCCGCCCTGTCTATGGCAAAGACAACATGCAGGTTTTGCAGCGCAACATCATGAAGTATCTGGTCGTATGACCTTTGCAAAAAACTCGAATACACGGCTACAACAGGTATTATGCCTGCCTTGGCCAGTCCCGCGGCAAAAGTAACCGCATGCTGCTCTGCTATTCCCACATCGAAAAACCTTGCGGGGAACTTTTTCGAGAATTCCTCCAAGCCAGTCCCTATGGGCATCGCAGCGGTTATAGCCGTAATCCTCGGTTCCATTTCGGCCATTTCAACCATTTTTTTCCCGAAAACATCGGAGTAAGAAGGACCATTGTTTATTTTTACTTCGCCGGTCTCTATCTCAAAAGGCGATATCCCGTGGAATTCCTGAGGTTTGTTCTCCGCAAAACGGTAACCCTTTCCCTTTTGCGTCAGCACATGAACAAGTATGGGGCCTTTCATTGCCTTGGCGCCTGAAAGAACTTTAACCAATTCACCGATATTATGCCCGTCAATCGGCCCCAGGTATTTCAGCCCGAGTTCCTCAAAGATAATACCGGGCGTCAGCATGTACTTTATAGTTCCCTTTGCAAGCTTCAGCGCACGTGCGGCCCCGTTGCCGATAGCCGGCAGTTTTTTAAGGAACAGGTCAAATTCATCCCTTGCCTTCGAGTAAATCGGCTGTGTCCTTATTTTGCTCAGGTAACGCGAAAAACCGCCGACGTTTTTGCTTATGGACATCCCGTTATCGTTCAGGACGATAATAATATTGTTAGGCGACCTGCCAGCGTCATTCAACGCTTCAAACGACATCCCGCCTGTCAGCGCGCCGTCTCCTATGACGGCGACTACCGAATAATTCTCGTTCAGTATATCACGGGCCTTGGCAAATCCAAGCGCCGCGGAAACGGACGTACTGCTGTGGCCGGTATTAAAACTATCATATTCGCTTTCGCTGCACTTGGGAAAACCGGATAATCCGCCTGTCTGCCTTAATGTATCAAACCTGTCCTTCCTGCCCGTGATTATTTTATGTACGTATGACTGGTGGCCTACGTCCCAGATGATTTTGTCCTCCGGGGTGTTGAAAACCTTGTGCAGCGCCAGGGTCAGCTCCACGACCCCAAGGTTTGACGCCAGGTGTCCGCCCGTAACCGAAACCTTCTCAATTAAAAAATTCCTTATTTCCCCGGCAAGTATTTTTAACTGCCGTAAATCAAGCTTCCTGATATCTTCAGGCAAATTTACGCAATCAAGCAATTTGCCGTTTTTACCTGCTCTTGTTTCTTCCATTTCCCGGTTTCCTTTTTCTAAAGATTAAAAATCTATCCGTAATAAACTTTGTTACAACTCCAACCTTGTATATTATACTATTGCTATTGCGGAGCGCTATGTTTTTCCCGAGCGCCTTGCCACCTACGGTAAGCGCCGTTATTATTCCTGTTATCGTAAGTTCCGCCGCCGTAACCGTCTCATGGTTCCCGATTATTCTGAAAATAATGTAAGCGCCTGCCGCTCCGCTGATAATGCCGCAGATGTCGCCTACAACATCATTGCACACATTTGAGACCCTGTCCGCGTTTCTTATAAGCCTGATTGACTGCTTGGCAGCGTACAGCTTTCTTGACGCCATTGCGTGAAATGGCGCTTCCTCGGCAGCCGTAACCGCTGTCCCGATAATATCGAAAATAATATTAATTGTTATTATTACAAGAATAACAATAAAAGCCGTGAATATTCCCGCATCCTTCAGTATATCCGAAGAAGCGACCGATAAAACCGCTGAAATAATAAAAGACGTAAAAGTAACAGTTATTATCCATATGATGTTGCTCTTCTTGGAATTGTACTCAACTGAAGCCGACCGCATCCTTGCGATTTTCTTCTCCGAAGGATGCCTGTCGTTATTGTCATCCACCGCCATACCTCCAAATATTACGAATATAAAACAAGGGGATCCATTCCCCTTTAACAAAATAAAAAAGGTGGCAATATGCTGAGTAAATTTTGCGGCTTAGGTCAGGCTGGATTTCCCCCTGCGATACTGAAATGTCGCCAATTCAGCGGTTTCCCATTAAACCGCAGGACGCCGGGTCGCCACCGGCGCGGCCTGATTGCCACTTAGTCCACACTGCAATCCCCAGCATATTTCCCATGGAACAGTCTAGGGGTTTTCCCCGGCAGTCTGTCCGTTCCCTAGCCTCTTTTGCAAGTATGGTTTCAAATAGCGATAATGCACTCATACCGGCCAGTACTCATGCATCTGATCCATTATCCACCTCTACCCACTCAAGGCAGGCTACACTGTACACAGCATCCGAAGATACCGCATAACAGGTTCAATCCCTGGACGTAGAAATATGCGGCCTGGCAGCAATCGGATCTGCTTCGCAAACAGCCATTGCAGCGTTGCCCGCTTCTCTTCTACGATTCAGGGTCTCCACGGTAGAGGGGTCTACGCCTGCATGCCATTGCAGATCGCCCCTAAACCTTAACTCCCAGCACCGACCCACCGCTGGGCGCAGCAAGCCGGCACAAGGAACTTCATCGATATGCCCTTTGACGGATTTTTAGGCCCGTCCTGAGGAACGGCAGTACTGACTAGAATACTGCGCCACCTTGTTTGGATTCACTATTATAACATATATTCATTATCCTTTAAAGAATGACTGAATGGTAATTTTAACCTTAAAGGCGCGGTACAATGCTTTACGGCGCTTTATCCTTGCCATGCTTATCAATGGTACTCTTACAGTGCCTGCCCGTGACGAAACCTGATGGCAAGTTTGCGTTATGCTTGCCCGTCGCTATGGCAACTCAACTATCGCGTTCCTTGACGAACATGGCTATATCCTTTAAAAACGCTGCATTTTCACCGAAATAGTCAATTGCCGATATGGCCTTGTCTATTGCCCTTTCCAGCAGCTTCTCCGATTCATCCATGCCGTATACCGTGACAAAAGTCGATTTGCCGGATGCCGCATCCTTTCCGGCAGCCTTGCCCATTATATCCTGGCTGCCCTTCACATCCATGATATCGTCCTTGATTTGAAAAGCAATCCCGATGTTTTCGGCGTATTCGCGCAAAAAACCGAATTCCTCCTCCGTCGCCCCGCATATGGCTGCGCTTGAAAGCACCGACGCCGTTATCAGGGCTCCGGTTTTGCATTTATGCATAAGCTCAAGGGTATCGCCTGATATTTCCGCATGCTCAGACTCCAGGTCAATGGCCTGTCCGCGTATCATCCCGTCGATGCCCGCGCTTTCCGCTATTATGTGCATCGCCTTGATTTTCCGCATTAAATCGGTTTTGTTTGACAAAGCGTCGGAAAGCATTACCTCGTACGCCTTGTTTAGCAGCGCGTCTCCGGCAAGGATGGCAATACCTTCCCCAAACACCTTGTGATTTGAAGGTACTCCCCTCCTGTAATCATCATTGTCCATCGCCGGCAAATCATCGTGTATCAGCGAATACGTATGTATCATTTCTATAGCGCATGCATACGGGAGCACTTCGTTCCTTTTCCCTCCCAGCATGTCGCAGACCGCAAGCGCCAGGACCGGCCTGATCCTTTTCCCTCCTGCGGACAGGCTGTATTTCGCAGCCCTGTACACGTCCGAACCCGGTCCGTCTTTTATCGCCAGGTAATCATCAAGAGCATTGTTAATTACTTTAACCCTGTTTTCATACTGTGTTTTAAATTCCATAGCACTATTGCCTTTCTTATAATGGCATCTCCTTTTCTATTATTCCGTTCTCGCTCTCTATGAGCATCGTTATGCTTCGCTCGGCTTCGTCCAGTTTCTTGCTGCAATACTTTGTCAGTTCGACGCCTCTCTGGAAGCAATTAATCGAATCCTCCAGCGTAAGCTCGCCTTTTTCAAGCTTCTTGACAATTTCCTCCAGCTCCGCCATGGCTTGTTCAAAACTGGCGTTAACCGCGTTATTCTCACTCATGTTTTTCGTCCCCCCTGATACCTTCTACAGTGCAATCAATACTGCCGTCAACAAGGCGCACCTCGAGCATGTCGCCGGCCGCGATTGAATAGACGGATTTAACGAGAGTATTGTCTTTTATTGACTTTACTATACCATATCCCCTGGCAAGCGCGCTTAAAGGGCTTAAAGCGTCCAGCCTGGCTGCCAGCAATGAAAGCCTTTTCCCGTATTCCGCCTTCAGGGCGGCAAGAGCGTTCAGCATGTAACGCTTCTGCACGTCCAGCATCATGCGTTCCTGGTATATCTTGTTATAAGGCTGCTTGAACGCCACGCTCCCGGCCAGCCTCTTCAGCGCAAGCCTTTCCATGGAAGTTTTCTTTACCGCGGCATTTCTAAGCCTCATTTTCAGGCTGTCCAGCCGGTTTTCCACGACGGACCTCTCCGGCATGACAAGCTCTGCTGCCGCCGACGGGGTCGGAGCCCGTACGTCGGCGACAAAATCCGCAATTGTAAAATCCGTCTCGTGACCTACGGCCGAAATGACAGGAATCCGCGATTCATATATGCTCCTGGCCACTATCTCTTCATTGAACGCCCATAACTCTTCCAGCGAGCCACCGCCCCTGGCCACAATTATAACGTCCACAATCCCAAGCTCATTCAGGCGGCGCACTGCCGCCGCAATCTGGCCTGCCGCCTGTTCGCCCTGAACCTGCACGGGATACAGTTTTATTCTTACATTGTAAAACCTTCTGCTCAATACGTTTATTATATCCCTGATAACCGCGCCTGTCGATGAAGTAACCACCCCTATCGTCCGCGGAAGATACGGCAGTTTCTTCTTTCGCGATTCGTCAAAAAGGCCTTCGGCCTGGAGTTTCTTTTTCAGCATCTCAAAGGCCACGTAGAGCGCGCCCACTCCATCCGGCTGCATTTCTTCCGCGTACAGCTGGTACTGGCCGTCGCGTTCGAATACTGAAACATAGCCGCGTATAAGCACCTTCATTCCATCCTCCGGAACAAAAGCGAGCGCTGACGCGTTTGACCGGAACATTACACATCTGAGCACAGATTTTTCGTCCTTGAGAGTAAAGTAAAAATGCCCGGAGTAATGGTTTTTAAAGTTGGATATCTCGCCTTTCACCCAAAGCCCGGAAAGGATCGCGTCTTTTGACAAAATATCTTTAATTCGCTTGTTTACCTCGGATACCGTAAGGATATTCCCATTCACAGCCTGCATAACACTCAACCGCCATTATTATTATTTTCAACGGCGGTTTTGTCCGGTATTTTGCTTAATATACCGTTCACAAAAGAACCTGCCTCATCGCCGCTGTACCTCTTCGCAAGCTCAACCGCTTCGTTGACGGAAACACTGTATGGTATGTCATACCTGAAACATATTTCATAAATGCTTAAACGCATGATAGAAAGGTCAATTTTGGAAATCCTGTTGATTTTCCATCCCTTGGAATGAGTCTCGATTAACTTGTCAATAAACGCCAGGTTGCCAAGCACGCCGTCTACAACGTTATTGATATATTCCTTGTCCTTTTCGGGAACACTGTATTCCTCAAAAAAAAGTTTCTTCTGCGACTCGATGTCCTCTTTCTGAAATTCAAACTGGAATAAGAGCTTCATCGCCATTTCCCTTGCTGCCCTTCGTCCCATCGGTTATCCTCCATTCCCTACCTGTAGGTGCCGGGCGGTAAAACCCTGTCAAGAAGATTTTTTATATAGTCCTTGTCGTCATGTATTCTTTTCCCGATATAATAACCCACTCCCGTACATATTATGATAAAAATCACTTTCAGAAGGCCGATGACCAGTATCAATACAGCCAGGATAAAACCTATGGTCGCGCCGTTAACCGCACCCTTGTGGGCGTTGTAAAATTCAAGAGCTTTTTCAAAAATTTTTTCAAGGTTCATGCTCGAAACCTCCTCATTCTACCCTGGCCTTGGTTGTAATACCGGAATAGATGTTGTCGACAATCACGTTTACATTCTTTACCATTATTCCGGAAGCTTCCTCCACCGCTTTCTTTACACGTCCCTGTACTTCTTCGGATATTACCGGTATGCTCATGTCGGGCATGACAATCATGCGCGCCTCGATCTTCACCCCGTCCTCGAGCTTCCTTACAATCGTCTTTGATTCCTTGACGCCGTTAATCCGCTTACAGGTATGGCTTGCTATATTTTCAATAGAATTCAGCGAGATCCTGATCTCACCTATATTAGTATGTTTGCTGACGGCTTTTTTATCCTTGCTGCTTCTGACTCCCGACAAAAGAAACATTATGCTCAGAATAAAGAAGACCAGCGCCGTTGCCAATACGACCGCCCTGAGAGTTATCGCCCCGTCCGTGGAAAGGATTCCGTTAAGGTACTCCGAAATATATATAAATAAATTGGGGTCTATTGCGACATATACGCCAAAAGCCGAAAACAATGCAAGGCAAAAGGCATAAATTGCCAACAGGATTCGGAACAGTATATTCATTAGTCGTACCACCTCTCAGGCTAGAATTCGTCAAAAGCAAGCATTATAGAAACATTATAGTATATTTTCCCAAAAAAATAAACCCCGCAGGGTTTATTTATAAATACGATTTTACCTTGTTTTTGTCTGTTCCTCCGTTTGTTCTTTCCTTTCTCTGTCTATATTGACCCCTTGTATATGAATGTTGACTTCGACAACCCTGAGACCCGTCATTTCTTCAACCGCCTGTTTCACTTTCTCCTGTATCGTCCAGGCAACTTCAGGTATCCGGTAGCCATATTCGACGATTATATACAGGTCTATGGCAGTTTCTCTCTCTCCAACCTCGACCTTGACTCCCTTTGAAAGGTTTTTGCGGCCAAGCGCTTCTGCGATTCCACCGGCCAACCCGCCGCTCATGGCTGCCACTCCGGGAACTTCCATGGCTGCAATGCCTGAAATAATCGCAACTACTTCATCGGTAATTTTTATGGCGCCAATATCATTTACAACGCTCGGAACATTTTCATCCATGGTTTACCTCCACATGAAATACATATAAAACCAGGCCGGAACCATCCGGAATCAGCCGTTTTCTTCCTGTGCTCCCATTATGATATTATAACACTTTTGCACCTGTAAGTAAAACTTCAATACAGGGTCCTGATATGTATATCCTCCACATCGACGCCGCCCTGCCTTACGACTATATCGGTAATCTGCGCCGTTTGGGAAGTTGAAAGCGCCGGAGTCTTGATTACAATATCTACGCTTCCGTTGTCGGAAAACAGTACGAAGCTGTCGTCAAACCCCATCTTGTTGATAAGCGTTTCGATCCTCATTTCCTTCTCGGCATTCTCAGCCATGGCCATTATCTTGATGTGCGCCTCATTCCTGATTTCCTCGCTGGCATTTATATCTTCCGCAATAGCTTTCAACGTCTCGCTGCTTTTGCTCCTGCTCTGCTCCTTATCCATCTTGGCCTGGACAAAGTAATCGTCTGCCATCTTGGAGGCGCTGATATTTTTTTGGGCATTAGTGTTTTCCGCCTGGCCGGATTCCAAGCCTTCAAGTCCTTCATTATAAATCTCGTTGTCCACGTACACCGCTTCGCCAAGTTTGCCCTCGGCTTCCGCGGATTCGCTGCCTTGCCTGTAGCTATACTGCAGGTATCCTGCAACCACTATCATGAGTATTAATGCTAATATGACTATCTGTTTTCTTTTAAAAACCATCATGATTCTGCCCCCTTCATGAAAATGCGAACAAGTTTCATTTTTTTGTCCCACTCAGTAAATAATTATATTCAACTGATTATTCGATTATATCTTTTTTTTGGAACACCTATCACTTTTTCCTTTGTATAACCTCAACCTTGTGCGCGGGTATGTCAAGAACCACTGAAACCGCGCTGCATATTCTTTCTCTCACGATGACGCTTTCCACCCCTTCCGCCACCACAAGCACGCCCCTGACTTCTGGTTCCAGTTCCTTTATAATCACCGGCGTTTTCTCTCCGCCGGTAGCCGATTCTTCATATGCAAGCCTGCTGTCGTATTCTTCCTGTTCAATGCTCCTGGTTCCGCCGTCGCCGTCTTTTTCCTCGGTTTTGCTTGTGTTCCTTTTTATATCATACGCCGGCACATTCTCCGACGTAGTTTCATAAGTAATCATTACATCGACCTTGCCGACTCCCTCTACCTGGGACAATATGGACTTGAGCTTTTCTTCGGTCTGGTTCACGCTTGGGTAGTTCTGCCCCGACGCCTCACCTGCTTTCACGCTGTCCTTTCGTTCCCTGCCTTCGTCACCGGGCGTGCCGCTGAATATTGTGGAGCCGGCTATAATTATTATTATCCCGATTATTGCAACGATCGCGGTATTTTCTATCAGCTTTTTCCTGTCATGCCCGGCGATATATTCTTTTATACGCTTGACTATATTCCTGACAAAATCCACATTATCACCCCTTGACATCAGTCTGGATTTGCATAATTAATAATGATATTATCCCTGCTTACCCCGAAAACCCTGCTTATCCTGTCCTCGATCATTTTAGCCAGTTCCGTATCGATATCCTCCCCGGCAGGCTTCTTCCCGGCCGCCTTGATACCGCCTATCTTGCCGATTTTAACCTTCTCTATTTTTTTGATTTCCTTTCCGTCCGGGTTTATTCCGTCATTTTCTCCGGCGCCCTCTTCCTCGCTGCCGTCTGTGATTTCAAGATAAACCCGCATAATTTCGCCAAAGGCTGGTGAATCGCAATCCTCGTTGAATATAATATCCGCCCTAGCTTCCTTCACTCCTTCGATTTCCTCTGCATTATGCTCAATTTGCTCAATTATGTTCAGTCTGTACACCTCCACTATTTGTTCCCTCTGTTCCTTCTCCAGAAGCTTGCTGTCATTCACCGCCTGCGTTTTCCCGATCATGTTTCCGCTCACGGTCTGGGCTGCGACAAAGTCAAACTTCCTGCCAAACAGTCCCAGCATGGGATTTACAATGGCGATTATAAGTATTGCGCCGGTTGCAAGCCCTGCGTATTTGCGCATTTTCCCCTTTGGAAAAAGCATTTCGAACATGACTATGAATAAAACCAGCGATACGATATTTACAATCCATTGCTTTATATATTCCAGCATAAAAACGTCCCCTACCTTAGCATGGCGCTCTTGTTGCCCGCGCTGACAATCGCCGTGACCAGTATTACAAACATGAACGCCACTGCTGCCGTCATAGCGAATATTTGAAGCATGGACCCGGCCACATCGTTGATACAGTTTGTAATCCGGCTTTCGGATATGGGTTCCAGCAAAGCGCCGGCTACCTTATACAGGACTACCATGGCCATTATCTTGAGCATTGGCGCTATGCAGATTGCTAGTATCCCGATCATTACGGCGGAACCGGCGGCGTTTTTGACCAGCAGGGTGCATCCCAATACGGTATCTGCTGCATCAGCCAGGGTTTTCCCCACCACCGGCACGAAGGCGCTGACAGCGAACTTGGCAGCCTTGCTGGCAGCCCCGTCAATCACCGCGCCAATCGATCCCTGCAGCAGGATAATAACGACAAAACCCGTCAGCAGCAGTCCAAGCGACCATGAAACGATTTGCTTTACCAGGCTTGCCATCCTCGCCACCTGGACCTTTTCCGATATGTTATTTACAATTGACAGGATAGTCGAAAGAAACACCAGCGGGACAAAAAATCCTTTTATAATCGTAGCGGACGCCTCGATAACCATGAGCAGGACAGGGTGCAGTATCCCCCCCGCCGTTATGTTGCCCGCTGAGATCAGCAGTGCAAATATTACCGGGATAACGGCATACATAAACCCGACCATCCTGCCTATAATATCGGTGCCCATCCTCACTGCCGTCCCAAATCCGGCCAACAGCACGGAAATGGTCATTATGTAACAAGCATGGAAGGCAATTTCCCCCACGCCTTCATTATTGAAATTGGACCCAAGGTTTTTAAGGAGGGCGCAAATAACGACCAACGCGGACAGCTTCACCAGGATGCCGATATTCAAAAATATCTCGTTGAAAAAATATTTTAAAGCCTTGTCGGCGAAGCCCTTCGGATCGAACCCGATATCTCCGCCGGCCAAGTTGTTGATCAATTCGTCCGCGCTGAATCCTTCCAACAGTTCAATACTCTCGTCATCTGCATATTCCAGGAGCCCTTCCTTAATCGTATTGACGCCGCTTGTTTCGATTTGCCTCTCAATTATGCGCGTACTCATATCCGCCGTGCTTTGTTCATCCTGCCAGCCTCCTGCCGCCGCACAGGGGCAAGCCGGCGCCAAAACAATGAAAAGCACTGCTGCAACGGCCAATTTTATCCTATTTTTTTTGCATCTCTTTAGAATCATTATTCCGCCCCCGGTCAAGGTATTACTTTCATAATCAAGTCAAGCAATGATGTAACGACCGGAACTGCCAGGACAGCGATTATCACCTTCCCGGCAAGCTCGATTTTTGATGCGACGGCGCTTTCACCGGCATCCCTGCACACTTCGGCGCCAAATTCCGTAATGTATGCTATTCCTGTTATTTTCAGGACAATAGTAAAATAAGTCGGTTTGATTTCGGCACGGTCCGCGTAATCTTCAAGCAATTCCAAAACGGCAGACAGCTTTGACGCTATAAGCATGAATATTATCAAGCCTGCGACAATGCTCACCTGGAGAGCAATTTCCGGTCTCTGCCTTTTCAATATGATGATGATCACGGTTGAGACAAGTCCTATTCCTACCACCTGAAGTATTTGCATACGGATTCCCGCCTTCTGGTATATTGGTTCAGTTCAGCCTGAAGATTGTTTTTACAGTGTTGAATAAGACCGCGATCTCTTTTACAACCATCAGCAGCACAACTATCAAGCCGGCCAGAGTCGTCATCATTGCCTGTTCTTCCCTGCCGGACCTGATAAGAAGCTGGTTCAGAACGGCCACAAGTATGCCTATTGCGGCTATCTTGAAGATTAAGTCCACGCCCATAAATAAAACAACCCCTTTATACAACATGCTTGCTTAAAACCTGCCGGTATCATAGCAGCAATATGACTATGGCCGCCCCGCCAAGCAGGCCAAGGCTTTTGTACATCCTTTCGTTGCGGTCCCTGTTTTCTTCGGCTTTTTCCTCCTGAACCTTCAACTGCGAAAGGGTCAGCCTGATATTTTTTATTTGTCCCTCCAAGTCGGTATTCCCCAGCGACCTGCCGAAAGCGGACAATATTTCCTCATCTTCCTTGTTAAGCGACGTTGTCCTTATGCATTCGCGGACCGCTCTTTCCCACGCGCCCGGAGCGCCGCACGAACCGTCTTCCCTGAGAATTTCGGCTGCCCTGCTGAAAAAAACACACGTTTCGCACTGTCCTACCCTGCTGATTCTTTCAAACGCCTCAACAATAATATCCGACAGGTAAGTTATATGGTTTTCGAACATTTGAAGCAATCCCTGCAATTC
Organism: Bacillota bacterium; assembly: GCA_050261495.1. Lineage (GTDB taxonomy): Bacteria > Bacillota > Clostridia > Acetivibrionales > DTU013 > JBMNKL01. The sequence goes on from JBLNDI010000084.1 coordinate 32,763, forward strand.
TCTCAATTGGCGGGGCCTTTTTTTCAGGTCCTGCGACAGGGCAAACCCTATGAAACTGCAGGATAATACTACAATAACGCTTCCGACAATCTTAAATAGCATTGGCATCAACTCCCGCCAAAGGTTTCATTTCCCTGCCGTCGATCACTTCCACAAGCGTCCCGGGCCCTTTCCCGTTCCCAAGTACGATATACCTTTCAAATACCCTGTCTTCAATGAGTTTCAGAACTTCGCGCCTGCTTTTGAGTTCCGATATGTTGTACCCATGAGCGGTGGTTATTATCCTGACACCGGCGTTCAAAACATTGTGAACGGCTTCCCTGTCGCCGTCATTGCCAATTTCGTCCGTTATTATAACTCTTGGAGACATAGACCTGATCATCATCGGCATTCCTATTCTTTTAGGGCATCCGTCAAGCACATCGGTCCTGATTCCCACGTCATTTTGCGGGACGCCCCGGAAACAAGCCGCAATTTCCGACCTCTCATCAACGATTCCAACCTTAATTCCATTGAATTCCAATTCCTTGATCCCATTACTGAGGTTCCTTGCAATATCCCTTAGAATGGTCGTTTTCCCGCATTGGGGCGGTGAAATTATCAGCGTGTTATATATATCAGAACCGTTTCTCAAAATATAACCGATGATTTTTTTCGAACAGCCGTATACCTGGTTTGACAGTCTTATATTCAAACCTGAAATGTCCTTGATGTTTTTTATCGTGTTCCCGTCAAGAATCACCCTGCCGGCCAGCCCGACCCGGTGCCCGCCCTTTATGGTGATGTAGCCGTCACATATCTCGTCATGGTAGGCATAAATCGAGTTTTCGCTCATCAGTTCCAACGAAGTTTTAATATCATCCCTTGATACGATAAAACTGCCTGACGGATTGGATGTCAACAGGCCATCGCGCCCGATGAACCATTCCTTGTAGAAATTTTGCAGCACAAGCGGCTTCTCCGCCCTGAGGCGTATTTCTTCAAGCGGCTCCAATCCATATATAAGAGCGTTTTCAATGGCAGCTGCAGTTCTTTTCGACAGCATGGGCAATATGTCCCTCTTCAGACTGCTTGTACTACTGCCGGTTTGGTTCCGTTCGTATCCGGTTCTCATATGTTTTTCCCCGCTTTTATCCGGCTGAATATTTGCGGTGCATGTGAAACCGGCACCACAGTTATTAATAATAATATTTGGTTTTGTCCATCTTTATGACTGTTTTCCGTGATTCATGCCACGTGAGGATGGGAGGGATTAATGAATAATCCCCATTTCACTGAAAGGCCAGAACCTGAATATCGCTTTTCCCTCGACCTGGGTGTGGTCGATGAATCCGAAAGACCTGCTGTCCTTGCTGATTTCCCTGTTGTCGCCTAAAACGAAATATTTCCCTTCCGGGACGGTTACCGGGAAGTCCAGTTCCCTTTTGTACGTGGCGCCTTTTGCATATGGCTCGTCCAAAGGTTCACCATTCCTGAAAACCTTGCCTCCCCGGATATCTATAGTGTCGCCCGGCACTCCGATTACCCTTTTTACCAGGCGTATATTCGTTTTTTGTCCTACCGGTTTGAAAATCTCCGAGATATCAACCAGGAATATGCTGACCCGGTCCCAGTAATTATACTGGCGCCGGTTCTCTATAAACACGATTACATCGCCGCGGGACGGTTTCCCGAACAGGCAGCTTACCTTTTCAACTATTAAGTGCTGGCGTTTCATCAAGGTGTCCTGCTTTGACGACTGCCTGACATGCTTTGTCGAAAAAACGGCGGTATATAGCAGCGCCACAATTACAAACGCCGCCGAAAATACAATAAT